>NZ_JBQFPT010000005.1:0-357549 GCF_056536505.1 Ruegeria sp. CL3 | reverse complement strand
ACCAAAATATTTGGTGATCGCTGCGGTCAGCGTCGTCTTGCCGTGGTCAACGTGGCCAATCGTGCCGATGTTGACGTGCGGTTTTGTACGCTCAAACTTTTCCTTTGCCATGATGGCCTCCTTTTTCGGTAATGAAGGGAGCGTGATACCCACGCTCCCTCAAATCTTTGGTTATGCGTATTTCGCCTGGATCTCGTCCGAGATGTTCTGCGGAACCGGATCGTAGTGGTCGAACTGCATGGTGAACTGGGCACGGCCCGACGACATCGAACGCAGCGTGTTGATGTAACCAAACATGTTCGCCAGCGGAACGAACGCGTCGATCGCGATCGCGTTGCCGCGGGGTTCCTGACCAGACACCTGGCCACGACGCGAGGTCAGGTCGCCGATGATACCGCCGGTGTATTCTTCCGGGGTGATCACTTCGACCTTCATGATCGGCTCCAGCAGTTTCGCGCCAGCTTTGCGCATGCCTTCACGCATACACATACGGGCTGCAATTTCGAACGCCAGAACGCTCGAGTCAACGTCGTGGAACTTACCGTCCAGCAGGGCAACCTTGAAGTCGATCACGGGGAAGCCAGCCAGAGGGCCGCTGTCCATAACCGACTGGATGCCTTTTTCGACACCCGGGATGTATTCCTTCGGAACGGCACCACCAACGATGCGGCTTTCGAACGAGTAGCCTTCGCCCGGCTCGGTCGGAGTGATCTCGAGTTTAACCTCACCGAACTGACCCGAACCACCCGACTGTTTCTTGTGGGTGTAGGTGTGCTCGACCGGCATCGAGATGGTTTCGCGATAGGCCACCTGAGGAGCACCGATGTTCGCTTCAACCTTGAACTCGCGCTTCAGACGGTCAACCAGGATGTCCAGGTGAAGTTCGCCCATGCCCTTCATGATGGTCTGACCAGATTCCAGGTCAGTTTCAACACGGAAGGACGGGTCTTCGGCGGCCAGACGGGCCAGACCCTGGGACATCTTCTCTTGGTCGCCCTTGGTTTTGGGCTCAACCGCGATCTCGATCACCGGATCGGGGAAGGTCATGGTTTCCAGAACCACCGGATCCTTCGCGTCACACAGGGTGTCACCGGTGGTGGTGTCTTTCAGACCCGCCAGCGCGATGATGTCGCCTGCAAACGCTTCTTCGATCTCTTCCCGGTTGTTCGAGTGCATCATCATCATACGACCGATGCGCTCTTTCTTACCCTTGGTCGAGTTCAGGATCGAGTCACCCTTGTTCATGGTGCCCGAGTAGATCCGAGTGAAGGTCAGCGAGCCAACAAAGGGGTCGTTCATGATTTTGAACGCCAGACCCGAGAAGGCCATTTCGTCGTCTGCACGACGTGCGATGTCACGAACTTCTTCCTCGTCGCCGGGTTTGAAGCCCATGTAATCAACAACGTCCAGCGGGCTGGGCAGATAGTCGATCACAGCGTTGAGCAGAGGCTGAACACCTTTGTTCTTGAACGCCGAACCACCCAGAACCGGAACGAACGCGATGTCCAGAGTACCTTTGCGCAACAGGGCGCGCAGAGTCGGAACGTCGGGCTCATTGCCTTCCAGGTATTCCATCATCGCGTCGTCGTCCATTTCGACGGCCGCTTCGATCATCTTGCCGCGCCACTCGTCAGCCATGTCTTTCAGGCTGTCGCGGATCGGAGCTTTGATCCAGCTTGCGCCCAGATCTTCGCCCTGCCACAGCCACTCTTCCATGGTGACCAGGTCGATCAGACCTTCCAACTCGGACTCGGCGCCGATCGGAATACCAACCGGAACAGCGCGTGCGCCGGTGCGGTCTTCGATCATGCGAACGCAGTTGAAGAAGTCTGCGCCGATCTTGTCCATCTTGTTGACGAAAACCATACGCGGAACTTTGTAGCGGTCAGCCTGACGCCACACGGTTTCGGTCTGGGGCTCAACACCTGCGTTTGCGTCCAGAACGCAGACGGCACCGTCGAGAACCGCCAACGAACGCTCAACCTCGATGGTGAAGTCAACGTGGCCGGGGGTGTCGATGATGTTCAGGCGGTGCTTGGGAGTATCGGCGGTCTGACCGTCCTCGGTGCGCTCCCAGAAAGTGGTGGTCGCAGCCGAAGTGATGGTGATGCCGCGTTCCTGCTCCTGCTCCATCCAGTCCATAGTGGCTGCACCATCGTGCACCTCACCGATGTTGTGGGATTTACCAGTGTAATACAGGATACGCTCCGAGCAGGTGGTCTTACCTGCGTCGATGTGCGCCATGATACCGAAGTTACGGTATAGTTCGAGCGGATATTCGCGTGCCATTTTTGATAAGCCTCTGAATTACCAACGGTAGTGGCTGAAGGCTTTGTTCGCCTCGGCCATCTTGTGGGTGTCTTCGCGCTTCTTCACGGCGGTACCGCGGGACTGTACAGCGTCCAGCAGTTCGCCGGCGAGGCGTTCTTCCATGGTGTTTTCGTTGCGGCCACGCGCAGCAGTGATCAGCCAACGGATGGCCAGTGCTTCGCGGCGCTCGGGGCGCACTTCGACCGGAACCTGATAAGTTGCACCACCAACGCGGCGCGAGCGAACTTCGACCGACGGCTTGATGTTGTCGAGCGCTTCGTGGAACACTTCGACAGGTGCGCGCTTGATCTTGTTCTCAACGCGGTCAAAGGCGTTGTAAACGATGCGCTCTGCAACCGACTTCTTGCCGTCGATCATCAGGTTGTTCATGAATTTGGTCAGTACCTTGTCGCCAAATTTGGCGTCAGGCAGGACTTCGCGTTTTTCGGCGGCGTGACGACGTGACATATCAGCCTCTCCTTCTTACTTGGGACGCTTCGCGCCGTATTTCGAACGACGTTGCTTACGATCTTTGACGCCCTGAGTATCCAGAACACCGCGCAGGATGTGGTAACGCACACCGGGAAGGTCTTTTACACGGCCGCCACGGATCAGAACAACCGAGTGTTCCTGCAGGTTGTGGCTTTCACCGGGGATGTACGAGATGACCTCGAAACCGTTGGTCAGGCGCACCTTGGCAACCTTACGCATAGCCGAGTTCGGCTTCTTCGGTGTGGTTGTATATACACGTGTGCAGACGCCGCGTTTCTGCGGGCACTGCTCCAGGTGCATGGACTTCGAGCGTTTTACTTTGGGCTGCCGCGGCTTGCGGATCAGCTGTTGAATAGTTGGCATTCCGGTTTCTTCCCCGTTTTGCAACACACATGACATGCACGCGCATTGCGTGCGGTTAAACTTGCTGCACTTATGCGTCCACAAGCGCAAAACCCGCGAGCGTTCCCATTCCGAGGTGAACGTCGCGGTTGGTTATCAGAGGACGCGAACTGCAAAATTGTCCGGGTCTTGACCAGTTCATTACTGAAATCGGTTTTGGGGCGGCCCCCGGTACCGAGATGACGCGCGTAATAGGGGGAGTCGGCCCAAGTGTCAACAGCACTTACCCCAGTGCGCCAAACTGGCCGGATTGCGCTGTGATATCAACGATTGCGGGTGCCAGCCAGCCTCTTCTGGCGTTGCGGGTGCAGGCATAGCCCGTCATAGTGCGCGCAGAACCGTTTTGCGATGGATGACAGATGCAGGTTATCGGCCTTTGCCGCTTTTCCTTTCCAGCCCTTGGCAGCTTTCAGACCGAACATGAAACCCTGGATGATCGGCGTCGTCACCTCTACAGCCCTGCCCGTCTGGAAGAGAGGTTCCGACTGTTCGAATCCTCGACTCTGCCCTGTTTTCGCGAACACACCGACGAGGATTTCGAGCTGCTGGTGGTGATCGGAGACTGCCTGCCGAAAGATGCCTATGACCGGCTACACGACCTGACAGCAGATGTGAAACAGGTCCGGATCGTCGAGGAGTCGCCTCGGGCCGACAAATCGCATCGCCATATCATGAAGGATATTCTGAACGCAGCCCGCAAAGACCCGGCTCAGCCTTGCATCCAATTCCGCCACGACGATGACGACGCGGTATCCGTGGATTTCGTTGAACGTCTGCGCGAATCCGCCCGCGACAGCAAGGGCCTGATGGAACGCAACACCATTGTCGGCATTGATTTCAACCAAGGCTTCTTCGCCCGGCTGAATGCCGATGGGATCACGGCGAAACCGACGCATAAACCACTTTTGGGCGTGGGTCTTGGGATGCATATCGCAGGCGGCTGCAAACAGACGATCATCAGCTTTACCCATCATCGCATGGGCCGCTTCATGCCCATCGTCAGCTATACCGATGCACCAATGTGGGTGCGTTCGCTCAACGGGTTCAACGACTCACGCGGGGCGCGCAACTATGACCGCGAACTCTCGGCCCTCAGCCCCGAGCTTGAGGGAGAGTTCATCGCCCGTTTTGCCATTGATCAAACCATCGTCCGGCAGGTTCACGGCGCGCCCTGAGTTGTCCTTTCGCGGAACAGGGTAAACAAACCGGCGGCGACAACCAGCCCGGCGCCGAAGAAAGTCACCGCATCGGGCCATTCGCCAAACACAACCCAGCCTAGCCCCAAGGCCCAAATCAGGCTGGAGTATCGGAAAGGGGCGATAAAACCGACCTCGCCTTCTCGCATAACCATCACGCTGCATAGATATCCGATCAGGACAAACACAGCCGCCGAGGCCACCAGAACAGCATTGCCGCCGGACAGGTTGACCCAGCCCTCAAACGTCGACACCAGCCCTGCGGCGACAGAGATCGACAGAGAGGTGGCAAGGGTCACGACCAATGATGGAACCTGCGGTGACATACGCCGGGTGATCAGGTCTCGGATCGTCACCGAGACCACGGCCAGCAACGCATAGATCGCATAGACGCTGAACCCGTCCGGCCCGGGCCGCACGATCAGCAGCATGCCCATGAATCCGACAACAATCGCCATAATGCGCCGCCAGCCGATATGTTCCGAGAAGAACAGGACCGCCCCCAGCGTCACGGTCAACGGCAACACCTGAAGAACTGCAGTCACATTCGCCAACGGCATGTTCTTAAGCGCGGTCAGGAAGAAAAACGTCGCGGAAAGCTCGGCAACACAGCGAATAGAAACCAGCCATTTGTCATGCCGTGAAAAATTCAGGTGTAACGCCCCAAGATGGCGCGCCAACCCGTAAACGAGCAGAGACGCCAAAGCCCCCCGGATCGCAACCAACTGAAACAAGGGCAATTCTCGCAGCGCGATTTTGACCAGCGTGTCATTCACTGTAAATGCAGCCATGCTGGCCATCATCAGCAGTGCGCCTTGAACATTCGGACTCATTCAAACAATACTCGGCCTTCAAACAATGGCGGTATTCACGCTTCAATCTCACGCAAAGTCAATTCGCGCGCCTCAATCCTAAAATTTTTTCACGAAGAGCAACTGTAACCGATTGTTTTCCAGTCGCTTCAGTCCGTCATCTGAGCCGACGGCGTCGATTTAGAGATCGCGATCTCCTCTTCCGTCATATCTTCCGCCACACCTTCGAACAACGGGGTCGAAAGATACCGTTCACCGGTATCTGGAAGCATCACCAGCATCACCGATCCGTCCGGCGCGGTCTCAGCCAGTTTCATAGCCACCGCAAATGTGGATCCACCTGATATGCCGGTGAAAATCCCCTCTTCCGCAGCCAAACGGCGCGACCAGGCAATACCGTCTGCGCCAGGCACAGGGATCAACTCATCATAGAAGCCGTTGTCTATGGCCTCCTGCAAGACCCAGGGAATGAAATCAGGCGTCCAACCTTGGATCGGATGAGGTTCGAAATTTGGATGGCTTTCGGTCGGCTGATGCGTGTCGTTGCGGGTATTCACATAGCCCGACGAGACAATCGCCGCATTCGCAGGTTCCGTGAGGATAATCTTTGTCTCCGGGCGTTCTTTCCTCAGAACCCGCGCCACGCCCGAGACGGTTCCGCCAGTGCCATAACCCGTCACCCAATAGTCGAGCTTCTGCCCGTCGAAATCCGCCATAATCTCCCGCGCGGTGGTGTTTTCATGAATGTCGGCATTTGCCGCGGTTTCAAACTGACTGGCGAGGAACCAGCCATTCTGCTCGGCCAGCTCCTTGGCTTTGGTATACATGCCGAACCCTTTCTGGGCGCGCGGAGTCAGGACAACCTTGGCCCCCAGGAATCGCATCAGCTTGCGCCGCTCGACCGAAAAACTGTCGGCCATGGTCACAACCAGAGGATAGCCCTTGGCCGCACAGACCATCGCCAATCCGATCCCGGTATTGCCCGAGGTTGCCTCGACAACCGCTTGACCCGGTTTCAGCCGACCGTCTCGCTCGGCCGCTTCTATGATGTTCAGCGCCAGGCGGTCCTTGACGGAACTGGCCGGGTTGAACGCCTCGAACTTCACGTAAACCGTCACGTTTGAGGGCGTGATCCTGTTGATGCGCACGCAGGGCGTGTCTCCGACAGTGTCCAGAATGCTATCATACAGGCGCTTGCGCCCTTGCGTTTGCCGGGTTGTCATGGCGGCCGCCTCCTCTGCTTTGCGCAACCATGCCACAAACCGGGTCACATTGATAATTTTCTTTGCGAAAGCGCACTTTGGGGGCGCAAACAAAAAGGCCCCGCGAAATCGCAGGGCCTTTTCTGTCTCTCAGATCCGAGGGTTACTCGCGGCTTTCCGGTGTTTCCACCAGAACGTCCAGCTCATCCCCTACCATGTCGTCGTCAAAGCTAGGCGCGGCCAGAGCAGCGGCTGCTTCGGCCTCTTCCCGGCGGGCTTCGATGACCACGTTGTCACGCGACTGCGCGATATGGCGAACGGCCTGAGTTGCACCACCGGTACCGGCGGGGATCAGACGACCTACGATGACGTTCTCTTTCAGGCCAACCAGCTTGTCCTTCTTGCCCTGAACCGAAGCTTCGGTCAGCACACGAGTGGTTTCCTGGAACGACGCCGCCGAGATGAACGAACGCGTTTGCAGCGAGGCTTTGGTGATCCCTAGAAGGATCGGCTCGCCCTGTGCCGGACGACCACCGCGGGCAATGGTCTTCTCGTTGGCCGCGTCGAACTCTTGCTTGTCGACATGTTCGCCCTTCAGCAGGGTGGTGTCGCCTGAATCCAGGATCTCCCACTTCTGCAGCATCTGGCGCACGATGACCTCGATGTGCTTGTCGTTGATCTTCACGCCCTGCAGACGATACACGTCCTGCACTTCGTCGATCATGTAATCCGCCAGCGCTTCGACACCCATGATGGACAGGATGTCATGCGGAGCCGGGTTACCGTCCATCAGGTATTCACCCTTCTGGATGAAGTCCCCTTCGGCGACCGGGATGTGCTTGCCCTTGGGCACCATGTACTCGATGGTCTCCATGGACTCGTCAGCCGGTTCGATGCTGATGCGGCGCTTGTTCTTGTAGTCGCGACCAAAGCGCACGTAACCATCGGCTTCTGCGATGATCGCGTGATCTTTCGGACGACGCGCTTCGAACAGTTCGGCCACACGCGGCAGACCACCGGTGATGTCCTTGGTCTTGGCACCTTCGCGCGGGATACGCGCAACAACGTCACCAGCTTCGACCTTCTGACCGTCTTCGACCGACAGGATCGCATCCACCGACATCGGGTAGTGAACCGGGTTGCCCGCATCGTTGCGGACCGGCTCGCCATCTTCGCCAACCAGAATGATCTCGGGCTTGAGGTCGCTGCCCTTGGGGGCCGCGCGCCAGTCGATCACGATCTTCTGGGTCATACCGGTTGCTTCGTCGGTCTCGTCGCGGACAGCAAGGCCCGAAACCAGGTCGACATATTTCGCAGTACCGGCTTTTTCGGCGATGATCGGCAGGGTGTAGGGGTCCCATTCGAACAGCTTGTCGCCACGGGCCACTTTGGTGCCGTCCTTGACGAACAGCTTGGAGCCGTAGCCCAGTTTGAAGCTGGCCCGCTCTTCGCCGTGTTCGTCGTTGATCACCAGCTTCATGTTCCGGCCCATGACCAGACTTTCACCTGCGGCATTGACCAGGATCTGCGGGTTCTCAAACGCAACAACGCCTTCCTGGTTGGCTTCCTGGAACGACTGCTGACCACCCTGCGCAACACCACCGATGTGGAAGGTCCGCATGGTCAGCTGTGTACCGGGTTCACCGATCGACTGCGCGGCGATGATGCCGACAGCTTCACCTGTGTTCACCATGGTACCGCGGGCAAGGTCACGGCCGTAGCAGGTTGCACAGACGCCTTCCTCGGACTCACAGGTCAGAGGCGAGCGGATGCGCATCGAGGCAACACCGGCTTCATCAATGGTGTCGGCCATGCGTTCGTCGATCAGCTGACCTGCTGCGACGATCACCTCATCGGTGCCCGGACGCAGAACATCGTCAGCCGCCACACGGCCCAGCACACGTTCGGCCAGCGAGGCAACAACCTCACCGTCGTTCACGGCAGCTTCGGCAGTGATCGCACGCTCGGTGCCACAGTCGATCTCACGAACGATACAGTCTTGTGCCACGTCCACCAGACGACGGGTCAGATACCCCGAGTTCGCCGTCTTCAGAGCGGTATCCGACAGACCCTTACGGGCACCGTGGGTAGAGTTGAAGTACTCAAGAACGGTCAGACCTTCTTTAAAGTTCGAGATGATCGGCGTCTCAATGATGTCACCGTTCGGCTTGGCCATCAGACCACGCATACCTCCCAGCTGTTTCATCTGAGTGACCGAGCCACGCGCACCGGAGTGGGCCATCATGTAGACGGAGTTCGGTTCCTGTTCAGAGCCGTCCTCTGCCCGATCCGACGACGAGATCGTGCTCATCATCGCTTCGGTCACGCGGTCGTTACACTTCGACCAGGCATCGACAACTTTGTTGTACTTTTCGCCCTGAGTGATCAGGCCGTCCATGTACTGCTGTTCAAAGTCCTTCACCTGACCGCGGGTGTCATCAACGATGCCCCACTTGTCGTCCGGAATGACCATGTCGTCCTTACCAAACGAAATGCCCGCCTTGAACGCTTCTTTGAAGCCCATCGACATGATCTGGTCACAGAAGATAACCGACTCTTTCTGACCGCAGTAACGGTAGACGGTGTCGATCACCTGCTGCACTTCTTTCTTCCGCAGCAGGCGGTTGACCAGATCGAACGGCGCTTTGTTGTTCATCGGCAGCAGAGCACCCAGGCGCAGACGGCCCGGAGTGGTCTCATAGCGCTTCTGAACTTCGTTGCCTTCGTCGTCGATCTGCGTGATCCGCGCGGTGATTTTCGAGTGCAGATGCACTTCGCCGGAATCCAGCGCGTGCTGAACTTCGTCGATCGAACCGAACACTTTGCCTTCGCCCGGCATGCCTTCACGTTCCAGGGTCACATAGTAGAGACCCAGGATCATATCCTGCGACGGAACGATGATCGGCGCGCCGTTTGCAGGCGACAGAACGTTGTTCGTCGACATCATCAGAACACGGGCTTCCAGCTGGGCCTCAAGGCTCAGCGGGACGTGAACGGCCATCTGGTCACCGTCGAAGTCGGCGTTAAAGGCCGAACAGACCAGCGGGTGCAGCTGGATTGCTTTACCTTCGATCAGAACCGGTTCGAACGCCTGAATGCCAAGACGGTGCAGCGTCGGCGCACGGTTCAGCATGACAGGGTGTTCGCGGATCACCTCGTCGAGGATATCCCAAACTTCGGGACGCTCTTTTTCGACTAGTTTCTTCGCCTGCTTCACGGTCGAAGACAGCCCCTTGGCTTCAAGGCGCGAGTAGATGAACGGCTTGAACAGCTCCAGCGCCATCTTCTTGGGTAGACCACACTGATGCAGCTTGAGTTCCGGACCGGTCACGATGACCGAGCGGCCCGAGAAGTCGACCCGCTTACCCAGAAGGTTCTGACGGAAGCGGCCCTGCTTACCCTTCAGCATGTCCGACAGAGATTTCAGCGGGCGCTTGTTGGCGCCAGTGATCACGCGGCCACGACGGCCGTTGTCGAACAGAGCATCCACGGATTCCTGCAGCATCCGCTTTTCGTTACGGACGATGATGTCAGGTGCGCGCAGTTCGATCAGACGCTTCAGACGGTTGTTCCGGTTGATGACGCGGCGATACAGATCGTTGAGATCCGAGGTCGCAAAACGGCCACCATCCAGCGGAACCAACGGACGCAGTTCCGGCGGAATGACCGGGATCACGGTCATGACCATCCACTCAGGCCGGTTGCCCGACTCGAGGAAGGATTCAACAACCTTCAGACGCTTGATGATCTTTTTTGGCTTCAGCTCACCGGTGGCTTCGGCCAGATCAGCGCGCAGCTGCTCGGCTTCGGCTTCCAGATCGATCTGGGCCAACATCTCACGGATGGCTTCGGCACCGATATTCGCGGTGAACGCGTCCATGCCATAGGCATCCTGCGCATCCATGTACTCTTCTTCGGTCAGCATCTGGCCGTAGGTCAGGTCAGTCAGACCGGGCTCGATGACGACATAGTTTTCAAAGTACAGGACGCGTTCCAGATCGCGCAGAGTCATGTCCAGCATCAGACCGATGCGAGACGGCAGCGATTTCAGGAACCAGATATGTGCGACGGGCGCGGCCAGTTCGATATGGCCCATACGCTCGCGGCGGACTTTCTGCAGGGTGACTTCCACACCGCATTTCTCGCAGACAACGCCGCGATACTTCATCCGCTTATATTTGCCGCACAGACATTCGTAGTCTTTGATCGGGCCAAAGATACGCGCGCAGAACAGACCGTCACGCTCGGGCTTGAACGTTCGGTAGTTGATGGTTTCGGGTTTCTTGATCTCGCCATAGGACCAAGACAGAATCCGCTCGGGCGACGCCAGCGAGACCTTGATCTCGTCGAAAACCTTCGGGGGCGTCAGCGGGTTGAACGGGTTGTTGGTGATTTCCTGGTTCATTTGTTACCTCAAATCTTGCGGAAGGGGGGACGGGAGAAAGGGCAGCGCCCTTACTCCTCAACCTCCGCATCCAGGAGTTCCATATTCAGGCCGAGGCCACGGACTTCTTTAACCAGAACGTTGAACGATTCCGGTACGCCCGCTTCAAAGTTATCCTCGCCCTTGACGATCGACTCATAGACCTTGGTCCGGCCTGCGACGTCATCCGATTTCACGGTGAGCATCTCTTGCAGGGTGTAGGCGGCGCCGTAAGCTTCCAGAGCCCAGACCTCCATCTCACCAAAGCGCTGACCACCGAACTGCGCCTTACCACCCAGCGGCTGCTGGGTAACCAGGCTGTACGGCCCGGTCGAACGCGCGTGGATCTTGTCATCCACCAGGTGGTGCAGTTTCAGCAGGTACTTGATGCCCACAGTCACCGGACGCGCGAATTGCTCACCAGTACGACCGTCGAACAAAACCGACTGACCGCTTTCCGAGAAGCCCGCACGCACCAGAGCGTCGTTGACGTCAGCCTCTTTGGCGCCATCGAAGACCGGGGTAGCGATCGGGACACCACGGGTCACGTTGCCCGCAGCCTCGATCAGGCCATCCTCGTCCAGACCGGTGATGCCTTCTTCATAGACATTCTCGCCATAGGCCAGCTTCATCGCTTCGCGCACCGGGGTCAGGTCGCCGGACCGGCGGTATTCACCCAGAGCGTCGTCGATGTTCAGACCCAGACCGCGTGCGGCCCAACCCATGTGGGTTTCAAGGATCTGACCAACGTTCATACGCGAAGGCACACCCAGCGGGTTCAGACAGAAGTCAACCGGCGTACCATCGGCCAGGAACGGCATGTCTTCCATCGGAACAACCTTGGAGATCACACCTTTGTTCCCGTGACGACCGGCCATCTTGTCACCCGGCTGAAGCTTGCGCTTCACGGCGATGAAGACTTTGACCATCTTCATCACACCCGGCGGCAGGTCGTCGCCACGGCGGACTTTCTCGACCTTGTCTTCGAAACGGGCGTCCAAAGCACGCTTTTGCACTTCGTATTGCTCGTTCAGAGCTTCAACGATCTGTGCGTCCTGCTCGCCTTCCAGCGCCAGCTGCCACCACTGACCACGGGTCAGGGTTTCCAGCAGGTCCTCGGTGATCACCGACCCTGCCTTGACGCCTTTCGGGCCTTTGACAGCGGTTTTGCCAAGGATCAGGCCTTGCAGACGCGCATAGATGTTGCGGTCAAGGATCGCCAGCTCGTCGTCCCGGTCACGGGCCAGACGTTCGACTTCCTCACGCTCGATCTGCAGCGCACGCTCGTCTTTCTCGACACCGTGACGGTTGAAGACGCGGACTTCGACGACCGTACCGTAATCGCCCGGCTTGACGCGCAGCGAGGTGTCGCGCACGTCAGATGCTTTTTCACCAAAGATGGCGCGCAGCAGCTTTTCTTCCGGGGTCATCGGGCTTTCGCCCTTCGGAGTGATCTTGCCGACCAGAATATCGCCCGGCTCAACATCCGCGCCGATGTAAACGATGCCCGCCTCGTCGAGGTTGCGCAGCGCTTCTTCACCGACGTTCGGAATGTCGCGGGTGATCTCTTCCGGGCCCAGCTTTGTGTCACGGGCGGCGACTTCAAATTCCTCGATGTGAACCGAGGTAAAGACGTCATCACGCGCGATACGCTCCGAGATCAGGATCGAGTCTTCGTAGTTGTAACCGTTCCACGGCATGAACGCGACGACCACGTTTTTACCCAGAGCCAGTTCACCCATATCGGTCGACGGACCATCGGCAATGACCTCGCCCTTCTGGACGGTGTCACCCACCTTGATCAGCGGACGCTGGTTGATGCAGGTGTTCTGGTTAGACCGCTGGAACTTGCGCAGACGATAGATGTCAACGCCAGCGTCGCCCAGCTCCAGATCCTCAGTCGCGCGAATAACGATACGCTGGGCATCGACCTGGTCGATGATACCGGCGCGTTTCGCCTGGATTGCAGCACCCGAGTCGATCGCTACCTTTTCCTCAATCCCGGTACCAACCAACGGCGCTTCGGCGCGCAGCAGCGGAACCGCCTGACGTTGCATGTTCGAGCCCATCAGAGCGCGGTTGGCGTCGTCATTTTCAAGGAACGGGATCAGCGATGCAGCAACCGAAACCAGCTGTTTCGGCGACACATCGATCAGGTCAACATTCTCGCGCGGAGCCAGAGTGTAGTCACCTGCCTGACGGGTCGAAACCAGATCGTTGATGAATTTGCCATCCGCATCCAGCGTCGCGTTCGCCTGCGCCACGGTGTGACGCATTTCTTCGGTCGCGGACATGTAGTGAACCTCATCGGTCACCTCGGCGTCTTTGACGACGCGGTAGGGTGTTTCGATGAAGCCATACTTGTTCACGCGGGCAAAGGTGGCCAGCGAGTTGATCAGACCGATGTTCGGACCTTCCGGTGTTTCAATCGGACACATCCGGCCATAGTGAGTCGGGTGTACGTCGCGAACCTCAAAGCCCGCACGCTCACGCGTCAGACCACCGGGGCCAAGCGCCGAGAGACGGCGTTTGTGGGTGACTTCTGACAGCGGGTTGGTCTGGTCCATAAACTGCGACAGCTGCGACGAGCCGAAGAATTCGCGAACAGCAGCAGCAGCCGGTTTCGCGTTGATCAGGTCTTGCGGCATGACGGTGTCGATTTCGACCGACGACATACGCTCTTTGATCGCGCGCTCCATGCGCAGCAGGCCAACGCGGTACTGGTTTTCCATCAACTCGCCAACCGAACGCACACGACGGTTGCCGAGGTGGTCGATATCGTCGATGTCGCCTTTACCGTCACGCAGTTCCACCAGCGCCTTGATGCAGGCCACGATGTCTTCGCGGCGCAGGGTGCGCAGGGTGTCCGGCGCGTCCAGAGCCAGACGCATGTTCATCTTCACGCGGCCAACGGCGGACAGGTCATAACGCTCGCTGTCGAAGAACAGGGTGTCGAACAGGGCCGACGCAGCTTCGACGGTGGGCGGCTCGCCCGGACGCATGACGCGGTAGATGTCCATGAGCGCGCTTTCGCGGTTCATGTTCTTGTCCTGCGCCATGGTGTTGCGCATGTACGGACCAACATTGACGTTGTCGATGTCCAGAACCGGAATGTCGGTGATACCCGCGTCGATCAACTCTTTCGCGGTGCCGCCGATCAGATCGCCGTCCTTGTCATATTCCAGCGTCAGCTCGTCACCAGCTTCAACATAGATCGCACCGGTTTCTTCGTTGATGATGTCCTTGGCGACGTATTTGCCAACGATGTGATCGAACGGAACCAGCAGGTCGGTGACGGTGCCTTCGTCGATCAGCTTCTTGACCGCGCGCGGAGTGACTTTCTTGCCCGCTTCGGCAATCACTTCACCAGACTTGGCGTCAACCAGATCATAGGTCGGACGGGTGCCGCGTACACGCTCGGGGAAGAACGGCGTGACCCAGCCCTTCTTCTTGTCCAACTTGTAGGACACGGTGTTGTAGTACGCGTCCATGATCGCTTCCTGATCCAGACCCAGTGCGTATAGCAGGGTTGTCACAGGCAGTTTGCGGCGACGGTCGATGCGCGCGAAAACGATGTCTTTGGCGTCGAACTCAAAGTCCAGCCAGCTGCCGCGATACGGGATGATGCGGCACGCAAACAGCAGTTTGCCCGAGGAATGTGTTTTGCCCTTGTCGTGGTCAAAGAATACACCGGGCGAGCGGTGCATCTGGGACACAATCACACGCTCGGTGCCGTTCACGATGAACGTCCCGTTCGGTGTCATCAGGGGCATATCGCCCATGAACACGTCCTGTTCTTTGATGTCTTTGACCGATTTCGCGCCGGTGTCCTCATCGACATCAAACACGATCAGACGCAGAGTGACCTTCAGCGGTGCGCTGTAGGTCATGTCGCGCTGCATGCACTCTTCGACGTCGTATTTCGGTTTTTCCAGATCGTATTTCACGAACTCCAGAACGGAGGTTTCGTTGAAATCCTTGATCGGGAAAACCGACTGGAACACACCGTTGATGCCTTCGCCGTCTGTGGGCTGTTCTGCATCGCCGGAGCGCAGGAAAAGATCATAAGAAGATTTCTGTACCTCAATGAGGTTCGGCATCTCCAGCACTTCGCGGATTTTGCCGTAGTATTTACGAAGACGTTTCTGGCCAAGGAACGTTTGAGCCATGTCAGATGTCACCTTTCGATGTTCTCAGCGGGCAAAGACACCGTCGGGCCCCGGCATCTTGCACATTCGAGACGACACGCCCGGATCAATTCGTGGCCACCGTCCCGAAGGCGGCCTCCCGATCCGAAAACCGTGTCTTAGAAAACGCCCCACGAAATGAGGCCCTTTCTAAGACAGGTTCGGCTGGACCCAGATTCCTCCGGACCCAGCCAAATTTTTCGGCACATCAGCGATGCGCCAGAGACTAAGCTTAGGCCAGCTCGACTTCGGCGCCAGCTGCTTCCAGCTTGGCTTTGACGTCTTCTGCTTCTGCTTTGTCTACGCCTTCTTTGATCTTGCCGCCGGCTTCGACCAGTTCCTTGGCTTCTTTCAGGCCCAGGCCGGTGATGCCGCGAACTTCTTTGATGACGTTGATTTTCGATGCGCCGGCGTTCTTCAGAACGACGTCGAATTCGGTTTTTTCTTCCTCAGCTGCACCGCCGGCGTCGCCACCAGCAGCCATGACAACTGCGCCGCCTGCTGCGGGCTCGATGCCGTATTCGTCTTTGAGGATGGTTTTCAGTTCTTGTGCTTCCAGCAGGGTCAGACCCACGATGCTTTCTGCGAGTGCTTTCAGATCAGCCATTTTATCAGCTCTTTCCGTTTACAGTGTGTGTTCCAACGTCAGGGGGTATCCCCTACGCAGATCATTCAGTGCCAACCGCTTACGCAGCTTCCGCCTTCTCTTCGATGGTGGAAAGGATGCTTGCGATGTTGCTTGCAGGTGCGCCAATTGCACCGGCGATGTTCGAAGCAGGCGCGCCAAGCATACCAGCGATCGTAGCAATAAGCTCTTCACGCGACGGCATTTTCGACACGGCTGTAACACCAGCCCGGTCCAGAGCGTTCTCGCCCATTGCACCGCCAAGGATTTCGAACTTTTGGTTCTCTTTGGCGAAGTCCTCGGCGACCTTGGCTGCTGCCACGGGGTCCTCGGAATAGGTTAGAACGGTCATCCCTGTCAGCAGGTCGGCCATGCTTTCACACGGCTTACCCTCAAGGGCGATTTTGGCGAGCCTGTTCTTGGCAACACGCACGGAGCCGCCCGCGTCACGAGCACGTGCGCGAAGGTCTTGCATCTCGGCAACTGTCAGACCGGCGTAGTGAGCAACCACTACGACGCCAGAGCTTTCGAAGATTTGGCCGAGTTCCTCGACCACTTTCTCTTTCTGGGCTCTATCCACAGTTCTCTCCAAGTTTGGGGCGATCACTCACCCCGGCTCATATTTGCCGAGGGGTTAACCCCGGCGTTCAGGTCCGTTGTTACGGGATTGGCCAAAATGCGCCCGAGGGTGGGACCCTCAGAATTCTTTGGTCTTACCCGTCTCAGGCAGGGAATTAAGGGGCCATATGGCACCACCCACCGTCTTGGACGAAACGAAATAAAGCGCACGACGAATCGCACGCTTTACTTCGCAGCTCTACTTAGGGCAGATGGAGGGGGTTTCCAAGGGGTAAATTGCCCCTATTTGCACTTGCGGCATCAGGTCCGAACCGCCCTTTGTATGCGGGGCGACCCGCAGAGCGGTCAATACACGCCAGCAATGTCATTGACAGTGGGTTTCAGCTACGGTCACCTCCGGTATGAATGCCCGAAAACACTCCGGGCTTGAGGCAAAATGACAGCGGTTACTCTGGAAGAATTCGACAAGGCCAGTGCCTACGCCCAAGAGTTGGCGCAGGACTGTCTGAGCACGCCCATCACACAGGTACGCTTTCACTGTCGATCCCACGCCTTCCCCGATACCCGTCTGGTGTGGAAGGTCGAAACCTCGAACCGCTCCTATGCGCTGAAGCTTGATACCTTGTCGCCGGAAACAGGTCGCCTGCGCAAAGAGTTCGACCTGCTGGAGCAACTGACCGACCACTTTAGGACGTCCAGAAACAACCGGGTCGTTCGTCCCGTCTACATCTCACCAAACGGCGCGTTCATGGTGACTGAGTTTGTCGAGCGCCCAACCGCGACCGATATCATCTACAATAGCGAAGACGACACCCAGGTGGCGCAAGTCTATCGACGGGCGGGGTCGTGGCTGCACGACCTGCACGGGGTTCAAAACGCCACGGACTACGCGTTTCGCCCGCGATGGATGATCGACAGCATACGCGAGCAGTCCACCCAAGTGCCCTCGCACGTCTCGGACATCAGCCAGCCCATGGTCGAGGAGTTTCTGGCCGAAGCCGCAGCCTTGAAAAACCGCCATGACCTGCGTGTGTTTTCCCATGGGGATTTTCACGGCCTGAACCTGATCATGGGCCAAGGCACCGCCATCGGGCTGGATTTCACCGAGGCCCGCGACAAGCTGGCCGTCTATGATATCGTCGACTTTCTGAAGGCGGATATCTTCCGTGACGGGGCCAATAGGGACATCGATCGAAGCGGCGTTCTGACCCGCAACAAGGAGATGTTCTTCCGCCAGTATCGCCACCCGATCGACACTCAGATCCTCGATTGCTGCCTGCGGGGCCGATTGCTGAAGGACTGGCTGCGCCTTTGGCAACCGGACTTCACCTGCAGCGAATTTGAACTGCGCAAACGAGAGCGGCTGCAATTGCGTCTGCAACAGGCCTTTCGCTAGGGCATCAAAAAACCCGAGCAGCTTGCGCTACTCGGGTTTCAAGGATTTCTACGTCTGCGTTAAGGCTTATTCGCCAGCTGCAGCCGCCACGTCCAGCGTCACACCCGGGCCCATGGTCGAGCTCAGAGCGATCTTCTTCATGTAAGTACCTTTCGCGCCAGACGGCTTGGCTTTCGCAACCGCCGAGATGAAGGCACGGACGTTTTCCGCCAGCTTGGCTTCGTCGAAGGACGCTTTGCCAACACCTGCGTGCACAACGCCACCTTTTTCGGCTTTGAACTGAACTTCACCGCCTTTGGCTGCTTCCACGGCCGCTTTCACGTCCATGGTCACGGTGCCAACTTTGGGGTTCGGCATCAGGTTGCGCGGGCCCAGAACTTTACCCAGACGACCAACGATCGGCATCATGTCAGGGGTCGCGATGCAGCGATCAAATTCGATGGTGCCGCCCTGGATGGTTTCCATCAGGTCTTCTGCGCCAACGATGTCTGCGCCAGCTTCTTTCGCTTCGTCTGCCTTGGGGCCACGAGCGAATACAGCAACGCGCATCGCTTTACCGGTGCCGTTCGGCAGGCCAACAACGCCACGAACCATCTGGTCTGCGTGACGAGTGTCAACGCCCAGGTTCATCGCGATTTCGATGGTCTCGTCGAATTTCGAGGTCGCGTTGCCTTTTACCAGGGCAACTGCTTCTTCAACCGACAGGTTTTCTTTGCCGGCGACAGCTTCGCGCGCAGCGCGGGTACGTTTACCGAGTTTTGCCATCTTACTTCACCTCGATGCCCATAGAGCGGGCCGAGCCCAGGATGATCTGCATTGCGCCTTCGACGTCGTTGGCGTTCAGATCTTTCATTTTGGCTTCGGCGATTTCGCGAACCTGCTTGGTGGTCACGGTGGCCACGGTCTCACGACCTGGGTTCTCGGCCCCACGAGGACGGTTACGCTTGCCAACCGGCTTCAGACCAGCCGCCTTTTTCAGGTAATAAGACGCGGGCGGCGTCTTGATGTCCATCGTGAAGGACTTGTCCTGATAATAGGTGATCACGGTCGGGCAAGGAGCACCTTGCTCCATGTCTGCGGTCTTGGCGTTGAACGCCTTGCAGAATTCCATGATGTTGATGCCGCGCTGACCCAGCGCCGGACCAACTGGAGGCGACGGGTTCGCCTGACCTGCAGGAACCTGCAGTTTCATTGTACCAGCAAGCTTCTTAGCCATTTGGTTTTCCTTTCAACGTAGGCAGGACGCGTCCCACCCGGTTTATGTTGCGTGGTCCGATCCGGGATCGCGATCCCTGAAACCTCCCACGAGAGAATCTCGCCCGAAGACGATAGAGGCGGCGTGTAAAGGGGAATGAGTGGGTTGGCAAGGGCATTTCGAATATCCACTTACGTACATCCAAACCGAACTCACAGTAGGGAATTCCAGCATCGCGCCAAATCTACTTCTGATTGAAGATTGCTGATAATCAATCAAACCATTTGCAAAAGGCAGCTTTTGTTCCCTCTGAATTCACCCACCGTCTTTTCGATTGCTCTAGCAGGCATCGCGTTGATTTCCGCGATAGCGTTTCGATTTGATTGGCGAGTTCGCGCTCCGCTCATGCTCGCTTCAATTGCTCTTCCCACGGGCTTCTTGGTGTACCACCCGATAGCGGGTCAATATGCTGGGCTAGGGTACCTCATTGTCATCCTGTCTTGCCTTGCCATGTTTGCACTTGGTGCCGGCTGGGGCAGTGTCGTGAGACTTTCGCGAGTTTCTCCGATCATATCCGTTTCAGCTCCGGTCATTGTAGCCTGCGCATATACGGGTCACGCCCTTTGGCTTCAGCACGTGCCAAAGGATTGCCTTAACGAAGACCTGCATGTTCGCATTGCTGGTGAAGTTGTAGTTCTACCACTGGAACTAAAACCCCGCCTCGAGATTGGGAATTCCGCAACCCATTTCGGAAGGATGGACCACAGATCTGGTTTTTCGAAAATATGCAGACTTAGCCAAAACGGCACACGAGCTATTGATATGGACGTGGTGTGGATAAACCCCGCATCCAATCATGCGGCTCTGACTTCTCTCTGTGAGGGCATTGATGAGCCTGAGTGGTGCGGTCGCTATTCCTCGTATCCGTACCGCCACGTGGGAAAGGTGCTGTTTGCGACTGAGGATGAACTTGGCTTTCCCAAACCGTATTGGAAAGAAGGAGGGTCGTTGAAGAATGAACGCCAAGGCGATCTGAACAAAGGCTCAATTTGTCTATTGTCAGACGTAGGGACAAAAACTCAATGCTGGGCTTGGCAGCCGTTTGGTGAAGGGTCGCGATTGACGGTCAGCACAAACAATCTTGACCCAATTTTTGTTGACATGCCCGTTGATGAAGCTCGCAATATGGCTCTTCAAGCCCTCAACACAACTCTCTCCATAGTCCAGCCGTAGGCTACCCGTGTGACTTGCGACACAGCAACCAAACCCAAGTAGTCCGAGGAAATGAAAACGCCCCAGTGTCTGTGGCACCGCGGCATCTGGAATTCTCCGAGAAGGTAATCAGCCCTGCTTGGTAACCTGCGTAAAGTCCAGCTCGACCGGCGTTTCCCGACCAAAGATCGAAACCGAGACTTTCAGCTTCTGGTTCTCGTCGTCCACGCCTTCGACCATGCCGTCGAAATCCTCGAACGGGCCGTCGTTGACCTTGACTTTCTCGCCGACCTCAAAGCTGATCATCAGCTTCGGCGCTTCTTCGCCTTCCTGAACGCGGTTCAGGATCTGGTTCACTTCGGCGTCGCGCATCGGCATCGGGCGGCCTTGGGGACCAAGGAAGCCGGTGACGCGGTTGATCGAGTTGATCAGGTGATAGCCCTGATCCGACATTTCCATATGCACCAGCACGTAACCGGGCATGAAGCGACGCTCGGTGGTGACTTTCTTGCCCCGGCGCACTTCGATCACCTCTTCGGTGGGAACCAGTACTTCGTCGATATCGTCCTCAAGGCCCTGTTCAGCCACCGACGTGCGGATCTGCTCTGCGATCTTCTTTTCGAAATTCGAAAGAACGCTGACCGAGTACCACCGTTTCGCCATGAACCTGTCGTCCTTGTTTGCCTTGGGCCAAGCCCCGCGTTGCGGGTTCGCCCTTTATTGAAATCCTGTCGCGGCCTGTCCGCGTGTTCCGGAATAAAAAGCGGCGCGCAGCCCGAATCGCCACACGCCCATTCCGAATAGTCTCGTGTGAACTACTCTGAGATTCCGCGCTGTGCAAGGGGGGCTGCGGTGTTTCCGCGCCTGAGGGCGGTTAGCTGAACGCGCCCAGGATCAGTTGCAAGCCGCCACGAATGCCCAGATCGACCAGAGCAAAGAATACAGCGGTCAGAGCAGCCATGATGAACACCATGACCGTGGTCAACAGCACCTCGCGCCGGGTTGGCCAGACGACCTTGGAAACTTCGGCTCGAACTTGCTGAATGAACTGGATCGGGTTGGTGGTGGCCATTTGGCGGGTTCTCTCTGCTAGCGGATAGGCCGGACATAGCCGGGCATTGCGGCAATTTCAAGGGCGGTTGGGATCAACTGTGATTTTGCATCCTCAGCCAGCTACTGCTTGGGTTTGTCGTCCCATTCATCGCTGAGGATACGGCGCGCATCGCCCTCGGGGTCTTCGTATTGGTTCGAGCGGACCGTGTAGACAAAAGCAACCAGGCCAATTCCGCCCAGAAACAGGGAAATCGGGATCAGATAGGCGAGCACTTCCATAACAGTTACCTCAGCCGCAGGGCATTCAAAGATACGGTAATCGACGAGGTCGACATCGCCAACGCCGCAATCAAGGGCGTTGCTAGTCCGATCACCGCCAGCGGCACCGCAATCACGTTATAGACCGTAGCAATCCGGAAATTCTCGCGAATCCGTTTCGTGGCTTTGACGGCAGTGTCGCAGGCATCCGCGATGGGGGACAGGTCCGTCCCCAGAAGAACGATATCTGACGCAACCCGTGCCGCATCCAGGGCCGAGGCCGGTGAGATAGACACATGCGCCGCCGCAAGGGCTGCCGTATCATTCAGACCATCGCCCACCATCAGGACCTTGTGGCCCCGTTCGCTGAGGTCCTGAATGCGCTGCGCTTTGTCCTGAGGCAGCGCTTCGGCAATCCAGTTCTCGATCCCCAGTTTCGCGGCCAAAGCTTTCACCGCACCGGTCGAATCGCCCGAAATCAGGATCACCTGCTTTCCAGCCTTGGCGAAGCCCGAGACCGCCTCAGCCGCGCCCGGTCGCGGTGCATCGGTGAACCGGTAAGCCACCGGCGCATTCGACCCAACCGACAGCCAGGCGGAAGTCTCGACCCCTTGATCCGCACCAACCCAAGCCGCGCGTCCCAGACGCACGCGCTGGTTTCGATACAGGGCCTCGGTGCCATAGCCCGGAACCTCAGTGATATCGCGCAGCGCGGCGGGTTTGATACCGGCCTCACGCGCGGCTTTGGCCAGAGCAACCGACAAAGGGTGCGCCGATGCTTCGGCCAGGGCCAGAGCGATCTCAAGATCGGCCGTGGTGTGATCGCCCAGATTGATCACCTCGGGCGCGCCTGAGGTCAGCGTTCCGGTTTTGTCGAAGACGACCGTGTCGACCTCGGCCAGACGCTCCAGCGCGGTGGCGTGTTTTATCAGCATCCCCTTGCGGAACAAACGACCCGAGGCCGCCGTGGTCACCGCAGGAACCGCCAGCCCCAGCGCACACGGGCAAGTGATAATCAGCACCGCTGCCGCGATATTAAGGGCCGTGCGCATGTCGCCGGAATAGATGTACCAGCCCACAAAGCTGAGCGCCGACAGGATGTGAACGCCAGGGGCGTAAAGCTTGGCCGCTTTGTCCGCGAGCGAGGTGTATCTAGACCGGCCGGATTCGGCGATGGCCACGAGATCAGCCATACGATGGAGGGATGTATCTTCGCCAACCGCCGTGGCGCGGATGGTCAGAGGGCCGGTCAGGTTGACCTCGCCAGCGCTGACGATCTGGCCTGCCTCAGCAAATACAGGCAGGGTCTCACCCGTCAGCAGGGAGCGGTCCAATTCAGACTGGCCTGAGACAATCTGGCCATCCACCGGCATCCGCCCTCCGGGCCGCACAAGGATCAGGTCTCCGACGGCCAGGGCGGATACAGCGACCTCTTCTTCAGAGCCGTCGATCAGCCGAAGGGCACGAGGGACCTCTAGCGCTGTCAGCTCCTCAGCCGCGGACCGCGCGGCGGCGCGGGTGCGGTAGTCTAAGTATCGACCTGCCAGCAGAAAGAAGGTTAGCGTCAGCGCGGCGTCGAAATAGGCGTGTTCGCCGCTCAGCGCTGTTTCCCAAAGCGACGTCACCAGCGCCAGCAGGATCGCCAGAACGATAGGCACATCCATGTTCAGCCGACGCACACGCAAAGCGGACCACGCGTTGGCAAAGAAGGGTTGCGCAGAGAAGGCGATCGCAGGCAGGGCGATCGCGGCAGAGATCCAGTGGAACATATCCCGCGTCGCGTCCGTCGCCCCCGACCAAACCGACACCGACAGCAGCATCACGTTCATCGAGGCAAACCCGGCCACCGCCAAGCGCATCAGCAGGTCGCGCCCCGCCTTGTCCGCACTTGTGGCCGACAGGGCTCCGGCATCCAGCTCATGCGCCTCATAGCCCGCTTGCTCCAGTACCGGGATCAGATCAGCAGCGCGCATTTCAGGCGCGGCTTTGATCATCGCACGCTTCAGGGTCAAGTTGACACGCGCGTCCTCCACCCCGGGATGGGCGTTCAAAGCCCGCTCGACATTGGCGATACAGGCCGAGCAATGAATACCCGGCAGAGACAGGGCGATCTGAACATCCTCAGGGATCGGCCGCGCAGGTTCCGCCGGGGCGGCGATACACCCCGGACAAGCCGCCGTACCTGAGGATAGCTGAGCCGTCACCGCCCTACCCTTTCACGTACAAAGGAACCCGCTGAGCGAACTCGGCCCCTGAATGATCGCGGGCGACCAGACGGATGTTCCAGTTCCCCTTGCCCAGCGTCGCAGGCGTTGCATAGGCAAGCCCGTCAAATGTGAAGTCGGGCGAGAAATCATCGCGCACATGGGTTGCACGGCCCACAACGGCCTGTAAGTCGGCGACTTGCACCGGCGCGCCGGTAGCGTCTGTGATGTGCAGGATCAGCAGACCGCCCGTGTTTTCAGCGCGTACTTCCCAACCCAAAGCTTGGTGTTCCTTCAGTCGGTCATTGAACTCCTGACTAGCGACGTAGGAGTTTTTGACCTCCAGCCCCGGGAAGGTTTTGACCGCGCTATAGGCCAGGATCAGGTTCACCGTGATGATCACACCAAAGGCACATACGAACACTGCAAGGGCGTGTTTACCGGTGAATTTCCGCTCGGACATGACTAGTTCCCTCGTCCGTTGAAGCTTGTGTCTTTATAGGCGCGCTCACCGCTGTCGAGGTCCTCTACCCAGATCCGAACGGCAGAAGTATCCGCGCGCGCAGGCCCTGTGTCAGGCGCCGCAGTAATATAGACCCGCACCAGTTGCGCAGTATCGGGGGCCACAGTAACAGTTTGCCCGTCAACGCCTTCGATTTCCAGTAGCATTGCCGGATCGCCGGTCAGAGACAGATTGAACGGACGTTCTTCGCCATGTTTGTTGCGCAGGCGCACGTCGTAGGTGTTGCGGATGGTGCCGTCAGACATAGTTACAAACGTCGGATTGCGCACAGGCGCGACCGTCAGGTCGATATCAGACCGGATGAACAGCGCGAACAGCAGCGCGAACCCGACCAGAGACCACAACGCGGTGTACATGATCGTGCGGGGACGCAGAATGTGTTTCCAGATATTCTTAGGAGGCTGACCTGCGCGTTCATGCGCCTCATCACTCAGCGCCATATAGTCGATCAAACCCCGAGGTTTGCCGATCTTGGCCATCATGTCGTCGCAGGCGTCGATGCAAAGGGCGCAGGTGATGCACTCCAACTGCTGACCATCGCGAATGTCGATACCAACGGGGCAGACATTCACACAGGCCATGCAGTCGATGCAATCGCCCAGCTCGGAATCGGCCGTGCGCTTGCCTTTGCCGCGCGGCTCACCGCGCCATTCGCGGTATCCGACGACCAGAGTGTCCTCATCCATCATCGCGGCCTGAATGCGTGGCCATGGGCAGGCATAGATGCAGATCTGTTCGCGCGCGAAGCCACCAAAAAGGAAGGTGGTGCCGGTCAGGATCAACATGGTCGTGTAGGCAACCGGGTGCGCGTTTCCGGTCACAAGATCACGCAGAAGGGTTGGCGCGTCGGCAAAGTAGAAGACCCAGGCTCCGCCGGTTGCGAGGCCGATCAGGAACCATGCGGCCCATTTCGTCAGACGCAAACGGGCCTTGCGGAGGTCCATCTTCTCTTGCCGGTGCAGGCGCAAGCGGGCGTTGCGATCGCCCTCGATCCAGCGTTCGACCAGAATGAACAGGTCGGTCCAGACGGTCTGAGGGCAGGCATATCCGCACCACACCCGGCCCAAGGCCGATGTGAATAGGAACAGACCAAGGCCGGCCATGATCAGAAGGCCCGCAACAAAGTAGAATTCGTGCGGCCAGATCTCGATCCAGAAGAAATAGAAGCGGCGGTTGGCAAGATCCAGCAGCACAGCTTGGTCCGGCAGGCTGGGCCCTCGGTCCCATCTGATCCATGGGGTGACGTAGTAGATCCCCAAGGTCACAATCAGGATAATCCATTTCAGGTTCCGGAACGGACCTGAGACACGCCGAGGAAAGATAGGTTCTCGGGCGGCATACAAGCTGGGGGCGGGATCGGAATCGCTCACTGGCTGGCTCCAAGGATGGGTCTTATGGAAGTGTGTTCTTCCAGATCATGGACGCGCAAACATTGACATGGGTCAAAACGCGCATCGGACAAACACCTTTTACCGCGCGTCACCCGCCTGCCGCCTCAACCAGCTGACAAATGTCTTTACCGCCGGTCTTAGAGGCGTTTTGGCCGTCAAAACGTGGTATCCGCTGCTTTCAGGTTCAGTATGGAGCTCGACAAGGCGGCCCGCCTTGATGTCCTGCTCGACGAAATGTCGCACCGTGGCTGTGACGCCCTGCCCCGCACGCAGCCCTTCAAGCAGCAAGGTCCCCGGCAGCGAGATGCGCCGCCCCTGAGGCGGATGATCCACTCCACGTCTGGCCAGCCAGGTCGAGGCCTCGGTGGTGCCGAACTCTTCCAGCCAAGGCAGCTGGCTCAACTCTTCCGGCGTCCAATCCGATCGACCGCCCAGCAGGCTGGGGGCCGCGACGACAACAAAAGGGGTTTCAAGCAGCATTTCGCAGTCCACACCGGGCCACCCTCCGGAGCCGTACCTGATCGCGACATCGACGCCGCCCGGCGTCAGTTCCACCAGATGCGGAGAAGGGTCGATCGTCAGGCTGATTTCAGGGTATTTGGCCTGAAATTCCGGCAATCGCGGCATCAACCACGAGGCGGCGAAGGTTGGTGTCAGAGACACGTGAACCGGACGGGCGCCGCCTGCGCTCATCACCTCTTCCACGGCTGCGCCGATTGAACCGAACCCAAGCTGCACGGCACGGGCAAGATGCACGCCTTCTGGTGTCAGGGAGAGGGACTTTCCATCGCGCCGGACCAGAGCGACACCCATGTGCTTCTCCAGCACGCGCAACTGCTGGCTTATGGCAGCGTGACTCACATTCAACGCAGCACCGGCCTGTACCACACCACCCTTCTCAGCAAAGGCCGAAAATGCGCGAAGGGACGAGAGCGGAGGCAGTTTCAACCAGTTCATATGTAATCCTAGCTTACATATAGAAATAGCAATTGGCTCGCATCCTGTACAGGGAAACATCATCCTAGACGCATACAGAAAACGCGAAAGGAAAGCCCCATGCTGAGTGTTTTTGCGAAATCGTTCATGACCGCGACACGGATCAACGAGCCCCATCTCAGGAACGCTCCGAAACCAACCCGCAGCAAAGCGCGCTGGTTGCCCGAGCATCATTGGTGGAAGAAACACCCGCGTACGGTCGATCTTGACGACCTTTGAAACGCGGCCTGTTCTGGATTGGCCAATGGCCCTATGATGGTTTTGGAAATAGGCACCGGCTGTTCAGGAAACGCGCGAACAGATGGAACAGCCGGTGCCGGGACCAAGGGGCAGCAAGCCGCCCCAAGGTATTCTTTTAGCCTTACTGACCGCCACCCAATTGGTGGACATAGGCGGTCACGGCGCGGATCTGCGCCTCGGTCAGGCGGGTATCCCAAGGGGGCATCACGCCAAAGCGGCTGTAGGTCACCGTTTCGGTCAAGGCCTCTTCGCTGCCGCCATAGAGCCAGATGGCATCTGTCAGGTTCGGCGCGCCCTGGAAGACGTCGCCTTTGCCGTCCTCGCCGTGACAAGCGGCACAATTGTCCTCAAAGACAACCTTGCCTGCCTGCGCGGCCGCATCGTCGGTCTGCGCATTGGTCAGCGACATCACGTACTGAACCACCTGAGTGATCTCTTCCCGTTCGAGAATTTCGCCAAAGGCCGGCATCTCGGAGTAGCGCGCATCGTCGCTTTCCTCGTTCCGGATCCCATAGCTGACGGTGAAATGGATATCCTCCATCGTACCGCCCCAAAGCCATGCGTCATCCAGCAGGTTCGGAAAGCCCGCCGCGCCCTGCGCGCCCGAGCCGTGACACTGCGCGCACCAGGTGCGGAACACGGCGCTACCTGCGTTGACGGCATATTGCTGCAACTCAGGGTCCGCCGAGATTTCCTCGAGCGGGGTTTCGACCAGCTTGGCATTCCACGGGGCGTTGGCCTCTTCGAACGAGACCAGCTCCTGCTGGACTTCGGCCCTAGATGACCAACCCATGACGCCTGCCGTCGCCGACTGAACCAGTGGCCATGCGGGATACATGATCGTGTAGATCACACCCCAAAAGATCGTGGCGTAGAAGGTCCACAGCCACCAGCGGGGCATCGGGTTGTCAAATTCTTCGATGCCGTCCCAGCTGTGACCGGTTGTATTCGGGTCACCCGGCTGTTTTTCAGGTGTCTTAGTCATTTCCGCGCCTCCTCGGATGTGGCGGGTTGGTCTTGCTGCGGTGCGGGTGCATCAACGTGCCGGAAAGGGATGTTGGCGGTGTCGCTGTATTCCTTGCTGGCGCCTGGGCGGAACACCCAGACAATGATGCCAACGAAGAAGGCGAACAGCAGAAGCAACATCCAGCTATCTGCAAACTGCCTCAGGAGAGTATATTCTTCCATTGCACCCTCCCTCAGCGGTTTGCGTCAGGCGTGAAGGTCGAGAAGTCGACCAGCGTGCCCAGCATTTGCAGATAGGCGATCAGTGCGTCAGCCTCGGTCAGGTCGGATTGACCATCGAAGTTGCGGACATTGACCTTGTCACCATAGCGCTCCAGCAGCCCGTCATAGTCGCTGTCGGGATCGGCCTGAGCGCGGAAGTCGGCTTGCGCGTTCTCCAGCATCTCGTCGGTGTAAGGTGTACCGACCACCGCATTTGCCGCCATGATGTCGCCGATATACTTGCCATCGATCTTGCGGTTTTCGAGGAAGCCATATTTCGGCATCACCGATTCCGGCACCACTGATTGCGCATCGCGCAGGTGGCGAACATGCCAATCGTCCGAGTAACGGCCGCCGACACGTGCCAGATCAGGTCCGGTCCGCTTGGATCCCCACTGGAACGGGTGGTCATACATCGACTCAGCCGCCAGCGAGTAATGGCCATAGCGTTCGACCTCGTCCCGCATGGGACGGATCATCTGGCTGTGGCAGACATAGCAGCCTTCGCGAATGTAGATCTCGCGGCCCGCCATCTCGAGAGGGGTGTAAGGGCGCATGCCCTCCACCTTCTCGATGGTGTTCTCAAGATAGAACAGCGGGGTGATCTGAACGATGCCACCGATGGTCACGACCAGAAAGCTGAAGATCAGCAGAAGGGTCGCGTTGGTCTCAAGCACTTTGTGTTTGTCAAGAATTGCCATTGCTCCGGCCTCCTTTATTCAGCCGGGACTGCGACGGTCAGGCTGGCCTCTTTGGCCGGTGCCTTACGCACAGTCATCCACAGGTTGTAGCACATGATCACCGAGCCAGCGAGGAATAGAACCCCACCCAGACCGCGAACCACATACATCGGGAACTTGGCGGCAACGGTGTCAGCGAACGAGTTCACCAGGAAGCCGTTGGCATCCACTTCGCGCCACATCAGGCCTTCCATGATACCGGTGACCCACATCGACGCGGCATAGAGAACGATGCCGATCGTGGCGAGCCAGAAGTGCCAGCTGACCATCTGCAAGGAGTACAGACGCTCACGCTTCCACAGGACGGGCACCAGATAGTAAAGCGCACCAAAGGTGATCATGCCGTTCCAGCCCAGCGCGCCCGAGTGTACGTGACCAATGGTCCAGTCGGTGTAATGGCTGAGCGAGTTCACCGCACGGATCGACATCATCGGACCCTCAAAGGTGGACATGCCATAGAAGCCAACCGAGATGACCATCATACGGATGATTGGGTCGGTGCGCAGCTTGTCCCATGCGCCCGAGAGCGTCATCAGACCGTTGATCATACCACCCCAGGACGGCATCCACAGTACGATCGAGAACACCATGCCCAGCGTCGAGGCCCAGTCAGGCAACGCAGTATAGTGCAGGTGGTGCGGACCGGCCCAGATATACAGGAAGATCAGCGCCCAGAAGTGGATGATCGATAGCTTGTAGGAGAATACGGGACGTTCGGCCTGTTTCGGGATGAAGTAGTACATCATGCCCAGGAAGCCCGCAGTCAGGAAGAAGCCCACAGCGTTGTGGCCATACCACCACTGGATCATGGCATCTTGCACACCCGACCAGACGATAACCGATTTCGAACCCCAGATGCTGACCGGGATGGTCATGTTGTTGACCAGATGCAGCATCGCGACAGTCACGATAAAGGCCAGATAAAACCAGTTGGCCACATAGATATGCGGCTCTTTCCGTTTGATGATCGTGCCAAGATAGACAGCCAGATAGGCGACCCAGACGATGGTCAGCCAAAGGTCCACATACCATTCAGGCTCGGCATACTCCTTGGACTGCGTGCCGCCCAGAACATATCCGGTAGCTGCCAGAACGATGAACAGCTGATAGCCCCAGAACACGAACCATGCCAGGTTTCCACCCCACAGCCGCGCCGCGCTGGTGCGCTGAACCACGTAGAAAGAGGTCGCGATCAGAGCGTTGCCCCCAAAAGCAAAAATCACCGCCGAGGTGTGCAGTGGACGCAACCGCCCAAAGTTCAGATAGCCTTGTGCCCATTCGAAGTTGAGCGTCGGAAATGCCAGCTGGAACGCAATAAAAGTTCCCGCCAGGAACCCGACCACGCCCCAGAAGGCAGTTGCGATCACGCCGTAGCGGATCACGCCGTCCATGTACTCGCCGGAGCGATCGACAAGAATATCTGGCTCATCCGTGTTTCGAAGCGTCCAGATGAACAGACCACCGGCGATGATCATCACCAGTATCGCATGCACCTGATACGCCAAATCGCGTGCATAATTGGACCCGATCGCGGCAAACAGCACGACCAGACCAAGCACGATCAGCTTGATGTAATTCGACATATTGCGTCCCTTTACCCTGCCCTGCGCGATTTACGTGCCGCACAGAACCTTTTTGACTGTGGTTCGTAATGTAGAAGAACGTCCTCTGCCGCTTTGATCTGAGTCAAGACAATCCGTTGTTTTCTGTGACACCCATAGTCAAGTGGAGGGGCGCTGGTCGCATTGGATCGGCTGCTCGAAAGACGAGGTCGATATGGCTTACAAATCAATTCTCACAATCATGACGGAAACTACGAATGCGCAGGCAGCGCTGTCTCAGGCGGTGGCATTGGCCGAGGCGCAGGATGGTCATGCCGAGGCCCTGTGCCTGGGCGTCGATCGCAGTCAGACAGGGTATTACTACGCCGGGGCGAACGCTCTTATCCTTCAGGAAACCCTCAGCCGGGCCAATGCCGAGGCCGATGAGTTGCTTAGCTATGCCGAGGATTTTCTGGGAAAAACCGGTGTGCGGTGGTCGGCCGAAAACGGAGTCGCCCAGATCGCAGACATAGGACGCCACGTTGCGCATCGGGCGCGGTTCTCGGATCTGGTTGTCCTTCCGCATCCCTATGGCGAAGGGCGCGGTGCCGAGGCAGAACCGATTGTCGAAGCCGCCATGTTCGAAGGCCACGCTCCGGTCATGGTAGTCCCAAACGCGGGGCAACCTGTTTCGAAACCCAAAAACATCATGATCGCCTGGAACGAAAGCGTCGAGGCCATGCGCGCGGTACGCTGCGCTCTGCCGTTTCTGAAAGAGGCCGATCTGGCACGTATCGTGGTGATCGACCCGCCACGCCATGGGCCCGACCGCTCTGACCCGGGCGGCATGCTGTCCCAGATGCTCGCGCGGCACGGTGTCCGGTGCGACATCGAAGTCCTCAGCAAAACCATGACGCGCGTGTCGGACATTCTGAACCGCCATGCTATGGACACGGAATCAGATATGATTGTCATGGGCGCCTACGGCCATTCTCGCTTTCGCGAAGCGATCCTTGGCGGTGCGACGCGCAACATGCTGGAACAATCGGCCGTGCCGGTCTTCATGGCGCACTGATCGCATACTGAACCAAAAAGCCGCCCTGCGGGGCGGCTTGATCACCTTGGTATATGGCTGGCAGATGGCGTCGCTAAACGAGGAACCCTCCGTCCGAGTCGTCTCCGGCCTCTTCCATCAGACGACCCAAATCTGGGATGGTCACGTGGCGCTTGCCTTCCAGCACGATAACCCCGTCCTTTTTCAGGGCCGAGATCTGACGGCTCACCGTTTCAAGCGTCAGACCGAGGTAGTCCGCCATCGCCTCACGCGTCAGCGGCAGGTCGAACACGAGCGGGCCTGACAGCCCTTTCTGCGTGATCGACGCATCCCTGCGCGCGATGATCGAAAGCAGGCTGGCGATCTTCTCCCGCGCCGTCTTGCGGCCCAGAACAAGCATCCATTCCCGCGCGGCGTCCAGTTCGTCCAGAGTCATCTGCAAAAGCCGATGCGCGATGTGAGGGGTCTCACTCAACAACCCTTCGAACGGCTTCTTGCGAAAGCAGCACATCACCACATCCGTGGTGGCCTGAACGTCATATGGCGCAGAATCACGCCCCGGACGCCCAACGAAATCACTGGGCAGCAACAGACCCACCATCTGGGTCCGCCCGTCCTCCATCGTCTGGGTCAGGGATGCGATACCCGACACGACCGAGCCGACAAAGTTCATCTGATCGCCGGACCAGATGATTGTCTGACCCGCTTCGAAACTGCGATAATATTTAATCTCTTCAAGGGACTGCAGCTCATCCGCATCGCAACGGGCACAGACGGCCCGATGACGAATCGGGCATTCGTCACAGTTGGAATGATCAAACTTTATCTCTACTGACATTCGCTTTCCTACTTGATCTCTATCAAAGCAACCAAGACTTGGGTCCCTTAAAGGTATCTCCATGATAGATAAATCACAATTGGCAAGGCTTGGACTTTTTGACGCGAAGGTGCCTCGCTACACCAGCTACCCGACCGCCCCCCATTTCAGCAATGACGTGGGGGCTGATCTATTTGGTGACTGGATCGCCCGGATTAAACCCGGCAGCGCCATTTCGCTTTATGTCCATGTCCCCTTCTGTCGGCGTCTATGCTGGTTCTGCGCCTGCCGCACGCAAGGCACGCAAACCGACAGCCCCGTGGTCGCCTATGTCGACGTGCTGAAGGCTGAGCTGGACCTATTGGCCGCGCGCCTGCCCGAGGGGGTGGTTCTATCCCGCCTGCATTGGGGCGGCGGCACCCCAACCCTGCTGAATGTCGACCTGATGCGCGATTTGGCGCGCTACATTCTGGATATCGTGCCGCTAGGACCGGATGCCGAGTTCTCGGTCGAGATCGACCCGAATGAGATTGACGAAGCGCGTCTGGATGTCCTCGCAGACGCGGGCATGAACCGCGCCTCGATCGGAGTGCAAGACTTCGATGATGAGATCCAGAAAACCATCGGGCGCATCCAAAGCTACGATACCACGCGGGATGCGGTGGATATGATCCGCGCGCGCGGGATCACCAGCCTGAATGCCGATATCCTGTTTGGCCTGCCGCATCAGACCAAGGCGCGGATGACTGAAAGCGTTCAGAAGCTTCTGTCGCTCAGCCCGGATCGCGTCGCGCTTTATGGCTATGCCCATGTGCCGTGGATGGCGAAACGGCAGCAACTGATCCCGTCCGAGGCGCTGCCAACGCCCGAGCAGCGTCTGGATCTTTTCGACACCGCCCGCCGTCTGTTCATGTGGGACAACTACGCCGAGATCGGAATCGACCACTTTGCGACGCAAGAAGATGGGCTGACCAAAGCATTGAAAGCGGGCCAACTGAAACGCAACTTCCAGGGCTATACGGACGATCAGGCCGAAGTTCTGATCGGCGTCGGTGCAAGCTCGATCTCGCGCTTTCCGCAGGGCTACGCGCAAAACAACCCCGCGACCTCGGCTCATACAAAGGCAATCCGCGACGGTCAGTTCTCGACCTCGCGCGGGCATATGTTCAAGGGACAGGACGTGCTGCGCGCCCGCTTGATCGAAGCGTTGATGTGCGATTTCCGGGTCGACTCGGCCGAGATTCTGCGCAGCCATGATGTATCCATCGCAGAGCTGAACAAGATGTATGCTGAGGTAAACGCAAGATTTGACGGCCTGCTGCGCGTCACCGATGACGGGCTGTTTATCCCGCCCGAGGCGCGTGCTCTGACCCGGATGATCGCCCGCAGTTTCGATGCCTATGACCTGAGCAAAGCCGGACATAGCTCTGCGATCTAACCTCGGGCAAGCGGCCCGGTTTTCGGCAGACCCAAGCCGATCCCGAACGGGGGCTTGACGCAAGGCTGGTGTTTTCTCCACACTCGGGGCGTGGGTCTTCGATCAGGTCCACAGCCCGAGGCAGGCAAATCCGCAGACAAACCATGCCAACGCATTTGCGCAAGGCAGCCCCTTTCGTGCAGCCACTCTGCAACCTGAAAGAGGGACAGCACATATGCGCGTTTTCACCGTCCTAGGCCCCAGTCAATCGGGCAAATCCACTCTGGTCGAGGCCATCAGCCGCCTCGACGGGCGCCCGACAACATTCGACATCTCCGGAACCGTGCATTTGCACGGTTTTTCTTATTTGGACGAACCGTGGTGCGCGGTTGACGTGGATGGCGGCGGCGATGCGCTGGCCTATGTTGGACCAGCTATGGCGATCTCGGACGCCGCCGTGGTTGTCGTCCCGCCAGACCCCGATGCTGCCGTTCTATGCGCGCCGTACCTGCGGCTGGTGGAAGAGGCGGGCATCCCTTGCTTTCTATTCATCAACCGAATGGACAACCCCAACGGCCGTATCCGTGACATCATCGCGGCCCTGCAGACCTATTGCACCCATCACATCGCCTTGCGGCAGGTCCCGATCCGTGACGGCGATACAATCATAGGCGCGGTCGATCTGATCTCGGAACGCGCTTGGAAGTATCAGGAGGGCCAGCCCTCGGCCTTGATCGAACTGCCTCAATCCGTCGAGGACCGTGAACAGGAAGCCCGCACTGAATTGTTGGAAACGCTGTCGGATTTCGACGACCATCTGCTGGAGCAGCTTATAGAGGACAAGCAGCCCCCCAGCGCCGAGATTTACGATCTGGCCGCTCAGGTCCTGCAAAATCACCAGTTGATTCCGGCCTGCCTGGGGGCTGCGCAACATGGCAATGGGCTCACCCGCTTGATGAAAGCGCTTCGACACGAAGCGCCCGAATTCGATATCGCCGCTGGGCGAGATGAGGCCGCGGACAATGCACGCGCGATTGCGGGCTTTGCCGATGTGAAGAAACATATCGGCAAGATCACCGTGCTGCGCGGGCTGGGCGATGGCGTCAAAGCGCATGAGGCTTTGGGAGGCGAAACGGTCGGCAATTTGACGAGCCTGGACGCCAAAACACAGATCGGTGCGGTGGAGGCCGGACAGATCGGGCTTGCGGTCAAGTCTGACCACCTGAACCCCGGATACATCTATGACAGCCGGTCGGCTACGCCGCTTCCGGATTGGGCGTCTTCGCATCCGGTTGCGCACCGGCAGGTCGTCTCACCCGCGCATGAGCGCGACGACGTGCGCCTATCAAACGCTCTGAGCCGTTTGGTCGAGATCGACCCGGGGCTGCATATGGAGCAAGACGAGCTGAGCGGTCATTCCGTACTGGGTTCGCAGGGTCCGCAACATATGCGGCGCGTGACGGCCAAGCTATTGGAGGATTTCGGCATCGAGATCGAAACCGACCCCGTCGAGACCGCCTATCGCGAAACCATCCGTACGCCGGTCGAACATCGCCACCGTCATCGCAAGCAATCGGGCGGCGCCGGACAATTCGCCGACGTTGTGATCTCGGTCGCGCCTCTACCCCGTGGCTCGGGCTTTCAATTCGAAGAGGTTGTGAAGGGCGGCGCGGTACCGAAGAACTACATCCCATCCGTGGAGCACGGGGCCAAAGACGCGTTAGTACAAGGCCCCGAAGGCTTCCCGGTCGTGGATGTCAAAATCACCCTCAGCGACGGCAAACACCACAATGTCGATAGTTCGGACTACGCGTTCCGGACGGCGGGCAAGAATGCGGTGCGCGAGGCGTTGCCGCAGGCCAAGCCCGTGGTGCTACAGCCGATTCTCACGGCCGAGATTCATCTGCCGTCAGATTTCGTCGGCGATCTGGTCCCTACGATCAGTTCTCTGCAAGGTCAGGTTTTGGGGTTCGAAGGCAATCCCAATGCCTCCGGTTGGGAAATCTTCAACGCCCAACTTCCTGCTGTAGCGCAGGATGAGCTTCACCGAACCCTCGCCAGTGCCACGCGGGGAACGGGTTGGGTCAAGCTGAGCTTCGATCACTATGAAGAGCTTCGCGGCCCTGTCCCCAAACCCGCCGATCGCGAAAAAGCAAGCGCCTGAGGGAAACGCGAGGCGGGCCTTAGCCCGCCGCCGCAATCAGTTCACGAGTGTAATCTGTTTGCGCATTTTCAAACAGATCCTCGGATGCGCCCATCTCAATCACGTCGCCGTTGCGCATGACGATGACCTTGTGGGACATCGCCCGCACAACTTTCAAGTCGTGGCTGATGAACAGATACGCCAAACCGTATTTCCGCTGCAGATCGCGCAAGAGATCAACGATTTGCACCTGCACCGTCATGTCCAGCGCGCTTGTCGGCTCATCCAGTACCAGTAGTTTCGGACGCAGCACCATGGCCCGCGCAATTGCAATCCGCTGACGCTGCCCGCCCGAAAACTCATGCGGGTAGCGGTCCATTGAGGCCGGGTCCAAGCCCACCTCTGTCATCACTTCGGCCACTAGCTCGCGCGGGGCGCGATGGGGGTCGACATTGTGAATAGTGAGCCCCTCGGAGATGATCTGCTGGCATGTCATACGTGGGCTCAGGCTGCCGAACGGGTCCTGAAACACGATCTGCATGTCCTTGCGCAGGCGCCGCAACTCTCGCGTGGACCAACGGCGCACATCCTGATCGCGGAAGGTGATCCCACCCTCGGACGCGATCAACCGCATGATGGCCAGCGCCATCGTTGTCTTGCCTGAGCCACTTTCGCCGACAATCCCAAGTGTTTCCCCAGCCCGCACACTGAACGTTGCATCGTTGACGGCTTTCACATAGCCGACCGTGCGTTTCAGAAAGCCGCGCTGAATAGGGAACCAAACCTTCAGGTGGTCGGTCCGGGCGACCTCTTCCGCGTCTGCGGCGACTGGATCGGGGTGCCCCGAAGGCTCGGCCTCCAGCAGTTTGCGCGTGTAGGGATGCTGTGGGTTGTTGAAAATCTCAGCCGTGAACCCGGTTTCGACAATCTCACCGTCTTTCATCACACAGACCCGGTCGGCGATCCGACGTACAATGCCAAGATCATGGGTGATGAACAGCATCCCCATGTTCTCGGATTTCTGTAGCTCAGCCAGTAGCTCGAGAATTTGCGCTTGAATGGTTACATCCAAGGCGGTCGTCGGTTCATCCGCGATCAGAACATCCGGTTTGTTGGCCAGCGCCATGGCAATCATCACACGCTGCCGCTGCCCGCCCGACAGCTGGTGCGGATAACTGTCCAGACGATCTTCGGGGTCGCGAATGCCAACCTTGTTCAGCAACTCCACAATTCTGTCGCGCGCGGCATCCCCTGCCAAGCCCTGATGCAGCGCCAGCGATTCCGCCATCTGCTTCTGGATCGTATGAAGCGGGTTGAGAGAGGTCATCGGCTCCTGAAAGATGAAGCTGATATCGTTGCCGCGCACCTCCATCAACTTGTCCTCGGACGCCCCGATCATCTCGGCCCCGTCATATTTGACCGAACCTTCGACCATGGCGCTGTCGCCCAGCAGCGACACTGTCGACAATGCCGTCACCGACTTGCCCGAGCCGGACTCACCCACCAGGGCAACCGTCTCCCCCCGATCCACGGTGAAGGAGACGCCTTTGACCGCAGCCGATACCTCTCCGTCCTGGCGGAATGAGACCTTGAGGTTGTTTACATCCAAAAGGCTCATGAGAAGGTCTTTCTGGGATCAAACGCATCGCGGACGCCTTCAAAAATGAAGACCAACAGCGACAGCATGATGGCAAAGGTGAAAAAGGCGGTGAAGGCCAGCCACGGGGCCTGCAGGTTCTGTTTGGCCTGCAAGGTCAACTCACCCAGAGACGGGGCCGAAGAGGGCAGACCGAAGCCAAGGAAGTCCAATGAAGCCAACCCGCCAATTGTGCCAGTCACGATGAAGGGCATGAAGGTCAACGTCGCAACCATCGCATTGGGCAGCATGTGGCGGAACATGATCGTCATGTTACCCACGCCCAGCGCCCGCGCGGCGCGGACATATTCCAGATTGCGCGCCCGAAGGAACTCGGCCCTTACAACGCTGACCAATCCGGTCCAACTGAACAGGATCATCAGGATCACCAGAAGCCAGAAACTTCGACCCAGAATCGCGAACATAATGATGATGACATAGAGCGACGGAGTAGCGGACCATATCTCGATGACCCGTTGAAAGATCAGATCAAGCCAGCCACCGAAGAAGCCCTGTATGGCCCCCGCGAAAATACCGATCAGGCTCGCCACGCCGGTCACCATCAGCGTGAATAGGATCGACAGACGGAAACCGTAGATCACCCGCGCCAGCACGTCCCGTTTGGTATCATCCGTACCCAGCAAGTTCTGACCATTCGGCGGCAAGGGGGCCGCACCAGGGCGATCGACGCTGGTGTTGTAGGAATAGGGGATCAGCGGCCAGATGGCCCAGCCGCGCTCGAACCCTTCGGCTTGAAATGTCCCTGCCTCGATCTGCTCGACTATACCTTCGGGGTCGTCGAAACAGTCCTCAAGCCCGCCACTGTCGATCAGGCAGCGGACCTCGGGGTCGCGATAGATCGCCTCGGTCTGGAAATCGCCGCCAAATTCAGTTTCGGGATAGAAGTTAAAAATCGGCGTGTAGAATTGACCACGATACTGCACGAGGATCGGTTTATCGTTGGCAATGAATTCGGCGAATAGGGACAGGCCGAACAGCACCGAGAAGATGATCAGAGACCAGAAAGCGCGGCCATTGCGTCGGAAATTGCGCCAACGCCGTTGATTCAGGGGGGACAGCGCCATTTACCCCTCCCTCTTCTCAAAATCGATACGCGGATCGACGAGCACATACATCAGGTCGCTGATGATACCGACGACCAGCCCCATCAAACCAAAGATGAACAGAGTGCCAAAGATCACCGGATAGTCCCGCGCCACGGCGGCCTCGAACCCGAGGCGACCCAGACCGTCCAAAGAGAAGATCGTTTCAATAATGATCGAACCGCCAAAGAAGACACCAATGAACACCGCCGGGAAACCCGCAATCACGATCAGCATCGCGTTGCGGAAGACATGACCATAGAGGACCTTGCGTTCCCCCAACCCCTTGGCACGGGCGGTCATGACATATTGCTTCTTGATCTCATCCAGAAACGAGTTCTTGGTCAGCAGCGTCAGCGTCGCAAAGGCCGAAATGGTCAAGGCAATGATCGGCAGCGCGATGTGCCAGAAATAGTCGGCGATCTTGCCCAAAAGGCTCAGGCTGTCCCAATTGTCCGAGGTCAGCCCCCGAAGCGGGAAAATCTGCCAATAGGATCCACCGGCAAACAGTACCAGCAGAAGGATGGCAAACAAGAAACCGGGGATGGCGTAGGCCACGATGATGGCTCCGCTCGTCACGGTATCAAAACGCGACCCATCTTTGACTGCTTTGCGGATGCCCAACGGGATCGAGACCAGATAGGCGATCAGCGTCGACCATAGACCCAGTGAGATAGACACGGGCATCTTTTCCAGCACCAAATCAATCACGCTGATCGACCGGAAATAGCTCTCACCAAAATCGAGCGTCAGATAATTACCCATCATGCCAAGAAAACGCTCAAGCGGCGGCTTGTCGAAACCGAACTCCTTTTCCAATTCGGCAATGAACTCCGGAGGTAGGCCGCGCGCACCCACATATTTGTCGTCGAAGACACCGCCTGCAGGCTCAGACCCGGCACCGGCGTCTCCGCCCCCAGCGAAGCCCGCGAAGACATCGCCCTGTCCTTCGATCTGAGCGATGATTTGTTCAACGGGTCCACCCGGAACAAACTGCACAAGCGTGAAGTTGACAACCATTATGCCCAGCAAGGTCGGAATGACCAAAAGCAGGCGTCTTAGAATATAGGCGCCCATTTTACCGCAGCGCGCCTTTGGCCTTCAAATCGGCTTCTTTCTCGGGATTGATCCACCAAAGGTCCAAATGACCCAATGAATAGGGTGGCAGGTTTTCAGGGTATTCGTACATGTCGTAGTAGGCTGTCCAATAGTCCGCGATGTAACCCACGGGGATCACGAAAAACTCATATCTCAGGGCACGGTCCAACGCCATAAGTGCTGCGTCCTGATCAGCCTGATTGTCGGTTTCAAAAGACGCTTCAATAATCGCGTCGACCAACGGGCTTGCCAGGCCAGCGGGATTGAACAGGCTAAAGGCTGCCTCTTCGGACCCATACATCTGGCTCAATCCGCCGCCCGTCGACAGGAACGACCCATACCGCGTGGAATATACCATATCATAGTCACGCTCTCGGCTACGCAATGTGTATTGTGCCGGATCAACCTTTTCCGCAGATGCATCTACACCCAATGCCTGAAGGTTCTGAACATAGGTTTCGATCATCGTCGCCGTGGATGTCGGCAAGTTCGAAGGGTATGGGATGTTTACTTTCAGCGTCTGCCCTTCGGCATTGCGACGCACGTTGCCTTCGCCAACTGGCCAGCCCGCCTCGTCCAGCATCTTCGACGCTTTGCGCAGGTTGCGCCGGTCGTTCAGGCGTGCTGGGTTGGATTCATGAGCAACGACGACATCCTCGGATAGAAAATCGGCTGGGACGGCATCGCCAAGCGTTTCCAAGAAAGCCAGCTCTGGGCCCGATGGGGTGCCCTGCGCTTCAAGCGGTGTGCCTTGCACAAAAGAGTTGCGCGGTGAATTCAAGCCAAACAACAGAGATTCGTTTGCCCATTCGAAGTTGAACGCCAGAGCCAACGCTTTGCGGACATTCTTGTCTGCGAATTGGGGCTTACCGAGATTGAACACAAAACCAGACGGCGTCGGCGGGCTGCCATCCTTGATTTCGTCGCGCACAACGGAACCTTCTGTCAGCTTGGGGAAGTCATAGCTTGTCGCCCAGAGCTTGGGATCGCTCTCGATCCGCATCGTATATTCGCCCGCCTTGAAACCTTCGAAAGCGGCAGTCTGGTCAGCGAAGTACTCGACGCGAATAGTGTCAAAGTTGTTGCGGCCTACGTTGAATGGCAGGTCTTTGCCCCAATAGTCATCGCGGCGCTTGTAGACGATGCGGCGATTGATGTCATAACTGTCCAGCTTGTATGGACCCGAACCAACCGCCACTTCCAGCCGAGGTTCATCCAGACGACGCGACTCGTCGGCTTCAAACCATGCTTTCGAGAAGACGGGCGTCGATCCTACGGTTTCGATCAAGCTACGGCGCGTGACTTCTGGGTTGAACGTGAACCTTACAGTGTGATCATCTAGCGCCTCGGCCCCGGTGACCATGCGCCCGACAGCCTGCGCGTAAGATGGCAGGCCCTGCTCAATGAACAAACGATGGCTGTAAACAACGTCTTCAGCCGTGACCGGTGTTCCATCCCAGAACATAGCTTCAGGGCGCAAGTTGAAGACGACGTAGTTGCGGCCCTCGTCGTACTCGAGACTTTCCGCCAGCACTCCGTAATACTGACCGACACTGTCATCCGCGCTTTCGAACAAGCGATCGTATTGGATTGTGGTTAACGCTCCGCTACGACCCTTTCGTGAGTAAGGGTTCAGCGAGTCAAAGGTTCCAGACGCTGCCAGTGACATCTCACCGCCTTTAGGGGCGTCGGGATTGACGTAATTCAGGTGCGGATAGTCAGCTGGGTAGTCCAGATTTCCAAAATAGGAGTACCCGTGACTGGTTGTAACGTTTTCATCATTCGCTTGGGCGACCTCGGCTGATCCGAGCGTCACGGCGACCAACCCTAAGACCACCCCCCAATGCCGAATACTCATGTCGCGCGCAGCAGGCAGGAGGGGTTTCATATGGCTCATCCTCTGGATTGTTGTCGTCATCTATGTCTGTTCCGCCAGCTAAATCGCCAGTCCTGGCTGATTCAAGTTTAGAATGCGTGAACGCTTTGTGAAGATTTTCGACATAAAAAAAGCCGCTGCACAAGGCAGCGGCTTTGGGTTTTTTCACAAACGTGATGGCAATCAGTTGCCGATGGTTTGCAGATAGGCAATCAGGTCAGCACGTTCTTGAGGCTTTTTCAGGCCGGCAAAGCTCATGGATGTACCCGAGATATATGCATTGGGTCTTTCAACGAAGGCATCAAGCGCTTCGGGAGTCCAGTTGCCGCCATGCGCCTGCATCGCCGCCGAATAGCCGGTGAAACCTTTTGCTGACGCAACGGGCCGGTCTACAATGCCGTACAGGTAGGGTCCGGTGCCGTTCGCACCGTCTTCCAGTTTGTGGCACGCAGTACATTTGCGGAAAACTCTGGCGCCCTTTTCAGGGTCTGCGGCGGCCAGCAGGTCTTCAAAGACCACCTCTTCGCCATCGGCGCTTTCACCCGAGCTTTCGGTCTCGATGATGTAGGCAGCCTGTGCATCCCCATGGCCCCCATGCGAATGGTACAGGATGTCACCACCCCATTTGGCAAGAAGCAGCACAAGGAACGTGCCGAACAGGCCCGCAGCGGCCTTGGTAACTGTCATCGTGTCGAACATTGATCGCTAGTCCATTTCAGCTGTCTGAAAAGGTGTCTAAGGCTTCCCCTTGCGAGAGGCAAGGTATAGACACCGCGACGAAACGCCCAATTTTGTAACTTGTTGCACGGGACCGACCAAATGACCAAACGCATTGCCTTTCAAGGCGAACCCGGCGCCTACAGCCACGAGGCCTGCCGCAACGCGCGACCCGATATGGAGGCGCTGCCCTGCCGTACTTTCGAGGATGTGATCGAATCGGTTCGGTCCGGCGCGGCTGATCTGGCGATGCTGCCGGTCGAAAACACGACCTATGGGCGGGTGGCCGATATCCACCGGCTGTTGCCGCATAGTGGTCTGCAAATCATTGATGAGGCCTTCGTGCGTGTCCACATCAACCTGCTGGCGGTGCCCGGTGCGACGCTGGACGACATCACCGAGGCGCATTCCCATTTGGTGCTGCTGCCCCAATGCGCGGGCTTCCTGCGCCAGCACGGTATTCATGGGCGGGTCAGCCCCGACAACGCCCGCGCCGCGCGTGAGGTGTCCGAGGCGGGTGAAATCCATTCCGCCGCTCTGGCTAGTGAACTGGCCGGAGAGATCTACGGCCTGAACGTCTTGGCCCGCCATATCGAGGATCATGGCGACAACACCACGCGTTTTCTGGTCATGTCACCCGAGGCCGACCTGTCGCGTCGGGGCGAGCACGGCATGATCACCAGCTTTGTCTTTCAGGTCCGCAACATTCCAGCGGCGCTCTATAAGGCGATGGGTGGGTTTGCGACCAACGGGATCAACATGACCAAGCTGGAAAGCTACATGGTCGATGGCTCGTTCACGGCGACCCAGTTCTATGCCGATATCGTCGGGCATCCGGAAGACCGGAACGTGCAACTGGCCATGGACGAGCTTGAGCATTTCACCACCAATGTGGAAATACTTGGCGTCTACCCGGCGGCCCAGACACGCGGCTAGGCCCGCGCTTCAGGTAAATGTGAGCTTAGGCGCCATGCCGGTGGCGCTGCTCCAGTTCTCGGGCGAATTCCGCCAGGCGCATTTGGAAGCGTTTGCGAAACCGTGCCTGTCCCAGCTTCATCGACTGCAGCAGCAACCGCGCGGGCAGGGACTTGGCGCTGAGTGACAGGTCCACACTCAAGCGGGTCCGACGCTGAGACAGGGCCATAAAGTCAACCACTGTAACCCCGGTCATGCCCTTGCCTGTCGCCTCGAATCGCATTTGCGAGGGGTGGTCGCAATCGGTCAGCAACACAGACATCTGGCGGGGTTTGCCGCGCAGCTTGAATTCGGTCTCCCACGCCATGCCTGCAGCAGGTTCGACCCCGCCGGTGGTACGGCGCACGTCAACGCCACGGCGCATCGCCAAGCGTTCGAACCGATCGAAATCGGCAACCATGTCAAAAACCGAGTGGATGGGAGCCTCGATATCTTCGCGCGCTGAAAACTGCATGTGGGCCTTCGCTGCTCGTTCTTTCCGTTTAGTGTTTCTTTAGTCCAGCGTATCTGCAAGCCAGTTCTGCAGCAGGAAATGCGCAATCGCGCCTTTGCGTGCGGGCAGCAGGCGCGGATGCTCCCCCGCGAAGGCCTGCATCATCTCGGATTTGCTGACCCACATTGCCTCTTCGATCTCAACCGGGTCGATCTGGATGTCCCGAGACAGAGCCTCGCCAGCGCAGCCGAACATCAGCGACGCGGGAAACGGCCAGGGCTGGCTGGACAGATAGGACACTGCGCCGACGGGAACGCCCGCCTCTTCCATCACCTCGCGTCGCACTGCGGACTCGAGTGTCTCGCCCGGCTCGACGAAGCCTGCCAACAACGAGAACATACCCTCGGGCCATCCCGGCGAGCGCCCCATCAGCACGCTGTCGCCATGGGTGATCAACATGATCACAACCGGGTCGGTGCGTGGGAAGTGTTGACCGCCACAGGACGGGCAACTGCGCTGCCATCCGGCTTGCGATACGTCGCTTGGCGCGCCGCAGCGGGCACAGAAGCGGTGCGTCTCGTGCCAGCCGATAACCGCCTTGGCTGTCGCCGCAAGCTCGGCATCGCGGGCGGATAGGCGCGTCATGATCCGACGCAGCTCGGCAAACACATGGCCCTCAGGCAGATCGGGATGTTGTTGCTCGGACGGGTCGATGAAATTGCCCAAGCTCGACAGATCCAGCCCCTCGGCCTGCCATTCAGAGATATCTGCGGCAAACATCGCCGCCCCGTCATCGGAGCAGCCAAGCAAGATCGGAGCCTCAACCACTCCACCTAGGCCATTCGCGACCAGAGGATGCGCCATGTTGACCAGACCCAACCGATCCAGAGCCTCGCCCTGCACCAGCACTTTTCCACGCCACAGCAACAGGCAGCGGGCGTTTGGATCTTGGGCCGCTTCGGTCAGCTTGTCCGCGTCTCCCCGCAGATGGGCCGCTCGTTCAAGGCCTGAACTGCCGAATGTCACGTTTTCTGCGTTTTTCATTGGGGTCCCCTCGGCCTTTTGCGCCTAGGGCTGCCATGTCCGCGCAGGTGTTGCAATGTCAATTCACTACTGCGGCATATCGACAGGTGCCACCGAAACACCGCATGACCGCCTCGGATTTTTCACTTATTTGTCCTCTTGGTAAATTTTCTTAACTCTCATAGCACAAAAGTAGACAACCAAACGTGAACGCAATTTCCCCGCGCATGAAAGACGCGCAGGACGCTGGAATGCATATCCGCATTTTAGCAACCACAGATCTGCATATGACACTGACCGGGTTCGACTACTATGCGGACAAACCAGACCCGACCATCGGGCTGACTCGTACGGCGTCGGCGATCCGAAACGCCCGTCAACAGGTCGAGGACGTTTTGACTCTTTTGTTCGACAATGGCGACGCGCTGCAAGGAACGCCGATTGGGGACTGGGCGGTGGAAAACGATGTCCCGCACCCGATGATGCAGGCCTTCAAGGCGCTAGAATATGACGCGATCGGCTTGGGCAACCATGATTTCGGGTTCGGGCTGGATGTTCTAGAGCGCGTAATAACCCAAGCCCCTTGCCCGGTGATTTGCAGCAATCTGAACCATGTGAGCGACCGGCAGCCTTGGCTGCGCAGTGTCGTTCTGACCCGGTCCATTACGCAGGAAGAAACGATCCGAATCGGCGTATTTTCAGTGCTTCCGCCTCAAACCACGATGTGGGAGGCGCATCACCTAAAAGACACGTTCATTGCCGAGGATATCCTGACCGCCGCCCAACGAACGGCTGAGGCGTTGCGCGCGCAAGGCTGTGATCTGGTCATCGCGCTGGCCCATTCGGGGTTGGAGCAATCGACGACTCAGCCGGGGCTTGAGAATGCTGTGATTCCCCTCGCCGAGATTGAGGGCATTGACGCGATTGTTGCCGGTCACACGCACCTGACACTGCCGGGCGCGGGGCATCTCGGGCTTGACGGCGTTGATGCCGAAAATGGTCTGGTCCACGGCACACCTGTGGTCATGGCCGGGTCTGCCGGATCTTTTCTGGGGGTGATGGACCTGCGCCTGACCAAGTCGCCCGAGGGGCGCTGGCAGATCACAGATCGCCACTGCGACCTAGTTGAAACAGCCGATGAGGTCGAAGACAAGGACCTGAACGAGATGTTCAAGCCCGCTCATCTGGCCACGCGCAAGATGATGGCCGAACCTGTCAGCCATACCAAGCAGAGCCTGCACAGCTATTTCAGTTTCTGCGCGCCAGATCGAGGGCTGGCCCTGGTGGCGGCGGCGCAAGCTGCGGGTTTGCGCCCGTTTCTGCACGGCACCGCCTTCGCTGGAGTTCCACTTCTGTCAGCAGTGTCTCCTAACAAATTCGGCGGCCGGGCTGGACCCCGAAACTACACGGACGTGCCTGTGGGTGAGATTTGCCTGCGTCACGTCGCTGACCTGCATGTTTTTCCCAACGAGTTGCGGGCCGTCGATATCACTGGCGCGCAACTGCGGGATTGGCTTGAGATGTCGGCGGGTGTTTTCAACCAGATCCACCCAGACGCCGAAGCCGAGCTAACCGATTCCCGCCGGGCGGGGCATAACTTTGACGTCGTGTTTGGCGTGACCTATCAGATCGACCTGTCCAGCCCGGCGCGGTTCGATAGCAACGGCGCCTTGACCGATCCAACCGCGCGGCGCGTCCGCAAACTGCGCTTTGATGGGCAAACAATCCGCGACGATCAGAACTTTGTCGTCGCCCTCAACAACTACCGCGCCAGCGGCGGTGGGCATTTCCCTTTCGTTGGCAAGGCCCGGACCATTCCGCTGCCGTCCAGGGATATCAAAGAGATACTACGCGACTACCTGTCAGATCGTCTACCCGCAGACCCTCTGGATCAGGCTCCTTACCCGTTCTCCTTCGCTCCAATGAATCGTGCGCACACGATCCTCAGAACCGGCAGCGGAGCGTTGAAGTATTTGCCTGAGCTCAGCGCGTACTCCCCTGACTTGCTAGGGCGGGATGCCGATGGCTTTGAAAGGATACGACTAACCTTGTGACGGGTTGTCATTTTCACATCCCTTCCCTATATCAGGCCCTGAGAGGTTGGCGCGGGCGAGCGCCTCGCCAACCTGGTCAGGTCCGGAAGGAAGCAGCCACAACGAGCCCCGCTTGGGTCGATGTCCAACCTCTCACTTTATATAAACCATCAGCCGCAGGAGGGCGTTATGATTGTAGCAAACACCCTTCGGGCAGATCGGTTCTAAACCCAACTCTCCGATTGCCTGAACACATCACCAACGGATGCGTGTCTGCCATCCGATGGGATTGCTATATCTGAACACAGGCAAACCAATGTCTTTTACTCTTTCAGACCTGGGATGGTCCTCTCACTTCGCCGCACAGCACGCGGCGCACGCACAATTCATGCCTTTTCGTATCACCGCCGTTCACCGGGACCGTCTGGTCGGGATGAACGAGTCCGGTGAAATGCCTCTGTTGGCCCCTGGTCATTCCACTGGCGATTTTACGGTTGGCGATTGGGTGCTGGCCGATGACAAGAATCGCGTTCAGCATCTGCTTGACCGGCGCAGCCTGTTGCAACGCCGTGCTGCCGGAACCGGGGCCGAGGCGCAGTTGATCGCAGCCAATGTTGACGTGCTGTTCATCGTCAGCTCGTGCAATGCGGATTTCAATGTGCCCCGGCTCGAACGGTATCTGGCACTGGCGCATCAGGCGGGCTGCTATCCTGTCGTGGTCCTGACCAAAGCAGATAGCTGCTCGGACGCCGCAGCCTACGCCAAGCAGGCCGAAGCGCTGGCAACGTTTTTGACAGTCCTGACGGTCAACGCGCGCGACGAATCCGACCTGCAGCAGATTCTGGCATGGTGTCCGACAGGTCAGACAGCAGCTTTGGTCGGGTCATCCGGGGTTGGCAAAACAACGCTCGCCAACGGGATGACCGGGCAGGATCAGGCAACGGCCGCAATCCGCGAGGATGACGCCCGAGGCCGCCACACCACGACCTCTCGTGCCTTGCATCCGATGCAAAACGGCGGTTGGCTGGTCGATACCCCCGGCATGCGCGCCCTGCGGCTGCTCGACGCGCAGGACGGGGTGGACGAAGTGTTCTCGGACATTCTGGAGCTGGCCCAAACCTGCCGGTTCTCGGATTGCCAGCATGAGGCCGAGCCCGGTTGCGCTGTGCAGGCGGCGATTGAAGCAGGCACACTGGATGCAGATCGGTTGGAACGCTGGCGCAAGCTGAGGCGCGAGGATCAGCGTAACTCTGAGACCGTGGCCGAAGCGCGGGCACGCGACAAAGCCTTCGGCAAAATGGTCCGATCCGCGATGCACGGAAAATCCGCGCGGCGCGGAGATTGAAACACGGGCTGAAAAAGGGGCGTCGGTCCGCCGGCGCCCCCCATCAAGCGATCAATCGGGGCCAGAGCGCCGCATTTCGGCGAGCAAACACACCGATATGGCCGATTTCCGGAACGTCAAACTCTTCCGGTGACAACATGTGACGGCGTGCCTTCGGCCCGTATAGCTCAGCCAACCGCCAAACGGCAGCTTCTGGGACCATCTCATCATCTGTGAAAGCAAACAGGTCGACGGGAACGTTAGCCTCTTTCCATGTAGCTTGCGGCAGTGTGTCTCCGATCTCGGGCAGATAGCTTTGCGGCGCGGTGCACCATTTGCGCCATTGCCAATAGACCTTAGGCGGTAGGTCTGTTCCAAACCCAAGTGCCTTGCCCGGCAAATACCCCAGGCCGCTCACGACCAGAGGCACATGCCCATACCAGAACAACCCGGCCAGAGCGCGGTACGGCCAAGGATGATCGCCCAATTTCACAAGGCCAGAACAGACGCAGATCATGCGATCAATCTTGTCGATATCCGGCTGCACTGGCCCCAGCATCCCTCCAAGCGAATGACCAACTGACCATTGCTGTGCCAGCGGGAACCGTCGGCGCATTTCGGCCCGCGCGGCGGGCATGTCCTGCAACGCCCAATCCGCCATCGAGATCTTCGACCGACGCTGTGGCCCCGATTTCGAATGACCGAATTCCCGGTAGTCATAGATCAGACAGGCGATATCCCGATCCGACGCCAACCACTGTGCGAAATGCTTGTAGTAGTCACGCGGAACTCCCGTCGCACTGTTGATAACCACTACGGTTTCGGGCTGCCCTACGGGTCGGTAGATCCGCCCGGACAGGGTGCCATCCCCCACCGGGATCTGAACATCTTCGATCAGCACTGTTTGGTTTGAATCCAACATGGGCATCCTCGGCGGAAAACTGAACTGATGAGTTCACATCGCAACTTGAACTCAGACAGCCCATGCGAGTCAACTGCGATCCAACTTGACCACGCGTCCACTTTGCGGATCGGCTTTCCGCAGCGCAGAAAGTTCAACTTGACTCAGGATGGTTATGAACGCTAGCGATGATGCGATGGTTCCCGGCTTTCACAAGAGGTCGGGATGAAAAGGGAACACGGTGCGGTTTTCCCCGGCTTGCTCGGGACGAACCAAATCCGCGACTGCCCCCGCAACTGTAAGCGGTGAGCGATGTCGAAGATCCACTGGCCGAAAAGCCGGGAAGGTCGGCAAAGCGATGACCCGCAAGTCAGGAGACCTGCCATCGTCTACATAACCCAAACTCGGGCGGGGTGTCCGGGCAGGCCGTGACAGACCCTATCTGCCCCACCTGATCCCAGCCCCAGTCCAGCGCGCGGAGGGCGCAGGATGATCTGGAAGACGAAGACACATAGGTTCTCAGCAACCATCTGCCAACATACCGGCAAGACTTGCCCAGCGTTGGCACGGCTGGCGCGTTCGATGGTTGACGCGCTGGACCAAGCCGGTCCGGCGACCACATCGGATTTCGAAATCGAAGGCAGTAGCGACCTGACCCATTGCTCGGATGGATGCCACGCCCGGTTTCGGGCCAGCCGGTCTCGGGTGCGGGTCTATTGCGGAGCGGACCCTGATGCCGATAGCGAGACCCTCGATCGCTATGCCGACCTGATGTTCGGTACCGACACGAGCAGCCTGCCTGCCGCAGCCACGACTTCCCTGCCCTGCGCCATGCTCGAGGCTTCGGCGATTGCGCCGCGCAAACCGGCACAGGCGGAACTGCAGCCGTCGGCTTAGGAGTCTGCCAAAGCTCGGGCGGGCAAGGTTGCCCAGTGCTTCTGCGCATCGGTTTCGACTGCGCAGGGGCGTAGCTTGCGCAACCGGTCCAGCGCTTGGGTTGGAAGCTCGCCGCATTCGATCATCAACCGCAACACAACCATGCCAGAGCGACCACATCCGCCCTTGCAATGGACAAGCACGCGCCCTCCGCCCGATAAAGCCTGTCGCGCCGCGGCACTTACATCGGGCCACTGCGCATCAACCTCTGCCGGTGGCACGCCGAAATCCTGAATCGGCAAGTGTACCCAGCGGCTGGCACGTCCCTGAACGTCGCGGCCAAAATCGCGGGCACCGAACTGGACCAGCTCCGCCTCGGTTGTCATCGACAGCACGAGGCCCGGCCTCCAATCTCCGATCGTTTCAAGGTCGCCTGCATAGTCGCCACCCTTTCCCGGCATCGACGTTAGGGCAAGTGTGCCCCCGCCCACTTGCAAAGCATGAATGACCAAATTCGTCATGACAGCATCCCCCCGGAAGCGTTGATCCTGACTTTAGGCTTGATTCACAATCTGAAGAGTGTACCCCTGACGCGCCAGTTTCCAAAACAAAATCGTTCTTCAACTCATGTGGACGCGGGCGGCGCGGGCCTCTACGCTGCGGTGACGTTCCGAATCCGCCAGAGCAGACATGACCGACTCAGACAGCCCCGCCTATCAGGTTCTCGCCCGAAAATACCGCCCGGAAACCTTTGCCGATCTGGTGGGTCAGGATGCGATGGTCCGCACGCTCAAAAACGCGTTCGAGGCGGATCGCATCGCGCAAGCCTTTGTCATGACAGGCATTCGCGGAACCGGCAAAACCACGACCGCGCGGATCATTGCGAAAGGCATGAACTGTATCGGACCGGACGGAAATAGCGGACCCACGACCGAGCCTTGCGGCCAATGTGAACACTGCGTCGCCATCATGGAAGGTCGTCATGTCGACGTCATGGAGATGGACGCCGCCAGCCGCACCGGCGTCAATGATATTCGCGAGATCATCGACAGTGTCCGCTACCGCGCAGCCTCGGCCCGCTACAAGATCTACATCATCGATGAGGTCCACATGCTGTCAACCAGCGCCTTCAACGCGCTGCTCAAGACGCTTGAGGAACCGCCGGCTCATGTGAAGTTCATCTTCGCCACTACAGAAATCCGCAAAGTGCCGGTGACGGTGCTGTCCCGCTGCCAACGTTTCGACCTGCGCCGGATCGAACCCGAGGATATGATCGGCCTGCTGCGCAAGATCGCCACGGCCGAAGGCGCTGAAATCGCCGAAGATGCGTTGGCCCTGATCACCCGTGCTGCCGAGGGATCTGCCCGCGACGCCACCTCATTGCTGGATCAGGCGATCTCACACGGGGCCGGAGAGACGTCGGCAGATCAGGTGCGCGCTATGCTGGGCCTGGCGGATCGTGGCCGGGTTCTGGATCTCATAGACATGATCCTACGTGGCGATGCAGCTGGGGCGCTGACCGAGCTTGGTGGCCAATACGCCGAAGGGGCTGATCCACTGGCCGTGTTGCGTGATCTGGCCGAAATCACCCATTGGGCTTCGGTCGTGAAGATCACACCGGACGCAGCCGAAGACCCCACTGTTTCCCCGGATGAGCGCGCCCGCGGTCAGCAAATGGCTGAGGCTCTCCCCATGCGGGTGCTGACTCGGATGTGGCAGATGCTGTTGAAAGCGCTGGAGGAGGTTTCAGCCGCACCCAACGCCATGATGGCCGCCGAAATGGCGGTGATCCGACTGACACACGTGGCCGACCTGCCCAGCCCGGAAGAGCTGATCAAACGGCTGCAGGATACGCCTCCGCCCTCTAACGGAGGGCCGGGCGGCGGGATGCCAATCCAAAGCAACGGCGCAGCTCCGGTCAAAGCCCGCGCCGCTACGAGCTACACCCCTGCGCCACGCGGGTCCGGCGGCGCACCAGTCGCTGCTTTGGCGCAAGATACACAGACGGCACTGGCGCGATACCCGAGTTTCGAACATGTGGTCGAGCTGATCCGGAACAACCGAGACGTCAAGCTTCTGGTCGAGGTCGAAAACGGCGTGCGGCTGGTGTCTTACCAGCCGGGACGGATCGAATTCACCCCATCGTCGCAAGCCCCAACCGATCTTGCACCACGACTGGGATCGGCCTTGCAGCGTTGGACTGGCAACAGATGGGCGGTATCCATCGTGTCGGATGGCGACGCTCCGACGATCGCCGAAATTCGCGATAAAGCCGAACTGGCTCTGAAAGAAGAGGCCTCGGCACATCCGCTGGTTCAGGCCGTTCTGGCGAATTTCCCCAAGGCCAAAATCACCCGGATCGAGACGCCGGAACAACGCGCCGCCCAGGTCGAGACCGAAGCTCTGCCCGAGGTCGAAGATGAATGGGATCCGTTTGAGGAGGATTGATAGGTGCATTTCGCACGTATCGATGCGGTCTATCACGAAGCATGTGACGTCTTTAACCCCGGATGGAACGGCGAAGCGGTCAGCGAATGGCACGAGGCACTTGTTCTAGCGTCTCATCCCGTGTCGCTGTCCTTGGTGATCATTTCTGCTTTTGCCATTTGGAGCAGGAGCCTTTGGATCGCCTTGGCGACATCGCTGTTGTGGGCGATCTGGACGGGCCATATTTTCGTTGCCGACATAATGAATGATGCGCGCAGCACGGCCGCCGACCTCGGGTGCGTCGGCCATTCTACCCTGTTCATTGGCTTGGCAATTGCGCTATGTGCTGGGATGACACTTCACAGCATATATTCGCCTGAGGCGATCACACTTGAGGAGACACTAAATGCTCAAAGGACTAGGCGGCCTGGGCGATATGGCCAAAATGATGAAATCCGCGCAGGATCTTCAGACCAAGATGACCGAGATGCAGGAAGAGCTGAACAACCTGATGGTTGTAGGCGAGTCCGGCGCGGGGCTAGTCAAGGCGACGGCAACCGCCAAGGGAGAATTAAAGGGGCTGGATATTGACCCGTCGATCTTCAATGGCGACGACAAGGAAGTGGTCGAGGATCTGATTCTTGCGGCCATCAAGGACGCTCAGACCAAAGCCGCCGAGCGCTCGCAGGCTGAAATGGCCAAACTGACCGAAAGCATGGGCCTGCCCGCAGACATCAAGCTGCCGTTCTGATCTCCATCTTTTCAATAATACTCCCGCCGGAGGTTCCCTCCGGCGCCATACAGGACAGGCCGTGAGTTCCAACAGCGACATCGACAATCTGATTGACCTGATGGCCAAACTTCCCGGCCTCGGCCCTCGCTCGGCCCGCCGCGCGGTGCTGCACCTGATCCGCAAACGCGCCCTGCTGCTGACGCCTCTGTCCGACGTGATGCAGCAGGTCGCCATCACCGCCCGCGAGTGCCTGAATTGCGGCAACGTAGGCACCACCGACATTTGCGACATCTGCAACGATGAGGCCCGCGCAACCGGAGAGCTTTGCGTCGTCGAAGACGTCGCCGACCTCTGGGCGATGGAGCGTTCAGGCGTATTCAAAGGCCGCTATCACGTATTGGGCGGCACGCTGTCGGCGCTGGATGGCGTCGGCCCGGATGAGCTGCGCATTCCCCGCCTCAAGGACCGGGTGGTGGCCGAAGGCGTCTCCGAGATCATTCTGGCCCTGAACGCCACCGTCGACGGCCAGACCACGGCGCATTACATCGCCGATCAGTTGGAGGGGCAGGTCCGCCTGACCTCACTAGCGCAGGGCGTGCCGATTGGCGGAGAACTGGACTATCTGGATGACGGGACGATTACGGCGGCGTTGAGGGCGCGGAAGGAGCTTTGAGCAGTGCAAAACACAGCAACCGGAACGCTTTCACCCCTTCCGGTTGCACACGAGACTCCGCCTCGCATGTCAGGTGTAAGCACCCGACGAGTAGGTCAATTCGTAGGAATGGCTGTAGATCTCGAAGACAATACCAAAGGGGTCTTCGACGTAGACCATTCGGTAAGGTTTCTCTCCGGGATAATAGTATCGAATCGGCATCCGTTGTTTGCCACCCGCTGCAACGATCTTTTCTACTAGGCCTTCGACATCCGGGTCTTGGACGCAAAAATGGAACGTACCATTCTGGCGAAAGTCGATATTGTTTTCCGGTACATAATTCCCGTCAAACTCGAAAAGCTCGAACCCGATGCGATCAGCAGTCGCGAGATGCGCGATACGTAGTTTTTTCCATTCCGGACCAAACACATCAGTGCACATGACACCAATATCCGTGTCATCCTCTACCACATCAGTCGGTGGCATGATCACGTAGAAACCAAGGACTTCGGAGTAGAACTTTACAGCATCGTCAACGTTTGGGACGGACAATCCGATGTGAGAGAACGTTCTTGGATGTTGCGGCATGGCTCGTTCCTTGTCTTATGGGGCAAAAACTATTGTGCCACAGCCGAGTTTCAAGCGCCTCCCCCGGCGAGACATAGCCGGGTTCGGCCATGCACATAGGTCTTCATTCGCGGCGACCTCAGTCAAGAATGGCCTTTGCCTGCCGCACGCGGCGTGTACTATGGCTATGACCTTATCCGTTTGATTTTGGGAGCTGTTATGAAACGCCTTTTCGCCCTGGCACTTGCCGCCTTTACAGCCACTGCAGCGTTTTCCCAGCAACTGATCGACAAAGGCTTTGTCGACGGCTGGAACATCATGATGGACCCCGCTCTGGGCAATGGGTGCCTGATCCAGACGGTGTATCAGGACCTCTCGGTCGTGCGGATCGGTTATGACGCGCTAGGCAATCGCGGATATTTCGCCGTCTACAACAAGGCCTGGGGCGATATCGAACAGGGCAAATCCTATCCGATCCGATTTGCTCTGGACGGCAAAAGCTATGACGCCACCGCCATTGGCTTCAACGAGCGTGACGTCCCCGGCGCGACCGTCTTTTTCACTGACCGGAATTTCGTCACCGCGATTGCTCAGAACAAGACGATGACCGTTTACAACCCGGCTGGCGACGTGGTGATGGCCATCGACCTCAAAGGCACCGCCAAGGCGCTGGAATACGCGCGGGACTGTCAGAACAAAAAGCTCTAACGAATCGGGTCGAACAGGGCGTCCTTGGCCGTGCAGTCCCGGATGACATCGCGGCCACAGGGCACGGGATCAAGGTCGCGGGACAGGCACAGGCGAACCTCTTCGATATAGCCCTGTTTACAGGTGATGGTGATCATGTCGCGCTCGAGCTTAGGGTTGGCTTTTAGAAAGGCCTCTTCGACGATCGACGCGGGCAGTTTGACCGAGGTATCAAGCTGGCGGAACACCTCAGGCCGGGTCACGCGACCATAGGCTTCGCGCGACAGATCCATATAGTCCCGCGCCGACAGGCCCGAACAGGTGCCGTGTTTCTTCCATTGATGCCATGCAAGGCCCGCACTGCCCTGAATATCCTCCATCGCGCGGGTCATCGCGCGCGACGGCGGAGCCTCGGGCGTACGGCAATAGGAGGGCCAGCCCTGATGGAACTGAGGCCAAAGCCCGTGCAATATCCAACCATGGTCATGCCGGGCGTCGCATTGATCTGATCCCCGCGCATCCCCTTCGCGCGCGCACCAGTTCGGAGACCAGCTCAGCGCCAGAACGTAGTAGTCGAACTCACCGGCCTTTTCGCCCTCGGCCAGCGCGGCGACTGCGCTTATGGCCCACAAAACCAGCGCTAAAAACCCATGGCGCATTCGCCTCTTCCCTTCTTGCGTCGCGGCGACTATATACACCCCAAGTTCCCCGACAACGGAAACCTGCCCCAAAACCCCGGGGCCGCCGAATTCCGGCGACGGGACAGATGTATGTATAGGAGACGGGCTGATGGCAAAACCGCTTATGGCCAAGGCAACAGCCGTATGGCTGGTGGACAACACCACGATCAGCTTTAAGCAGATCGCGGATTTCGTAGGGATGCACGAGCTTGAAGTGCAGGGCATTGCCGATGGCGATGTGGCCGCTGGCGTCAAAGGGTTCGACCCGCTTGCCAACAACCAGCTGACGCAGGAAGAGATCGATGCGGCGCAGAACAACCCGCTGCACAAGCTGAAGCTCAAGTTCAACCCGTCGGCAACGGGCGAAGAAAAGCGCCGTGGCCCGCGCTATACCCCGCTGTCCAAGCGTCAGGACCGTCCGAACTCGATCCTGTGGCTGGTCAAGTTCCACCCCGAGCTCAGCGATGGTCAGATCGCCAAGCTGGTTGGCACCACCAAGCCGACCATCCAGTCGATCCGCGAGCGCACGCATTGGAACATCGCCAACATGCAGCCCATCGACCCGGTTGCCTTGGGCCTGTGCAAACAGTCCGAACTGGACGCCGTGGTGCAGAAGGCCGCTGCGAAGAAAGCCGCCGAAGGCGGCGTGATGAGCGATGACGAGCGCCGCAAGCTGGTCTCGACCGAGCAGTCGCTGGAAATGGACGCAGCACCGAAGATCCCGACCGCGATTGAAGGTCTGGAAACCTTCTCGCTGTCGGACGAGCCGGAAGCCGAGAAGGAAGGCAGTGATCCGATCGTGGACGCCGACAGCTTCTTCAACCTGCCCAAAGGTGGCGGGGACGACGAAGAAGAAGACGATCTGCGCCCCTGATTTCTGGCCCGCCCCGGTCTAAACTGGCCGGGGCGTTTTCTTGGGACCTCTCATGCTCAGCATTCTATCTGCCATCTTTGGCCCACACCGCGCCGTAACGATCTATGCCTTCCTAAAAACCTGGGGTTTGGGTCTGGCCGCTGCTGTGGTCATGGCGGTCATTGTCGGCGGCCTGTTCCTGCTGGGGGATGACGGCGAGCATGAGCATCATTCTTTCATGACCGTCCCGGTTTTGTCGGCTACAGCGATCAACGGGGATCTAAAGAACGGGGTCATCGCTTCGGTTCGTCTGCCCGATGGGACGGCTACGTCGATCACCTCGACCGAGGCGCCGGTTTCCCAATCGGTCGGCACCAGCGCTTGTGTGGAAAAACGCGTCTACGTGGAAAGCGGAGAGGCAAGATACCGGTTCAAACTGCCTCGGTTCTGCGAGGCTGGTTGATCCCTAGCGAACCAGAGGAAAACGCCCGGGCACTGCGCCGGGCGTTTTCTTTTTCAGAGCATCTGGAAAAGGATCCCGGCGACAATCGCGCCCCCAACCCCAAGGGTCAAATAGGTTGCAAAGACGCGCGGTTTCACCAGTGACCAAACCGCAGCCATGGCCGGGATTGAGCTGACCGCCCCTGCCACCATGAAGGACATGGCCGCCCCCGCCGTCATGCCTTGCTCCATCAGCCCCGCCAAAAGCGGTGGCGCGACGTAGGAGTTCAGATAGGCGGGCATTCCGACCAGCGCGGCAACGACGATGGGCAGAACGCCTTCTCCGCCGACAACGCGTGCGATCAGGTCTGCTGGCACATAGCTGACCAGAAGCGCCTCAAGCACATAGGCCAGAGCCAGCCATTTCAGCAGGAAGATACCGTTATGAACGAACTCAGAGCGGAAACGCTGACGTCGTTCGGGTTCCTGCCAAAACTTCCAGACGGGTTTGTCATCCAGCTTGGGGCCGCAGCCACAGCAACCGGCGGGTTTGTATTCGCGCAGGGGCTGAACGAAGGCTCCGTTGCGCATCAGAAGACGCACGGCGAACCCGCCGAACAGACCTAAGGCAACCGCTGCAACGGCCTTGCCGATGGCAAAGGGCCACCCCAATGCGCCTGCGGTGATCAGCAATGTCGGCGGGTCGATCAGAGGAGAGCTGAGCCAGAAGGCCATCACCGCAGACAGCGGCGCACCCAGTGCCAGAAGCCCGGCGATGAACGGGATCACCTCGCAGGAACAAAACGGCGCAAGCCCTCCGAACAAGGCAGCCAGAAAGATCATCCGGGTTTCCCGCCCCTCAAAAGCGCGCGCCACCATGACCTCGGCCCCAGTGGCCTTGAGATAGGACAGCAGAAGTACGGCGAACAGGATATACTGGCCCGTATGAGCCAGCGCCTTGGCGGCGAAGGTTACGACCTCAGCCCAGTTGCCCGGATCGAAAACTGCGACCAACGCCAGTATCGCGACGATCAAAGCCCAAGGCGTTTTGATCACATCCAGCGCGAGTTTGGCCGAGGCTTTTGGGTTTTGTGATAGTTCAGCCATCGTTTGCGGCCTTTCCTACTTCGTCTGCGCAGCATTCGCTTAGAATAAACTGCGCCAGGTTTCGCAACTCGTTGAAACAGGCGCGATTGATCGTCGTGCGCCCGATCTTTTCCTGTTCAACCACACCACCTGCAGCCAGAAACCGAAGGTGATGCGCAAGGGTGGAGGGGGCGATGCCGGTACGTGTCTGGATCTCACCCACGGTCAGACCGGCCTGCCCGGCCCTCACAAGTGTTTTCAGAACCTTCAACCGGGCCTCGGACCCCATGGCCGAAAATCCTGCTGCAGCGGTTTCCCACATCTGAATTCTCCATTAAACTAGATTTCTAGTTATTTAGGTGATTCGAATTTCCTCGTCAAGCCACATCACAAATTCACTCCGAGGCATGTAAGTCCAGATTGCCACCGCCTTAAGTCCAATCTATAAGCGCTCATGGCTATCTCGGTTGACACTTTCTTTCTTGAGCTGAACGGACAAGGGACGCTGCAGGCGCAAATCCAGCAGATGATCGCCGAAGGCATCCTGTCGGGCCGGTTCCACATCGGGGAAAAGCTGCCCTCGTCCCGCAAGCTGGCAACCCATCTGGGCGTCAGCCGGATTACGGTGACGCTGGCCTATACCGAGCTTCTGGCCAATGACTATCTGACCGCCAAAGGGCGTTCGGGCTACTATGTTTCAGAAAATGCGCCGGTCCCGCCAAAATACACGCCCGTCCCGCGCAGCGAAGAGACTGTCGACTGGGACAACGCCCTGGCCCGGCGGTTCTCGGGCGGCAATGTGCTGACCAAACCTCAGGACTGGCGTAATTACAAATACCCGTTCATCTACGGGCAGGCCGACCGGACGCTGTTTGACCACGCGAACTGGCGGCTTTGCGCGGTTCGGGCGCTGGGACATAAGGATTTCGAGTCCCTTACGACTGACTACGCTGATCAGGACGATCCTCTGCTGGTCGAGTTTATTGCCCGCCACACCCTGCCACGCCGAGGCATCACCGCCCGCCCCGAAGAGATCCTGATCACGCTGGGCGCGCAGAACGCGTTGTGGCTGGCCTCGCGCATTCTTTTGAAAAAAGGGCGCACCGCGGCAATCGAAGACCCCTGCTACTACGCTCTGCGTGAGCTGCTGAGCCACTCGGATTGCACCATGGCCCCGATCCGCGTGGATGGTGACGGGCTGCCGCCTGAGGCTCTGCCAGACGACACCGACGTGATCTTTTCCACCCCCAGTCACCAAAGCCCGACAACGGCCACCATGCCCGTCAGCCGCAGAACCGCCCTGCTGGAACGCGCGAGCGAGTTGAACGCCATGATCGTTGAGGACGACTACGAGTTCGAGATGGCCTATCTGGGCGCGCCTTCACCTGCGCTCAAATCGATGGATCGGGACGGGCGCGTGATCTATGTGGGCAGCTTCTCGAAATCGCTGTTTCCGGGGTTGCGTCTGGGCTACATGGTCGGGTCCGAGACCTTCATCCGCGAGGCACGCGCGCTGCGGTCGCTCGTGTTGCGGCATCCTCCGGGGCATGTTCAGCGAACAGCGGCCTATTTCCTGTCCCTCGGGCACTACGACGCCCAGATCCGACGCATGTCGAACGCCCTGGCACAACGGCGTGAGGCGTTGGACAAAGCCGTTCAGACCCATGCGCTACAGGTCGCGGGGCGCGGCGTGCTTGGCGGGTCGTCCATATGGATGCAGGCCCCCGAACATGTAGACACCGCGCAACTTGCGGTCACATTGCAGACGCAAGGGGTGCATATCGAACCCGGTGCGCCCTTCTTCTCAGGGCCGAGGCCGCCTCGGAATTTCTACCGTCTGGGGTATTCCTCGATTGCGCCTGACCGCATCGAGGCCGGGGTGAAACTGATCGCGGATGGGATCCGGACCAGTTAACCTCCGGCTGGACGTATTCCGCTGTCGCATCTGGCCCTAACGCCATACGCAGCCTTGCGCCAAAACCGTATCAAAGGCCGGGCTGAACCCCCCCGGCCAATTCACGCATTCAGTTTTGGAGAGCCACCGATGAAAATGACCACGGAAGAAGCCTTTGTTAAGGTTCTGCAGATGCACGGAATCGAGCATGCCTTTGGCATCATCGGTTCGGCCATGATGCCGATCTCGGATATTTTCGGGAAAGCGGGCATCACGTTCTGGGATTGTGCACATGAAGGCTCGGGCGGGATGATGGCCGACGGCTACACCCGCGCCACCGGCAAAATGTCTATGATGATCGCGCAGAACGGCCCCGGCATCACCAACTTTGTTACCGCCGTCAAAACCGCCTACTGGAACCACACCCCGCTGCTGCTGGTCACTCCTCAGGCCGCGAACAAGACCATGGGTCAGGGCGGTTTCCAGGAAATGGAACAGATGCGGATGTTCGCAGACTGCGTCTGCTATCAGGAAGAAGTGCGCGACCCGTCGCGTATGGCCGAAGTCCTCAGCCGCGTGATCACCAAAGCCAAGCGCGCCTCAGCCCCGGCACAAATCAACGTGCCCCGTGACTTCTTCACTCAGGTCGTCGATATCGAACTGCCAGCCGTGGTCGAATTCGAACTGCCTTCGGGCGGCGCCTCTGCCGTGACCGAAGCCGCCGCTCTGCTGTCCGATGCCAAGAACCCGGTCATTCTAAACGGTGCTGGCACGGTGCTGTCCGCAGGAGGCATCGAAGCGTCGAAAGAACTGGCCGAGCGTCTGGACGCCCCCGTGTGCGTTGGCTACCAGCACAACGACGCTTTCCCCGGCTCGCACCCGCTGTTTGCCGGCCCTCTGGGTTACAACGGCTCGAAAGCCGCGATGGAGCTGATCAAGGAAGCGGACGTTGTTCTGTGCCTTGGCACCCGTCTAAACCCGTTCTCGACCCTACCCGGATACGGTATGGAATACTGGCCGACCGAAGCAAAAATCATTCAGGTCGACATCAACCCGGACCGCATCGGCCTGACTAAGAAGGTCTCCGTTGGTATCGTTGGCGACGCAGCCACCGTTGCAACAAGCATCCTGGCACAGCTTTCGGGCACTGCGGGCGATGAAGGCCGCGATGCGCGTAAGGCGAAAATCGCTGAAACCAAGTCGCGTTGGGCGCAGGAACTGACCTCAATGGACCACGAGCAGGACGACCCGGGCACCACCTGGAACGAACGCGCCCGTGCGGCCAAGCCAGACTGGATGAGCCCGCGCATGGCATGGCGTGCGATTCAATCCGCTCTGCCGAAAGAGGCGATCATCTCGTCCGACATCGGCAACAACTGCGCCATCGGCAACGCTTACCCCTCGTTTGAGGAAGGCCGCAAATATCTGGCCCCTGGCTTGTTTGGCCCCTGTGGCTATGGTTTGCCGTCGGTGATCGGCGCCAAGATCGGCTGCCCGGATGTGCCCGTTGTTGGTTTCTCGGGCGACGGTGCCTTTGGCATCGCCGTAACCGAGCTGACGGCAATCGGCCGTGAAGAATGGCCCGCCGTGACCCAGATCGTCTTCCGCAACTACCAGTGGGGAGCGGAAAAGCGGAACTCGACCCTGTGGTTCGACGACAACTTCGTCGGCACCGAGTTGGATACCAAGGTCTCCTATGCCGGTATCGCGGAGGCCTGCGGTCTGAAAGGCGTCGTTGCACGTACGCAGGACGAACTGACAGCTGCGCTGAACCAAGCGATCGAAGACCAGAAGAACGGTATCACCACTCTGATCGAAGCCATGATCAATCAGGAACTGGGTGAGCCGTTCCGCCGTGACGCGATGAAGAAGCCAGTTGCGGTTGCGGGTATCGAAGCAGCAGACATGAAGCCGCAAGTCGAGGCCTGATCGCGGTGAAGCCCCTACATCAAATTCTCGGGGCTGCGACCAGTTCCAAAAAGATCATCGCCCTTGCTGAGGGCGATGATCCACGCGTTGTAGAAGGCGCGTTGAAAGCACGTGCCGAAGATGCAGCCGATATTATCCTGGTCGGCGATCAGACCAAAGTTGCCTCTTTGCTGGCTGAAAAAGGCGGAACCGATGTAGCCGGGATAGACATTCACGATCCGACAACTTCGCTACACTTGGATCGCTTTGCCGATGCCTATTTCGAACTGCGCAAACACAAAGGCGTAACGCCTGAGACTGCGAAGTCGCTGGTCCAAAATCGTCTGAACTACGCCGCTATGTTGGTCCATATCGGGCTGGCTGACGGCACGGTCGGCGGTGCTGTGGAAACAACTTCGGACACTGTTCGTGCCGCTTTGCAGATCATCGGCAAAGCACCTGACGCCCATATGGTGTCCAGTTTCTTTCTGATGATCTATGACCGCGACCACCACACGGTTCAGGGCGCCCATATTTTCGCCGACTGCGGGTTGGTCGTTGATCCGAACGAACGCGAGTTGGCTGAGATCGCTCAGGCGTCGGCCGCGTCCTATCGCACGCTCACCGGGAAAGAGCCTCGTGTTGCGATGCTATCTTTCTCGACGAGCGGCAGCGCCAGCCATCCGAAAGTGTCAAAGGTGGTTGAGGCCACACAAATCGCCAAAACCGCCAATCCGGACCTGATCATCGACGGAGAGTTGCAGTTCGACGCGGCCTACGTGCCAGAGGTCGCCAGTAAAAAGGCCAAGAACTCACCTCTGGAAGGGAAAGCAAACGTGTTTGTATTTCCCAACCTAGATGCGGGCAACCTGGGGTACAAGATCGCCCAACGCATTGGCGGTGCCGAAGCCATTGGGCCCGTTCTACAAGGCTTGGCCAAACCCGCAAACGACCTGTCGCGCGGCTGTTCTTCGGACGATGTGTTGCACATGATCGCCGTGACCGCCGTGCAGGCACAACAAGTGGGTACATCGCAAGAGCCAGTTCATCCAGCTACTGCATAACCTCTGCGGCTTCGCTGCTAAACTGTAAACGTGTTCAAGAAAGATCAACGAACCGATGCTGGGTAATACTGAACTCAAAAGCTCCTTCGGCACGGATGTCGCCCAGACGGCTCGAACATTGTTCCCCGGGGTTATGGTGGCGATCACTGTTGCTGTAACGGCAAAATTCCTGTCGGAACACTACGCGACCCCGGCCATGCTGATGGCCTTACTGCTTGGCATCGCGCTCAGCTTTCTGGGCGAAGAGGGCAAGACCGTCCCCGGCATTGGTTTTGCAGCCAGATCCCTTCTGCGCCTCGGCGTGGCACTTTTGGGTGTGCGGATCTCGATGACGCTGATGATGGGTTTGGGTTGGGACCTGATCGCCCTTGTAGTTGGCGGCGTATTGGCCACCATTGCCTTCGGTCTTTTGATCGCACGGTTCTTTGGTCACAAATGGCGCTTTGCGTTCCTGACGGCGGGTTCTGTCGCCATCTGTGGCGCGTCTGCGGCAATGGCGATCAGCGCCATACTGCCCAAAGACGAACGCTCAGAAGAGCGGCTGATCTTCACCGTTCTGGGCGTTACGGTCCTGTCGACCATCGCCATGATCGCCTATCCGATTCTGGTGCGGACGCTGGGCATGGATGACGTGGCGGGCGGTGTGTTTCTGGGTGGCACGATCCACGACGTGGCCCAGGTTGTCGGTGCAGGGTTTTCAATCTCGGAACAGACCGGCGACACCGCCACACTGGTCAAACTGTTCCGTGTGGCGATGCTGGCCCCGGTGGTTCTGGTCGCCTCGCTGATCATCCGCAGCGTCACCGACATGGACGAAGCGGGCAAGCGCCCTCCGATCCTACCCGGCTTTGTGATCGGGTTTCTGGTGCTGGCTGCGGCCAGCTCGTTCGGCCTTATCCCGGCCTTCCTGTCCGAGTTGCTCAGCCAGACATCCCGCTGGTTGCTTCTGATCGCGATCGCTGCGGTTGGAATGAAGACGAACCTGAAACAAATCCTCTCGGTCGGAGGCGCAGCCATCGCTCTGATCGTCGTGGAAACTCTTTTTATTGCAGGAATTATCCTCGCCGGACTAACATTCCTAACCTGACCCGCCGCCCCGACATAAGGACGCCAGATGACAATCCAGCAACCGAAGATCGACACCAGCCCGAAAGTCTCGGACGAGATCCGGCGCACCACCTGTTACATGTGCGCCTGTCGCTGCGGCATCAATGTTCACATGAAGGACGGAAAGGTTGCCTATATCGAGGGCAACCGTGACCACCCGGTCAATAAAGGCGTCCTTTGCGCCAAGGGCAGCGCCGGCATCATGCAGGTCAACGCGCCCTCACGTCTGCGCAAGCCACTGCGACGGGTCGGTCCGCGTGGTTCGGGTGAGTTCCGCGAGATCGAATGGGACGAGGCGATCAGCACTGCCGTCGGCTGGCTGAACGAATTGCACGAGACCGCCCCGCACAAGCTGGCCTTCTTTACTGGGCGCGACCAGAGCCAGAGCTTCACCAGCTTCTGGGCACAGAATTTTGGTACACCCAACTATGCGGCCCATGGCGGGTTCTGCTCGGTCAACATGGCAGCGGGCGGCATCTACACAATGGGCGGCGCGTTTTGGGAGTTCGGCCAGCCCGATTGGGACCACACCAAGCTGTTCATGCTGTTCGGTGTGGCCGAGGACCACGATAGCAATCCAATCAAGATGGGCATCGGCAAGATCAAGGCGCGCAGCGCGCGAGTGATCGGGGTGAATCCGATCCGCTCCGGCTATAACGCGGTGGCTGACGATTGGGTCGGGATCACGCCGGGCACCGATGGGCTGTTCATCCTGTCGCTGATCAATGTGCTGATGAAGGCTGGCAAGATCGACCTCGACTACCTTGCCCGCTACACAAACGCGCCGGTTCTGGTGAATGCTTCTGACGGCCCGGAGAAGGGCCTGTTCCTGCGCGATGCCGACGGAAAGCCTTTGGTGATCGACCGTGTGACCGGTGAGCCGACCGCCTTTGACAAACCCGGCGTGCGCCCGGATCTGTCCGCCACCTACGACAAGGATGGCGTAACTCACCGCCCTGTATTCCATCAGATGGCCGAGAAATACCTCTCGGACGATCACGCCCCTGAAAAAGTGGCCGAGCGCTGCGGCATACCGGCCCAGAAAATCCGCGCCATCGCCGCCGAAATCGCGCGCGTCGCCTTTGATGAGGCCATCGAGCTCGACCAGGAATGGACCGACTTCCGGGGCGAAAAACACTCCAAGATGACAGGCCGCCCGGTCAGCTTCCACGCCATGCGCGGAATCTCAGCCCATGCCAACGGTTTCCAAACCTGCCGCGCGCTGCACGTGCTGCAAATCCTGCTGGGCACGGTTGAGGTCCCCGGCGGCTTCCGCTTCAAACCGCCCTACCCCAAACCTGTCGAGGCCCACCCCACCCCGCACGGAGATCGCCGCCCAGGCCGCCCTCTGGAAGGCCCTCACCTTGGCTTCCCGCGCGGTCCCGAGGACCTGCTGCTAGACGAAGACGGTACTGCTCAGCGTATCGACAAGGCCTTTACGTGGGAAAACCCGATGTCGGCCCACGGGCTGATGCATATGGTGATCTCGAACGCCGCCGCGGGTGATCCCTACAAGATCGACACGTTGTTCATGTATATGGCGAATATGTCGTGGAACTCCTCCATGAACACCAAAGGTGTGATGGAGATGCTGTCGGCCAAGACCGAGGACGGCAAATACGTCATCCCGCATATCATCTACTCGGATGCCTATTCATCGGAAATGGTCGCTTATGCCGACCTGATCCTACCAGATACCACCTATCTGGAACGGCACGACTGTATCTCGCTGCTGGATCGCCCGATCTGCGAGGCAGATGCCGCCGCCGATGCCATCCGCTGGCCAGTGGTCGAACCCGACCGTGACGTGCGCGGGTTCCAATCGGTGCTGATTCAACTCGCCAACCGCATGAGCCTGCCGGGCTTCACCAACGAAGACGGCACAACCAAGTGGAAGGACTATGCCGACTATATCGTCAATCACCAGCGCAAGCCGGGCATCGGCCCTCTGGCCGGGTTCCGTGGCGAAGATGGCACCAAAGAAGGCCGCGGAGAGGTCAACCCGGACCAACTGAACCGCTATATCGACAACGGAGGCTTCTACGTCGCGCATATCCCCGCAGGTGCGGATTACTACAAACCGTGGAATACCGCCTATCAGGACTGGGCCGTTGGAATGGGCCTCTATGACAGTCCGCAGCCCTACCTGTTCCAGCTGTACTCCGAGCCGATGCGCAAATTCCAACTGGCCGCCGAAGGACACGGACCGAACCAGCCCCCCGACCACCTGCGACAACGCATCAAGGATGCCATGGACCCTCTGCCCATTTGGTACGAGACCGACCAGCAAGGCAACGAGGGCTTCACTGTCAACGCCCTGACTCAGCGCCCAATGGCGATGTACCACAGCTGGGGCACCCAAAACGCCTGGCTGAGGCAACTTCACGGGCGCAACCCGCTTTACGTCCCCACGAAGCTGATGCGCGAACACGGGCTGCAAGACGGCGACTGGGCCAAGGTTACCTCTCCTCACGGCGAGATCACCGTGCCCGTGATGGAGATGGCCGCGCTGAATGAAAACACCGTCTGGACATGGAACGCCATCGGCAAGCGCAAAGGTGCCTGGGCGCTGCAAGAGGACGCACCCGAGGCCACCAAGGGTTTCCTACTCAACCACCTGATCCATGAATTGCTACCGCCTAAAGGCGACGGTATGCGATGGGCCAACTCAGACCCGATCACCGGTCAGGCCGCGTGGTTCGACCTGAAAGTCAGGATCGAAAAGGCGGCCCCTCCAGCAGATACCGAAAGCCAACCCGAATTTGCCCCGATCAATTCCCCCGTAGGCACCGGCCCGAAGGATATCGCGTGGAAGGTAGGCAAATGATCCAATCTTCATCTGGCCAAAAATATCTCGGGGGTGAATTGAGCCAAAGGCTCAAGAGGGGGCTGGCCCCCTGCCCCGCCCACCAAAGCCGAGGTTCCCTGATATGACGCAACTTCCCCAATCTACCGAACGCAAAATGGGCCTCGTTATCGACCTCGACACCTGTGTCGGGTGCCACGCCTGCGTGATTTCCTGCAAAGGCTGGAACACCGAAAACTACGGTGCACCCTTGTCTGATCAGGATGCCTATGGCGGCAACCCCTCGGGCACATTCCTGAACCGTGTCCACTCCTACGAGGTCACACCGACCGAGGGCCCTGCCCAACTGATCCACTTCCCCAAATCCTGCCTGCATTGCGAAGACGCACCCTGCGTTACGGTCTGCCCAACCGGGGCCAGCTACAAACGCGTCGAGGATGGGATCGTGCTAGTCAACGAAAGCGACTGCATCGGTTGCGGCCTCTGCGCCTGGTCCTGCCCCTATGGCGCGCGGGAAATGGACATGGCCGAGGGCGTGATGAAGAAATGCACCCTCTGCGTCGATCGCATCTACAACGAAAACCTGCCCGAAGTGGATCGTGTTCCGTCCTGCGTCCGCACCTGCCCAGCCGGAGCGCGTCATTTCGGGGACCTCGGCGATCCTAACAGCGACGTCAGCAAGCTGGTCGCTGAACGGGACGGCATGGACCTGATGCCAGAAATGGGCACCAAACCAGTCAACAAATACCTGCCGCCCCGCCCCAAGGATCAGATCGAGGACCAGATCGACATTCTGGCCCCGCTGCTAGCCCCCGTCGCGGAAGAGCCCAAAGGGTTCCTCGGCTGGCTGGACAAAACTCTGGAGAAGCTCTGATGCATCCGGCCCCTTCCGTTATCATCTTCACCACCTTGTCCGGCCTTGGCTTTGGGCTGCTGTTCTTCCTAGGCCTCGGGATGCCAAACGTTACAGGCTGGGTCGCCTTTGTCTTTTTCCTGATTGCGTACGGGCTGGCCGTCGGCGGGCTGCTGGCGTCAACCTTCCACCTCGGTCACCCGGAGCGGGCATGGAAAGCGTTCACGCAATGGCGCTCTAGCTGGCTCAGCCGCGAGGGCTGGTGCGCGGTGATCGCACTGGTCCTGATGGGCCTGTTCGCAATCGGTTCAGTTTTCATGGGTGAACGCTGGAGCTTTTTGGGTTGGCTCGGCGCGTTGTTCTCGCTGACCACAGTGTTCACCACATCGATGATCTACACCCAGCTCAAGACGATCCCCCGTTGGAACATGAAGCTAACTCCAGCCATGTTCCTCAGCTTCAGCCTAGCCGGAGGGGCCTTGATGGCCGGACAAACCTCGGTCGCGCTGCCTTTGCTGTTGATCGCCGCTCTGGTGCAGATTCTGTACTGGCGTCAGGGAGACAAGGCGCTTGCCAGCTCGGGGACTGACCTTGGGACAGCAACAGGGTTGGGTCAGCGCGGGTCGGTGCGGGCGTTTGAGCCTCCGCATACCGGGACCAACTACTTGCTACGAGAGTTCGTCCACGTGGTTGGCCGCAAACATGCCGAGAAGCTGCGGATCATCTCGTTCCTGTTAGCCTTTGCTCTGCCCGTCGTCTTCATCGCGATCCCATTAGAGGGGCTCGCGCTAAAACACCTACTTGCGCTGCTGGCAGTGGTTTCGCACCTGGCAGGGGTTGCCGCGTCACGCTGGCTGTTCTTCGCGCAGGCGGAGCATGTGGTTGGGCTCTACTACGGCAAACGTTGAGCACCTTTGCAGCAAACAAAAAAGGGCGGCGCTCGATATTCGAGGCCGCCCTTTTCACTAGAACGTCGAATTTAGATCAGACCTGCATGCGCCATCGCGGCTTCGATCGCAGTCTTGGTGCTGTCTTCCAGTTCAGTCAGAGGTGAGCGAACTTCGGTGCTGCACAGGCCCAGTTTACTCAGCGCGTATTTAGCGCCGACTAGGCCGGGCTCGATGAAGATCGCTTCGTGCAGAGGCATCAGGCGATCCTGATAGTCCAGAGCCTTGGCATAGTCGCCCGCCAGCGTGGCCTGTTGGAACTCGGCGCAAAGTTTCGGAGCCACGTTGGCCGTGACCGAAATACAGCCTACCCCGCCATGCGCGTTGAAGCCCAGCGCGGTGGCGTCTTCGCCCGACAGCTGACAGAAGTCGGTGCCACAGCTTGCGCGCTGCTGGCTGACGCGCGCCAGATCGCCCGTCGCGTCTTTGACACCGACAATCCGTGGCAGTTTTGCCAGTTCACCCATGGTCGCGGGGGTCATGTCGATGACCGAACGGCCCGGGATGTTGTAGATGATGATCGGAATCTCGGCGCAATCGTGCAGGGCGCGGAAATGGGCCAACAGGCCATTCTGTGTCGGCTTGTTGTAGTAGGGTGTGACCACTAGTGCCGCATCGGCCCCGACATTCTTGGCAAACTGGACGAATCGAACTGCCTCGACCGTGTTGTTTGAACCTGCGCCCGCAATCACCGGCACCCGACCCGCAGCAGCTTTGACCACTTCGGCCACAACGGTTTCGTGTTCCTCATGGCTCAGCGTCGGGCTTTCACCAGTGGTGCCTACGGGAACCAGACCGGTCGAGCCGTCCTTTATCTGCCACTCTACCAAGTGTTTGAGCGTATCCAGGTCCAACTCGCCGTTGCTGAACGGGGTGACGAGGGCTGGCATTGAGCCTTTGAACATGGGTCGCGCTCCTTGAAGTGCGGTTGCAGTATTTGCGCCATCCTCGCTCACGTTTTTGGCTTTGTGAGTTGATACTGGCGGCGCAAGGTTTATCCTGAATGGCTCTATCCTCGGTTGGTTGGGAAATGCAAGGGATGACACGCGTTCTGGCCTTTTTGGCAACAGTGATTCTGTGTTTTGGGATGCAGGCAAGCGCCGCGCGGGCCGATGCTGCCGGTGATCTGCGCGCCGGGCTGGCCGAAATGCGCAAAGGTGACTGGAACGAAGCGCTAGCGGTTTCTGGCGCACGCGGCTCGGTTACGCGTGACATCATCGTGTGGCATTGGCTGCGAGAGGGCTTTGGCAGCTCAGGCGATGTGCTTGTGTTTCTTGAGCGCCGCCCCGACTGGCCCGGACTGGCCTGGTTGCGCCGCAAGAGCGAGCCGTCTTTTACCGGTGCTGATCCTGATCGGGCGTTGAACTTTTATGCCGATCAGCCGCCGCAAACGGCCGAAGGCGCGCTGAACTACGCCGTTGCCCTGAAAGCCAAAGGTCGGATTGGGGACGCCGAGGCCGATATCGTCACAGCCTGGCGTACCATGCCCATGGGCTCGGGCTTGCAGAAGGACTATCTTGAGAATTTCGGCAAATTACTAAAACCGCACCACACTGCGCGGCTAGATCGGATGTTGTGGGACAATCATTTGGTCAGCGCCGGGCGTATGCTGCCTCTGGTCAGCGCCGATCAGCGCAAGCTGGCAGAAGCCCGTATTGCCTTGCAAAAACGCGAACCGGGCGTGGATGGCAAGATTTCTGCCGTACCCAAGGCTCTGGCAGGGTCTCCGGGACTGGCGTTTGATCGCTTTGTCTGGCGCGACAAGAAAGAACTGGACGACAGCGCCATTGATTTGATGTTGGCGCGCTCGACCGGTCCGGACGCCCTAGGTGAACCAGACAAATGGGCCGAAGGGCGACGCCGACTGGCCCGGCTTGAGATGCGGCAGGGCAGTGCGGCCCGTGCCTATGAGGTAGCCGCAAATCATCATATGACCCCCGAAATGGGCTATGGATACGCCGATCTGGAATGGCTGGCCGGGTTTTTGGCTTTGCGCAAACTGAACGACCCCGCGACGGCGGTTCGGCATTTCCAGAACTTCGAAGGCGCAGTGAAGTCTCCGATATCACGTGGCCGCGCTGGCTATTGGCTGGGTCGCGCCTACGCGGCACAAGGAAATGCCGAGAAAGCCTATGACGCTTATGCCATGGGAGCAGACTATCAAACGTCATTCTACGGCATTCTGGCAGCCGAGCAGATCGGGCGGCCGTTCGACAGCACCCTCGCCAACCCGCCCCGCGCCGCGCATTGGCGACAAGCCGAATTTGCGAACTCCAGCGTTTTGGAGGCCGGTCTGCTGCTGTTGAAAGCAGGGGAGGCCAACCTCTCTGAACGGTTTCTGACCCATCTGGTCGAAAGCCTCGATACAGCGCAAGCCAATCAGCTGGGAGATCTGGTCATCGAGTTGAAAGAGCCGCATCTGGCCGTGATGATCGCCAAACGCGCCGCGACCACGGGAACGGTTTTGCCCGCAGCCTATTACCCCGTGCATCCGGTCGCAGATATCGGCTTGCCGATGGCTAAAGAGATGACCTTGGCCATCGCCCGGCGTGAAAGCGAATTTGATCCGGTGGTGATCAGTGGCGCAGGCGCGCGAGGCTTGATGCAGGTGATGCCAGCGACCGCCAAACTGGTCGCGCAGGAGTTGGGGATCCTAAGCGGACATCAGACCGGTCGCCTGACCACAGACTGGGAATACAATGCCAAGCTGGGGGCCAACTACCTGTCCAGCCTTGCGGCGGATTTCAACGGCAATGTGGTCATGATGGCTGCCGGGTATAACGCCGGACCGCGGCGGCCGATCTCATGGATGGAGCGCTATGGCGACCCTCGCGCCGGTGAGGTGGATGTGGTCGACTGGATCGAGACCATCCCCTTCAGCGAGACACGCAACTATGTGATGCGCGTGACCGAAAGCCTTCCGGTTTATCGCGCGCGTCTGGGTAAACCCGCCCTGCCCGTGCCCTTCTCACAGGAGCTGACCGGGTCAACCCTTGCGGCGTTCGCGCCATAGGGTGAACAGCCCCGCCGCGACAACGAGCCCAGCGCCGATGACGACCTGGGGGCGTAGGACCTCGTTGAAGATTGCGATGCCAAGGATCGCCACCCAGACCAGATGCAGGTAGGCAAAGGGCTGCACCGCGCTGGCCTCGGCCGCCTCGTAGCATTTGATCAGCAACCAATGGCCGAAGGCACCGCTAACACAAAGCGTTGCCATCCAGGCCCAATCCGCCTGTGCCATCGGCTCCCAGAACCACATGCCGACCAGCGTCATGGCAACGGCTCCGCTGACACCGGTCCAGAAGAAGCTGGTGGCGGCGCTGTCACGGCGGGCGGCATAGCGGGTGAGCAGCGAATAAACCGCAAACATAAAGGCCGAGATCAGCGGTATTATCGCCCAGGGGTTAAACACGCCGACCCCCGGTTGAAGGATGGTCAACACGCCGACGCAGCCAACCCCGATCGCCGTCCAACGTCGCCAGCCCACGCTTTCACCCAGAACCGGGCCGCTGAGGGCCGCGACCAGAAGGGGGTAGCAGATGAAGACCGCCATGCTGTTGATCAGACCTAGCTTGGTGAAGCCGAAAACGGCCACGCAAATCTCGGTCACGAGTAGAACGCCGCGAAAAATCTGCAGTTTTGGCTGGTCGGTGCGCGCCGCCGCCTTCAACCCACCCGGAGCGCGGGCCGCCATTGCGATGACAAAAGCGGCGAAGAACCAATAGCGGACCATCACCACCATATAGGTGTTATACGTCCCCGCCAGATGGCGCGAGATCCCGTCCTGCAAGGCAAAAACCACCGTTGAGGCGACCATCAGCGCGATCCCGGCCGAGATATTGTTCTGCTGCGTCACGCTTTCCCCGCCCGTGTCATATGCCGTTTGCGACCGTATCCGGGTGCGCGGGTGACCGAGAAACCGGCCTCTTCCAACCCGCGGCGGACAAAGCCTGCTGCGGTGTAGGTGGCCGCGGAGCCGCCCGGCGCCGTGTGATCGGCCACATGCTGCATCAAATCCGCGCCCCAGAGTTCGGGGTTTTTGGCAGGTGAGAAGCCGTCCAGAAACCACGCATCGGCCTTGCCGGTCCAGCCCGGCAGCGCTTGGCGAGCGTCGCCTTCGATCACCTCAAGGTGCAGCGTGTCGAAGTGACAGGACCCGCCGCGCCATTGCGACAGGAAGCGGTCGGCCCAGGGTTGCACCTCGGGGAAAGCGGCCAGCGCGCGCGCCATATCCTCGGGGGCCATGGGGAATGCCTCAAAACTTGTGAATCGCAGCGGAGTGGTCTGGCCTGCGGCCTCCCACGCGGACCAGGCGGTCAGCAAGTTCAGGCCGGTGCCGAAGCCCAGTTCGGCAATATGAAACCCCGGCGCAAAGCGTGCGGGCAGGTCGTTGCCCGACAGAAATACATGCCGCGTCTCCTCCAACCCGTTCTGCAACGAGAAGTAGGGGTCATTGAACTGGTCCGAGACCGGAATCCGGTCCTCTCTCCATGTCAATTCGGCGTGCTGGTCTGCCATCGGGGAATCCTGTAGCTAAGCGGCGCGACACTGAACAAGGAAGAGGGGTTTGGCAATGGTCGATGTGACGGTACGCGGCGCTGGCATTTTTGGCCTGTCCATCGCCTGGACCTGCGCCCGGCGCGGCGCAAAGGTGCAGGTTGTCGATCCCTTTGGCCCCGGCGCGGGCTCCAGCGGAGGGTTGGTCGGCGCCCTGGCTCCGCATGTGCCCGAGAACTGGAACGCCAAGAAAGCCTTTCAGTTCGACAGTCTGATCATGGCCGAACCCTTTTGGGCGCAGGTCGAAGCGGCCGGAGGGGTCTCAGCCGGCTATGGGCGACTGGGACGTCTACAACCGATCATGGATGAGCGCAGCCTGCAGCTGGCGCACCAACGGCATGCCACCGCGCAAGAGCTCTGGCAGGGCCTGGCCGAGTGGACGGTGCTGTCCACGTCGGAGGCAGGCCAATGGTGCCCGCCCAGCCCAACCGGCTATGTTATCCACGATAACCTGACCGCGCGCTTGCACCCGCGCCGGGCCTGTGCCGCGCTGGTTGCGGCGCTCTCGGTCATAGGGGTTCAGGTCGTCGCCGAGGCCCCGGACAAGGGCCATGTGCTGCATGCGACAGGTGTCGCCGGGTTGCAGGAGCTCAGCCAAAGCTTCGGGAAAACCGTCGGCAATGGCGTCAAGGGACAGGCGGCATTGCTGCGCTTTGATGCGGGCGCGGTGCCGCAGCTATTCGCCGATGCGATCCATATCGTGCCGCATGCAGACAGTACGCTTGCCATCGGCTCGACCTCTGAGCGAGACTATGATGATCCGACCAGCACTGACGACGCGCTTAACGATTTGATCGACCGCGCCACCCGCGCCGTTCCTGTGTTGCACGGAGCCGAGGTGATCGAGCGGTGGGCCGGTGTTCGCCCCCGCAGCAAAAGCCGCGCTCCGATGCTGGGCGCGCACCCGCTGCACGACGGTCAGTTCATCGCCAATGGCGGCTTCAAAATCGGCTTCGGCATGGCCCCGAAAGTAGCCGAGGTGATGGCGGACCTCATGCTGGACGGTCGCGATGAAATCCCCGAGGATTTCCGACCCGAAGCGTCACTCTGACCGCGCTTCTGCCTGCATGCACTGTCGCCCATCGGGGCCTCGAACCCATAGGTCCGGCCCATTGCGGCAGAGTGTGGCGGTCTCGAAGTGTAAAAGCGGCGCGGTTGCCCTGAACGAAAAGCGCGTCAGCGGGCCGGCCATCTCCTCCGCAAACAGCATCAGAAGTTGCGCCAATAGCGGCCCGTGTACGACCAGCCCGCCATACCCTTCGACATCGCGCGCATAGTCCAGATCGTAGTGGATACGGTGGCCGTTGAAGGTTAGCGCGGAATACCGGAACAAAAGGGTGCTGTCGAAGCGCACCTCGCGGCGCTCAGTTTCGTCACGTCGCGCCATGGGCGGCGTTGGCTTCACCTCGTCCAGAGCGGGATCTTCACGATAGACCAGATCCTGCCATTCGGTGACGCAGAGCGCCCCATCCTGCCAGATCTCATGCTTGAGCGTGACAAACCCCAATGGCCCAGTTCGCCCGGCTTTGCGGCTCTGCTTCTCGAGAACGGAATGCCGCTCGGCCTCTGCACCTGCCCGCAGGGGGGTATGGAAGTGCAACCGCCCTCCGGCCCACATCCGGCGCGGCAGGCTCATGTCCGGAATCAGGCCAATCCCGACCCGAGGGTGCCCGTCACGCCCCAGATCAGATGGCGTGCGCGGGGACCAGAAATAAAGCTGATGAAAGAACGGCGGCAACGCGGAACCGTCCGAGATCATAGGCTCCACCCCCAGCGCAACCTGCAAGGCCGCAGCCCGGGCCGAGTCCATCACATCGCTTTGCCGATCCCCCTGCATACCGTATCCGCCTAAAGACGCCCGACCTCAGCCCGCAGTTTTTGCATCAACGCATGGATGGTCTTTTCATAGCGCTCACTTGTCAGCCGTCCCCCGTCATCAAACGCGTTGGAGCTGTCGGCCAGATGGACCTCGGGGCCTTGTAGAATGCGTGGCTGGAACGGCACCAAATAGGCGCGAAGGACCATCTGGGCGCGCTCCCCTCCGGCCCGACCCGCCGCGGCGGACATCACCGCAACCGGCTTGTCGGCCCAAGGTTTGCCCGACGTGCGACTGACCCAGTCCAGAGCATTCTTCAGCACGCCCGACGGCCCCTTGTTGTATTCCGGTGTGGAGATAATCACCGCATCCGCTTGCGCGATCTGGTCAGCCAGCGTTTGCACGGCGGCTGGGATACCCTCACCCTCTTCCAGATCCCCATCATAGAGGGGCAGGTTCAGATCCGCTTCGACAAAGCTGGCAGGATCAAAAAGGCGTGCCGCCTCGCGCAGAAGCTTACGGTTTGTTGCTGACTGACGCAGGGAACCGGACAGGCCAAGAAGGGTCGGTTGGGACATTGCGGGAAACTCCGTTTCAGTGTTTCCCAATAGGTAGACCGAGACGCGCCCGATCCAAACCCCATTTCTTGCACAGGTCGTGCGCACACAGGGGCAGCCAGAAGGCCGCCCGAAATGCTCACGGGATTACGAGTTCGCGCTGGGTACGATAACGATCTCGACCCGGCGGTTCTGTGATTTGCCTTCCGGCGTCAGGTTCGAGGCAACCGGGTTATCTTCGCCACGCCCGATGGTGACGATCCGGCTGTAGTTCACACCGTTTGCCTGAAGGACGTCAGCAACCGCATTGGCGCGACGCTCGGACAGGCCTTGGTTGTAAGAAGCCTCGCCATCACTGTCGGTGTGACCGATGATTTGCACGTTGGAGTTCGGATAATTCACGAGGTTCTGACCAACCCGCACCAGATCGGCGCGCAAGGCCGGGCGGACCGTCGCACTGTCAGTGTCGAAGGTGATGTCATTGGGAACGGTCACAATCAGCCGGTCGCCCGAGTTGACAATGGTGATCCCGTCATTGGCCAGCTGCTGACGCAACTCTGCCGCCTGTTTATCAAGTTGGTTGCCGATCAGGCCTCCACCAGCCGCACCGATCGCACCGCCTGCTACCGCGCCCAAAAGAGGGTTCGAGTTGTTCGCGATTGCGCCGACACCAGCACCAACCAAACCACCCAAAACCGCGCCCTGCTTGGCATTCTGATTCGGATCGGAGGGCAGGTTCAACGTGCCCGGATCGGTACAGGCCGCCAGAGTCATGGCCGAGCATAGCCCGGTTGCCAGAAAAAACTTGGAAATCGTCATGGTATCACCTTCTGCTCGGGCACCCGTTGATCGGGTTTGCCTTGTTGCAGATCAGTATATCACGGCAGCGTTGCGCGGGCTCAAGCAACAAAGCGGTGAAGTCGGCGAATCCCCGCCCATACTTGTTCAGACGGTCTGCGCGGCCGGATCTTTGCCCTCCTGCTCGTTCCACAAATCCCGGAGCGAACTGCCTTGGCCACGGAAACTTTGGCCCGTGTCTTCACAGGCCCAGATACGGTCGGTCCGGAAATGCCGGAACCCGCCCCGCAGCTCGCACCACCCGGCCAGCATCGTGCATTCGATGTGGTAGATCAGAGCCACAGGCCGAATGACTCGCTCAGAGCGTTCGCCCGCACCGTTGACATAGGTGATGCGCAGTTTCTGCTCGGCCCGTATCGCTTCGCGGTAACTGGCCACAGGGATGCATCCTTTCGCGGGATCATCAACCGGCGCACCCCAGGTCGAGACCTGCAGCCAATCGGCAGGACAATGGAGCGCGTCGATCTTGTCACAGATGCGCCGCGCTGCCCGTTGCAGATGACTGTCACCGGTGCGCGCCAGCATCGATAGCCCGACCCACAGCGCCTCAACCTCTTCGGCGTCGAAATTCAACGGTGGCAGATCATAGCCGCGCCGCATCAGATAGCCAACGCCTGCCTCGCCCTCGATCGGCGTGCGCTGCGCCTGTAGCTCGGCGATATCACGGTAGACCGTGCGCGTGGAGACCTCGAGCTTTTCGGCCAGTTGATCGGCCGTCACGGGCGCATCTGCGGCCCTGAGCATCTGGATGATTTCGAACAACCGGGTCGAGCGGCTCATGTCGGGGTCTCCTGTCAAACTGCTGACAACCTAGCACATCCCCCTGACAACGTGGTGTCAGGAGTAGCAAGGGGTTTGAAACTATTGGAAGTTTTCCAGTGGTCTTCGTAAATGGCTCAAAAATTGGTCTAATTTCTTGGTGTAAGGCCAATGAGGGCGTCTAAGGGTTAATCCGGCTTAGCTGGGTTTGTTTGTCTAAACGGCGATACTCTATCAACTTCAATCTTTTCCGGCTGCGTTCGTTTGTATTCAGCTTTCTTGGGTTTGGGCAGCCTGTCTACTTCTGCCCGAGAATGTTGGGTAGGTTTGAACTCACTCATCCGTTTGTCACGTCGTGGGCCGACCTGAAGCATCGTGGTCACCCACCGGTGGCAACAGTTACAAAGAGTAGTGAAGTCGCTGGCTAGTGGATTGTCCGGTCTTGGGTAGAAATCACTGCTGTCCGCTTCTGGACGGTGGTGCAGTTCAAGGCGATGGGTTGAACCACACAGAACGCAGCGGTTTCCGTCACGATCCAAGACGGCCTTTCGAAGTGATTTGGACGGGTTTTTGACCTTGGTTGTTCTGGGTTTGGGTGGCTGCTTCATATGCCCCTCGAATAATATGTAGGGACCGGACGAACCGGCCCCACTTTGCTATGCTGAGCTGTGCTCTGCTAAGCTTGGCTTAGCTAAGCTGAGCTTTGCTCTGCTGCGAAAACTCTATTCAGCAGCCACATCCAAAGACTGTTCAACCTTTTCCCAGCTATCAACAAGCCAGCGACCGTGTTTTCCGCCTTTCAGCTTAGGACGCCAAGAGCCAATCCCTGTATACCGGCCAGCGTTTTCCAAAAACGACCGGGCCTCGTCTGGGTTCACCATATCTGTGTCAATTTCTACCAGCACTTCGGCTGACCACTTCTTAAAGATTGGACGGCAATCGAAGATGCGGACACGTTGGCGAGTGACCATCGACTTAAACCAAAAGGCCTCGTCTTTAGCCAGTTCGGTTGCTGTGTCTGGTCCGTCGTATTCCAACAAGGCGTCTTCGAGAACAGTCATTCCTGCAACGCGTTTGCCAGCGGTCATAGCTTTTTCAACAACGCCGCCTTCGTACAATGCTTTTGAAAGCATCGCCACTGGGATAACTGGCCGGTCTTGCTCGTCCACATACATTTTAAGTCGGGCTGATGTTTCGCAGTATTGGCGGCGTGCCTCTGCGTTTTTCAGATTTTTCACATTGGAAATGGCTTTCTGCATTTCCTTGTGTTCGGGGCTTTCTTCGTCTGAAAGAATACCATTCTGCGGCATAAATCCAGGTCGAAGGCCGACGAGTTTAGCTTTGTAAATCTCTAGTGCCATATCCTGATCTCCTAATGGCTATTACTAGGTAGGATTAGAATGTTTCGTCCTGACGACCGTTTGTAAATCCATAAAATATAATAAAATCAATAACTTATGCAAGGTTTTAACTCTGTCGCATCAACGGATTTGACCGTTGTGTAAGCAAAGAAAAACCGCCCCGTTTTAAGTGCCGGGACGGTCTTTCTGAACTTCCAGACGGAGAATTAAGCAATGTCTTACTTAACACATTGCCAGTATATCACAGTTCGCCTAAATCTTCCGAATAAATTCGAGAAAAATCATAGAGTTAGGGGATGTTTATAGGTGGTCAAAGGGGATACAATTTAACTGCGATTATCCCATTCGGGGATACCGCGACCCACTGGATCGGTTGCTGAGTTTTCTGATCAAGGTTTCCTCAGCAACCGATCTAGCAAATCACCTACAACTGAGAACACTATGCAACTCCACTACCCAGCAATTTTGAACAAAGACCCAAACAGTGCCTATGGAATAACGTTTCCAGATTTACCGGGTGTTGTCTCAGCGGCTGACGATTTTGCTGATGTGGTTCGAATGGCAAACGAAAGCCTTGCACTTCACTTCAAAGACGCCAGAATTGTTCGACCAAGTCGGGTTGAGGACGTTTATGAAACCGATCCATCGGCAATCAGAAACGGTGGCGTCCTAATTTCCATTCCGTTCGAAGGTTACACTTGGGAATACCGGCTGCTGCAACACATAGACAATTCGACCGAGTTGATAGAGGCATATTTCCACAGCGGTCGGTTGGTGGGGTGGCACTGCCTCGACGGTGTCACTGGAAGCAGCAAAACCCGCGAAGCATTCGACTTGGGGCCAATGGGTCTGGCGATCATAAAGCCAACTATCTCGTACAAAGAAATATCCAGATTGATCCGGACAGCCAGCTAAGCCGCTTTACCGCCTCTGACGGTGGCAGTTCCAAATCGGACGATGCTCAACAGTCAAACGATCTTCCTCAGCCCTGCGTTCCTCAGTCGTGCCAGAGAACGGACGAACCAGAATTTCCAGCTCACAGCCATCAACCATTTCCCGCCATTCACGCTGCTTCTTGCGTTCGTTTTCATATTTCTTCACGAGGTGAGGCTTATCACCAGCGGGATAAACACGTTCCAGCCATTTGCCATATCTGAACAACGTGTGAAGGCTGCTATTGCCTTTGCCGCCTTCGCCAAGGTTGAAGATACGACCATCAGCAAACCGGAAGATATACAAGCCCGCAACTTTTGGCACATCAGCCTTAGTGAACGAATACTGCGATCCGTTCAGCGTGCCAACTGACGTGAAACCGTCAAGAAATGTTGATGCGTGTTCCATTTGAGGGATGTATCTGTTTCTGTGTTGTTTTAAACCCCTACGTTTGGTCTTGACGAAATGAGAACAAAAATAGAACATTTTAGGTTATGAATAAGTGGCCCCGAACCATCCCATTCGATCTACGCAAACGGCTTGAGAGCCTTCAAGAGCATCGCTCCCCACCATCGCTGCAGTCTCAGTGGGGTGAGGTTCTGGAATGGTTGGAAAAGCACGGCATTGAACCACCCGACCACCCCTTGCCAATTGAACCAGAGCTAAAGGGTCCAGTCGGCCACAGGTAAATTGGCAGAAACCCACACAACTTTGGCTTATTTTAGCAAGCAAAGTTGCTCGAATAACCCCACGTCAGTGGTGGTTAAAAGAACCAGTCTCAAATTGAAATATCCCCGACTGGTCTAACAGTGAAATCGGAATATGAAAATGAGCAAGCTACTTATAGCAGCGGGTGTGCTGTGCGTTGGAGCAATTGCTGCCTACGGAAGCGGCTATCGCGTCATAGACACGCATGAGGGCTACGTTGTTTTGAACGCGTCCGAAAGCTGCGTCTATGAAACCCTGATTTATACAATGAGCGGTGAGAGCGAAGTAGATGAATCGAACCCGTACGCTAGCTTCGCCAAAGGTAAAATCGCCGACATTGCCAAGAAAGTTGGTGCCTACGAAAGAGCGGGTTTCTTAGACAGTGATGGTGGTCTTTTGATGGGTGGAGACAACAGTTTCTCCCACTGCTTTAACTGATCACAAACACAGGAATAACTGAGTGTTAAAGGGTATTCGTCCAAGGCGAACTCTTAATTCATTTGTGTCAAACAACACAAGGATTAGACCAATGAAAAAGTCTTTAGTCGCGTTGACAGTGGCCGCACTGACCGTTGCCGGTTGTTCAGATATGACACCCGAAGAGCAAGAGGCCATGCTCGAAGCAGTTGCCGCCGGATTGGAAGGTTTCGCAGACGGGTATAACGAAGCCAACAACTACAACCGGACAATCCACTGCACTTCGCATCACTACGGAAATATGACTTCTACCAGTTGCTTTTAAGGGATGTACCTATGCTTAAGAAAATCCTGATTGGTGCTTCCGCAATTGTTGCTGGCTTTGTCGGCTATGAGGCGTGTTATTAGGAGTTCAATCCTACGACCAAATGCAACTTGGCTTACAAAGAACTCTAAAACGAAGCGTTAAAAAAACTTGGGGCAGGCATCGATGGCACATGCGTCTCGGATCTAAGGCTACCGTATTTGATGCCGGACGGCAGCTTGCATAGTGTGTAGAATTGAAGACCGCTTAAGCAAATGGAGAGTCCAATGATTGCCCTGATCACAGCAACGATTTTGGTGATTGGCTTTGCATCGTCTGCCCATGCATTTGATCGTCAAACGACTGACGCGCTTCAACTGTGCCACGACTATTTGTGGGATGTACCCAAATATGCTGACCTGCCAAACGCCGCGATTTCCGTATTTCCCGGCATTTTGAACGATCAAAGTATCGTCGTTTTCTGGAATGTGTATTGGGATGACCCAACAGTGCGCGCAGCTGGTAACTGTACGATCATTGACGGCGCGGTGAAGGGTTTTGAAGATTATCTGGCGCAGGAATAGGACAAGACCCGTGCCGTCTTTTGCAAAAACGTGGCGCGGGTCGAAGACTTCATGAAGCGGTCAGCGTTTCTCTGGCTAGCGGCTGCTCTTCTTATAGCGGCGGGCACGACCTGGCTTGTATCTCGCCCTCTTTTACGGATTGAAACACTCAGAGACTTGGCGGAGGCGGTACTGCCTGAACCGGCGCTCCTTAACGCATCAGAGTTGGAGCAGCGCCTTCTGGCAGTCGGCCTTCACCCGACCGGTCTGCTAAGCGATCTCGGCGTCGATGACCACCTGGCTCGGCTGGAAGCCGACAAGGTCGACGCAGCTACACTGAGCGCGTATGCCGATGCCATAGGGGTATTGTCGGCAGTCAGCGCGGATCGCGGTCAAGCCTTGCCGCCGACGCTTTGGGATGTGAGCACGCCAGCGCTTCGTGAGGCGGGCTGGACTGTATACACACTCACCGAAGCAATGGCATCAGATGCCGGAGTGATTCACGTCGCACTTCTATCTGATGCTTACGCGGCTTTTCTCGAGCGCAAGCCCAATGCATTGGAAGGCGCATTGGCGCTGCTGCCGCTTTCCCGTAACTATGTCGAAACGCTGCCAGAGAGTGCGCGAGCAGAGCGCGAACGCCATGCCAAGACTGACGGACAGGCCACCCTGTTGATCTGGCAAGCTCTGTTATCAGGCACAAGCAGGCACAATCCTTTAACGCACCGCCCCCTGTGGAGCCACGGCTACATCGGCCACTTTAGTGTGCCGCACATCCATCAATATGCAACGGGCGAGGGCCTTACCGCGAGCCAGGTTTGGGGAGTTGACGGGTTCAATCCCGCGTTCGTCGGCCCAGCTACCAATAGCAACCAAGTAGAACATTTGGGCATTAGCGCATTGCTGCAGGGCGTGGCGCATGTGCCGGGCGCGGTCTTAACCGCCACTGAAGCATTCGAAGTCTTCGTTGATCACGACGACCCAGCCGCTGCCCGAGCGGATAGGGCATTGAACGACGCCGTGAGAACGGTACTCCTCCCCCGCATTGAGGAAGATCCGAACGCGCTGGTCTCTGCATTGACTAATGCACTCCGATAGCGTTGCTGCTTTTCGCTACTTTTTTGCATCCATGCCCGGTTGCAACCCTAAGCGGACATTCGAAACTAGGAGTCGCAACTCCCAAGGTGCGGGAAGAGGTGGTGGTTTCGTTTTTTCTGTAATTAAATGCGACAAGCCAATGCGAGTTTGTTTCGGGAATCAAACTTGCGGTAAAACAAATGCGTATAGGCGTGATTTTTTTCCATCATCGGTCAAGATGTAAAGAACGCCACCACTTTCATCCAAAGCTATCCCCTCAGGGTTCTTCACTTCCTTTACTTCATCCTTTTTGGAGTAAATTAAGTCGATAGATTTGACTGTTTGAATTTCAGGATCAAAAACGAATATTCGGCGCCCTTCATCGCTGAGTATCCATAAAGACTTGGTCTCGCCGGACCAGGCGATCCCGCTGATGTCTAATTCGTCATCGTCGGCACTAGATGAAACGAAACCAGCCTCAGCCGTTAGTGGAACTACTCCAACAATCTCATCAATTTCCGAGGAGATGACGAGCAGCAGCCTTGGTTGGCCCTCAATGACTACGAATACTTGCCCAGAGTCTTGATCTACTGTGATCCCTTCTGGACCCTTGTTCAAAGGGTTCTCAGCAAGCATTTCAGCAACTTTGCCGTAGCCCCTGAGTGAAGAAATCGGGGTAGAATTGACTTTGATTGGGTCTGTAGGTTGGACAGCTAGGATAGATCGGTCAGTTTCTTGTAACAGCAATACAGACCCATCATTTCTTCCAGCGACACCTTCCAAGTCTGTGCCCAGATGTTCTGGAAGTTTGAACGAATTCTTTAGCTCTCCATCTACTCCTAGAAGGTGCAGCTTCGATGCTTCATCGCTTACTGCCCACAAGAATCCATCAACGCTGGAAAGCGATAACCCAGATGGCTCAGAAAAGCCCTCTGATTTATCTGCCACTTTGTAAGACTCAATAAGTTCCAACATATCAGTCTGCGCTCTCACTGGGCTCGTTGACGCTACAGTGTTGGCGAGCAGAGCCAGGCTCGCGCAAATTACCTTCGCTACTCTTCGTTTGTGCCGATCATTTGGCTGGTTCATTCGAGTAAAATCTGCGTTCGTTTGGACTTAGTTCATACTCGATCAAAAATCGATGTTGTCCAACCTAACACAGTATTTCGCGGAAGTATGATGTTTGACCCCGCAAGGCTTTACCGGAACTAAATTCATAAGGTTGAATTAGTCTATGGTAGTGCGGCTTAGTCGCGAGGTGTGGTGCGATTAAGCCAAGTTACTCACTACAGAGCGACTATTCGACGATTCAGCGGGAGGGAAAGTCTGTTGAGTAAGCTATTTTCGATTGCATCGGTCCTTTCGGCCGTGCTTTTGCCTAGTATTGGCTATTCTCAAATTGATCCTGCTTCCTTGCTCGCGGGAACGTCCGAATCAGAGATAGTGATTGAAAGAGGCTGGACTCAGTTCCGCGGCAAGCAGGAACTCTACTTCTTCACGCTAGACGTTATTGTAACGATCATTTTGACCGCTTTGATTGTCTATCATCCCGTACGACGTAAAGCACGCCGAAGTGTCAGCGATCTGGTTATGCCCAGACTGTTCTTCCTTTACGCGCTAATTGGAATGGCTGTGGGATTCCTGGTAGTCCAGCACGGTTCAATGATTGGTTTCGTTATTTTTGGCATCGGTGCGTTGCTCAGGTTCCGCTCCAATCTGGATGATCCGGTCGATACAGTCGAAATGATAATCGTAACGGTTCTTGGTCTTGCCGTCGGTTTGGGCTTACCGCTGATGGCCACACTGGTGGCGATTGTGTGTTGGTGCTTCATTTGGCTCGGAGGGCGAAACAAGGGCGTGGAAGTTTCGCTCAAGGCTTCAGATGAAGAACACTCATTGAAAGTCAGCGGAGACATTGAAGCCATGGCCGCAGACGCTGGCTGGAAGTTGGTCAGAAAACACCACGTCCCCGGAAAATCTCGCGTTTCATTGCTTTTCATCACCTCGGGAGGACTTTCAGAAGCTCGGATCGAAGAGATGGTAAACGATCTGGTCCCTGAAAAAGTCGAACTGAAACTCAACCTCTAGTCATTTCACAAGGTCTAAGCGCTTCAACACCGCATTCGGGGATCTGATCTCTTTCGGGAGCGACTTGAAGTTTACCGATCTTTCGAAATCAGGCCCTCGATAAACTGCTATCCCAAACTCTCCGTTCGGCTGGAACTTAACATGAGTGAAGCTGTGAGGTGATCTGGCGCTATCGCCAATAAGCCGCCGCGGACCACCTCCCAAACAAGCTTGAGAGACGTAGGCCACACCGTCCTTCCAACCAGGGTAGAAGGCATGATGGTGGCCTGACAGGTGCAGAACGACACCGCTTTCCAGGTAGATTTTCTCAAGTGTTGGGTCACCGATGATTTCGCGTTCGCGCTGGATCGCAAACGGCCAAAGTGGGAGGTGACTGAAAGTGACAATCGGGTCTCCGTCTGCACCCAGTTCCTGTAGGCGGTCCTGCTGGTCACCGGACAGGGGTCCTAGGGTTGTTGCATCCAGAGACGCAAACGTAATGCCCTGCATCTCAAATGCGTAGAAGAACGGGTAGTCATTTGAAACCAAGAAATCGACGTCTGGTTTTCTCGGAGTCCATTCCGCTGCGTATATTTTTCTTTCACGCTCGAACCCACTGTAGGCGGAAGCATCATGGTTTCCAGGCGTGACCGCAAATGGAATTCCGGCAGCCGCTAGAGGATCTGATACGGCCACGTGAAACGCCTTCCACATCTCCCTGACCTGTTTGTCGGACAAGTTGGGAATGCGCTGTCCCGCAACCATGTCTCCGGTCGAAATCACCAAATCGGGATCAATCTCGATTATGCGCTCAATCGCTTTGTCGACGCGGGCATCGTATCTTACCGAACCATAGCTTCCATTCAGATCCGATATTACGATGACATCCAATGCCGCCGCTTTGCAGGCGAGCAGAGTGGTCCAAATGAACGCCGCAAAAAGGGTGGAAAGCTTACGGGGCATTACAGTCCACAGCCTCTACCTCGGTGTCGTTTCTCAAAAAGAATGCGACAGGATCCAAGTCGAACATCAACTCACCATTAGAACAATTGTCCTGGAGAATGGACGTTGCCAGCTCGGTGTTTTTCACAACTTGGGCAATCTGCCTATCTGACAACCCAAAGCTTTGCGATAGCCAGTCAAAGACCGAGCCTTGGGTTTGAAGGTCACTATTCAATGCAACCAAGCTCCGATATGTGCTTGGAGAGAAGTGGCGAATTTTCTCCAGCATTTGTGTAGATTTCGCGAAGTTGGCATACTCGACACGCCCACCAGCATCGTTGTCGTTTAGATTGCTGCGACGGATCAATAACGCGTCGGCGGGAACGTCTCCATCGTTTGGCTCATGGTGCTTGGCTTTCTTATGCTTCAGCTTTCCGTCTTCGACCCAATACCAATAGGGTGTGAAGTCTATGTTTCCTACGCGGTCCTGCTGGCTAAAGATGAAATCGAGGAGAACAATCTCGGTAAGTTCTTGCATCCAAAATGCCATCTGTTGTTCGCTGACATCGGGACCGAGATCCTTGTTGATCATCCGGTCTCTTCGACCTTCTCTGACGCCCTCTGCGATTGCCTCTGACAATGGTTTTGAAGAACGCAAAGCCAAGAAAGCGGGGGTTTCCTGAAAATCACGGTTTTGTCCTTTTCCCCAACCAGATTTGCGGGTGCCGTTGATTTCCGAGCCGTATCGATGTCCAGGGCTCTCAAGCAGAACACCATATATTTGCGTTCGATCTGCGGTGAATAGATCATCGGTCGGTTGGTATGAGTCCGGGTCCGCATCCGCAGCTGCGAAGACCCGCCAGCCTTCGTGGTTCATGCGCCCGCCATGAGAGCCACCGGAAATCGCAAGGCCGGGCTCTGCGACCTCGGAAAAATGCGCCCGGGCGTCCATGCTGCGCCAAACGGCGACTGGGACTTTGACAGTCGCGTCGAAATATCTGGAGAAATGATAGTAAAGCAACGACGAGGTGGAAAACGTTCCACTGGTGCCTTTTTGGTTCATGGTGGACTTGAATTTAGCCACCCTATCCTTGGCCAGATCTTTCGCGGCCTTCCCCTCTTTGCAAGCGTTTCTCTCGAACTGAGAACGGTTCCCCGTGTAGGGTCCTTCCGAAATATCGTAGACGGCCATTCCTGGGCTGGTGCTCCAGGTTTTTGGGCAAATAGCAATTTCGGAGGCATAGAAATCGATCTCGCAATAGGCAGTTTCTTCCTCAAGATCGCTGTTCTTGTACACGCCCGTTGGAACTTTTTCGATACGAATACAGCGTTCAGTAACGCCGTTGGGACTATCAAATGTCGTGGCTTCACCGAGAACATCGTCGCTCGCCCACAAGGCATTGGGTGCAATGAGAGCAAGTGACCCCAGAAGATTGAACTTCATTTGGATAGTCCTCCTGGATTCATTTAGGGCAAATCGCGGCCTGTTGTTCGGTGGAGATTTTCAACTTTGGGTCGACACTGAAGCTGGAGAATTTTGCGTCAATCCACTTGTCGCATCCGCCTGAACATGGGGCCCCGTTTCGGGCATCATTCCAATATTCCTTGGCCCTTTCTTCCGTCCAACCGCAAAACTGAACGAGCGCCATTGCCGACAATGCCCCCGAGGAATGAACGCCCCACATGCAGTGCACCAGGACAGGGCCTTTTCCAGGGTTTTCAATCACTTCGTGTATGGAAGCCATAACAGCACCGGGTCGGGAGGATCTGGCACTTTGATAGTCAAAGGATCCGTTTCCACAACTGGTGCGACCGTATTCGGTGTTTTTGCCAAAGTCGGCATAAAACCCGGTTGAAAACCCTTCATTGCACAGAGTTTCGCGTTGACCTTCACTCAGGCCAGTTCGATCCTTGTCGCCGCCCTTGAAACCAGAGCGATACAATACTCCGCTCAAGACTGGGCGAAAGAAAGCGACACCATCAACGCCTCCGTCACCCCCCTTTGAAAGCATTTGACTGTTGGTTGGACCGCCATTTCGACTGGTCACGTCAGAGTTCGCAGCGGTTGCGAGAACACCAATGAATATGAGGGACGCAAAAAACCGCATGCCAACTCCTTTCTATTCTTGAACCTCTAGTGCTCAAACTCTTGCGACCTGATAGTCTCTCGGAAAGGCTAATTCACGACAACCATATCAAGTCGGCAGTTAGCTTTCCGCTGTGAAACTTTAAATAGGCCACACCAGATTGATGATAACGACGACCACGAAGTAGGCTAGAAAAACTTTCCAGTTCCATTGGTGCTTGTTTTCTTCGTTGATCACGCCAGCCGATTTCAATGCCAGGTTAGTGATGATTAAGGCGACTACGATGACCGCCGCGTGTGCCAGGTCGAAATGCAAGTTTGAGCTCCTTCTTCAAGATTTGGGATTGATGGAATTTGTCAGCAATCACCTGACGGCAGCATAGTTACATCTGAGTACCTTCCCTCAGACGTCGTGATCCGTGCACATGCACCAGTATCTTTGTTAAACCAGTACGAGGTCAGCCCTTCGCTTCGGATGAGTTCAAATCCGAGACTTTGGATGCCCATTTCAGCTTGGCCCGCTCTTGCACCTTCAAATGAAGAAAGATCGCTTGAGCTGCCCACAGTTGGTGTATTTTCATCCACCGATCCGCTACTGTCGTCGCATGCTGCAAGCGCAGTGGTACACGCCGTGCCGATCACCAACAGGACCTTGGGTTTCATCTGTTTTTCCCTCTCTTTTTATACTTGCGTTCCAGGGTTTCTAGTCGATCACCTATTCAATTCCGAAAATGACGTTGTAGCTGACGGAAGAGTTGCTGCGATTGATAACCTCCACAACATGATCACCGGATTGCCAAAGCTGTCCTCGATACTCCTTGTCCGCCGACATTAATCCCAACAGTTCAGAACCATCGGGGTTACGAATAACGTAGTCCAAAGAGCCATTTCGCGGAGCAACGCGGACGTAGAGAAACTGTTCGTTTTTGGCACCGAGAACATATTGCTGCGACGCTCCGGGCGCGAGTTCACCGACGAGTTCTGCGCCAGTTGAACCAGAATCAAATTTGACACGTTGGCTACTAGTAGATCCGGCTGCGCCTGCCATGGCTCCTCCTCCATCATCCATCGCTTCAACAACCGACATCTCGCCGATGCTTCCATCCTTGTACGCGATGCAGCGCCAGATTGTTCCACCTGCATCACGCAGCATGACGAGCGTACCAGCTTCCGAGAACTGCGAGCTTTCAATTGTACCTGATTGACCGTCTGGTCCTCCCACCTGCCGCAAATGGTCAATACACGCATCGTCGGCTTCTGATATTGCAAAAGCAGCTGTACCCGCGATTGCGAAGACGGGTGTAAGGAGTTTGAGTATCTTAAGCTTCATCAGTTGGCCCCTGTTTAGTGATCGTTTTAGTTTCGTTTGGCCCAAGGTTGTGGCGGGCATATTTCTGACTTCAGATTTGCCTTTCTGGATTGCTTAGCTTTTTAATGAAGATCAACGTTGCCCAGAATTATTAATCCCTCGACAAAGACCCGTCTGGCAAAACGAAGTTCACTGGCTCAAGTTCGTTTAGGCAGGGCGCAGAAACCACGTTCGAGACGTCGGCGAGAAACTTCACCACAAGTGAAGCCGCGCAACGGTTGAATTCCCCAAGTTGGACATGCGTGCCAGACGGAAAAACAAACTGTTGCGCGTTCGGTAGCGCCTCCGCGATCTTGTCGGCGAGGAACGCTGGTGTTCTAGCATCTAGCTGACCTGTCAGTATCAGCGTCGGAACGTCAGTTCTGAGCGGCTCATCTGTATCAGGCGGAAGCTCTGGAAGCGCCAAAACCTCACACGCAGTCTTATACTGTTCAACTACCAACCCAGAAAACAACGCGGCATATTCACTCGTGTCAGGAGTTGTCTTGACCTCGTCGGTAGGTTTGACCGGATCTTCAGAGCAGACGACTGCGAAATGCATCAGCGAAGCAAGACTCCCAGCCGGTGCGTCTCTCGCTTCTAGTGCTGCCTGTCCAATGATTGGGCCGAGCCCTTCAGACAAACCCGCCCGGCCTTCGGAAAGTAAGAGTGTCAATACGGCCGGTAGACTGCCAACTGAGATCTGACCGCTTTGCCGCTCAAACACAAATTCAACGAAACTTTTCTTGGAGATGCTGAAGGTTAGAGTATCTGTCTCGTCTTTCGGGTTCGCATAGGTTGTTGGGATCGGGCCCTCTTGAAAGAGATCAATACCTTCTTGAACCAGAGAAAGCAGATCAAACTCTGCCTCGCATTTTGGCTCGGTGGAACATTGCGTTGCGAGTTGCATAATCGAGAAATCTACGCCAATCGCCCGGTTTTCCGCCCAATTTTTGGTCGTCGGTGTTTCTGCGCCGTCAAGGATGAGAGCTTCAATGTTGTTGCTGAACATACGAGCGTAGTGTTGGGCCAGAAGTGTTCCATAAGACGCACCGTAGACGGCTATTTTTTTGTATCCGAAGGCCTCTCGGGCAGCGTCCAAATCCTGCGCCATTTGCAGGCTATTGAATTTGGTCAAATCAATACCGTCGGCTTCAGCATCTGATTTGCAAGTTTGAATAGCGTCGCGAAACCAATCCCCATCGTCAGATGCAGTTTGATCTTCAGAGACAGCCCGCCACGGTAGACGATGAAAGGGTGTGCAATCCAAAGAAGGAATACTGTGTTTGGAACCGCGCTCTTCAAGGATAAAGATATCTCGGGTCGCGACCAACGGGCCGAGCATTGGATCTGAGAAGACAGCGTAGATCCCTTCCGTCAAAAGCGAGGATCCGGGTCCGCCCGACAGCATAAACACGGGCGGGGCGGCAGTTTCCCTTTTTTGGGAGACACGGACGAAAGGTAGGCCAATTAAGTCATCGTTGGGGTAGGAGCGGTCCTGTGGAACATAAAACGTGCCGCAAGACACATCCGACGCAATTTCTGCTTCATTTGGGGCGGGTACAATGCAGGGACCAGGAACAATCTCAAACGCACTTTGCGCGAATGCTGATCCGCTTAAAGCGATCATCGTCAACATGCCCAATGTGCACATCAAACGCAGCTTGCCGACAGCGGATAGAGCAAATTGGTAACAAACAGTAGGTTTTAGCGTCCTGCTGCTCATCAGGTCATGGGCCGTACGGCCATACTAAATTCAGCAGGAAAACAACAACGGCCATCGCGACAACTACTTTCCAATTAAACTTGCGACGTTCCTCTTCTTCAATGATCCCTGTCATTTGAAGTACAAAGAGTGTTGCCACTAGTAGTAGTACGGTTACGACTGCATGTGCCAAGTCAAAGTGCATTCAACAAGTTCCTTTCGTTTAGAAATCAATCCCTTCTTTGAATTAGGATCAGGGGATTTCACTTCGCTTCTCTTAACTTTGACAGAAACTCATCGCATGCCTGTGCGCTACCCACGATCTCGCCCGTCGTTTCAATTCCTTGCAGCGACGCCATCTCGGAATTCACGCGATTGAGGATCTGGTCCGCTTGCTCAGCGGTGATCAGGTTCTCGGCCTGTGCTCCTTTCAATGTGGAGCAGACACCGGCGGACAAGCCAGTCGCTACGCCAACACCCACCGCGGCACCGCCACCCATGGTCATCGCCCCAATCACGCCGAGAACGAGTCCGATCACAACTCCCAAGATTACTTTTCCCATTTTTTCCTCCCTGTTGGTGAGAACGAGCTCAGCTTTCACTACTGCCGCGAACCGCTTGCCAATCTGCAAATCAAAACCAGCATCAAAAGGTTGAGAACCGGTGCAAGCGCCGCGAACCACGGTTTGGCCGACTCTGAGACCAACTCCGCTACGAGTATCCAGGGCAATCCCAACGGCAGTAGGAACACGCCGGACAAAGGGTCTCTTTCTTGTCCCGACCAGCCAAAAGTACCCGTCAAGAACAGAAACAAAGCCAGCAGGTAAAAGATCGCGAATACGATTGTGGCTATTCTACAAACCAAGTCGAACTTTCCGAAATGCGAGCCAGTTCTGCGTAGCCGTATTCAGCTACGCACCAAACTGGTCACAATGCCCCTTCATCGCCTAGGAACTCGATACCAGCTGTCGCGCCATCACTGTAAGCAATGCAATTCCATGGTGCACGATCCTCGCCAACGCCGACAGTGACTTGTGTTCCCGCCTCGCTAAACGCAGATGAGAGCACCACGACCTGCGAATTGTTCGTTGTGTTGGCCACATCCCGTAAACATGCTTGCTGGGCCGGGGTCACTTCTGACGTTGCAGACGAGCTTCCTGTTTCGTCACATGCTGCAACAGCTAGAGATCCCAGTAATAGTGCAGCTGGTGTAGACAAATATTTCATCGTGGCCTCCTCATTTTTTCGACTAGTGCCGGTGCAAGTATCCAATCCAAAACCAACTATTCGTTCTCTGGTCTTGTCTCCGTGCTCAGCAATATGGACTGTTGGAGTTTCTTGGCATCGACAATGTTCAGTAGCACAATGCTAAAACTTGTAGTTATAGCCGATCTGAAGCGTCTGGCTTTTGTAGTCGATCTCGTCAAAAGCGATATCGGTAGTTGAGTCACTAACAAGCTTTAAATTTGGTGTCTCCCGGTAGCGGTAACCAATGTCGATTTCGCCGGAATTACCTACCGGAATTGTGGCCCCAAAACCGATCTGGTACGAAAATCCACCATCCGAGTCGTCAAATCTGCTGATACCTGCGGCAGCGTCCACTTGTGCATCCAAACTTGTATAGCCGATCCCGCCACCAACATAGGGGCGCCACGCGCTGTTGGTTTCAAATTCATACCAGGCATTGATCAGAAACGAGGTAGCGTCTAGATCGCCGTTTGCATTGAATGAACTGGTTCCACCAGACGTTTCAAAACTCGTGCCGTCGACATCTGAACTCGAATACGATAGTTCAAATTCAGCGCGGACCTGAGGCGCTACACGAGCACCCAGCACTAAGCCAGCGATGTAATTTCCGTTTGGGTCAAAATCCAGGGCGGCGGTTGAACTTGGGAATACGCTGTCGTTTTCCCCTTTCGCATCAACGCCAAAAACTGCACCGCCAAAAGCACCAAAATACATATCTTCAAGTTGCATTTGTGCTGAAACAACGTTGGGGATGATCAAAGCGGCAGACAAAACAACTATTTTAGTGCGCATTTCGAACCTCTTAGAATCTAAGCCATAGCCCAATGTTTTTCGCCTCGCGCCGCCTCGAAGATCAAGATTTAGTAGAATATTTGAATGCGATATGAGGTAGATCGGCAACATAGAAAAGTTCAAACCACCGATCCGTGTCGCACACTTTTCAAGGGGATATGGTCGACCTTTCGCGGGTCAAGCTTTTCCCACCAGTTAGGTAATTTTCTGAAAGCCTGAATTCATGGATTCGGGGAATTGTCGCTTACGGATCGTGTTCGCAACATCGATGCCATCGATTGAGTGACATCCATCGAAGGCCCTAACAATTGCTTCGAGTTTTTGCATCAAATCATCGTATCTTTTCTTCGCTTCGGCGAGCTTGCTGCGCTACCCTTGAATCCACCGTATGTGCCAAATCCATATGCCTCGGTTTGCCGACCTATTTCGACGTGGAGTAGGTAGTCTCGCAACATCATCGGCGGTCCGCTTTGTTTCTCTAAGGTCAGGATCCGTTGATTTACGTTAAGCCCGCAACGGACATCAGACATTATTGTTCGGATGACTGGTGCTAGGTTTAATCAGGAACCCGCTAAAGCGGTGCCTGAAACCTCGCGAGGCTGCGTTGGGGAAAGCTAAGCACAAGCGAGGCCCCACTCAGACAGCGTTTAAAGCCGTGCAGACTAAGCTGGGTCGACGTCACTCACTACCGACGATCCAGCAACGTGGGTACCTTGCTCCGAGACCGCGAGCGACCGCAAAGGTAAAATTTTAGATCACGAAAGCAGTCTTTTTTGCAAGGGTAACCAGCGAATTAGACTGCAAATCAAAAGCGTCAATGCTGTTTTTCCGAACGTACGTTGCCTCTTCATCTCTGTGTTTAGCTTTGGGCAAATGTTAAAGATACTTTGCAGAACGGCACACTATCGGATGAGTGCTCGCTATTCCAATATTGCTTTATGACCACAAAAGCCCTTGCAGACTTTTTCAAGATAGTTTCCCCCGCCGACGTTACGGGTTTGTGCATCCCTTTTAGGTTTCCCTCCCCCATACTGAGAGACGTCCGCCGATCCCTGCTCCCTAACAATGAAAGTGTGATCACATTGGTTATGTTCTCAGATGTTCTCGAAGTGGTGGCGATTTCTAAGGCAACCTACCTGCCTTAGGGCAACCCAAAGGCAACTGACCTGCCTTAGGTAAACCCTTGCGAGGATTGAGAAAAAAAGCAATAAGGCAACTAAGGCAACCTTCCTTCTATAACTTCCCGAAAAAGAATTTGGAAAACCAAAAAAAGTAATAGAAACTTTTCCACTTCTACCTGCCTTGTCTGCCTTTCTAAGTTTTTATGTAATGATAACATAGGTTTGCTTAAGGCAACCTGACTGCCTTAAGACACCTTGAGGTTGCCTTAGATGCTCTGAGATTGGTTAGACTATGATGTCGTCTGACGTGTTCACCCCTACCATTCGGGCAAACTCTGGATACTCTTCTGCCTTAATGAGCAACATACGTTCTTGTTTGTAAGGTGCGTTCGGACTGTCTTTCCTGCACCAAGGACGAACGTGAGTGGATGCGTTCAAGTGTTTTGCTACTGCATCGTAATGCAAGACCAATCTGCCTGCTTTGCTTGGTTCGACACTGTGTAGAAACCGTTTGAACAATTCACGTGGGTAACTCACACCCACCACAATCGAACCGTCCACTTCCATTGGATTGCCGTCCTTGTCGAATAGGGTATGCGTGTGTTCCCGAACGAACTTATCCAATCGGTCGTTGCTCAACACATCGTCGTTGCGTCTGCCCATCCAATGCGTCCAATCATACGCCAATTCATCAATACGGTTTTCAATCGCATCTTCGACGCCAGTGAGTGGATATTCTGCACGGAATGTTTCGATTACCTCGTAAGATTTCTTAGACGCCACATTTTCAGGCATACTGACGTATTGCTGCATCTCAGCATTGAGCAAACGTCCAATGTGATAGAATAGGGCAAGACGATATGCTTCCTCACCCACCTTTTGGAAAACCGGACGATGTTTGATGCTGCCTGACGATGTTCGATTGATGTAACTGAACCGATTGAGCAACTGTTCCGACGGATCATCGAACGACGCAATGGGATCGGCAGAGGTGAACAACTTCGTATACACTGGGGCATTGTTGTTGGATCCGTATTTGACGTTCACACTAATGTCGTCACTCCACTGCTTTGCCTGATCGTTCATTGACCTAAACTCGTCCAACGCCAACACCCACGAAGTCACAAAGTCACTTGGTGACAGTCCGGAAGGTTGCCCCTTGGTCAATCGGTCCATTTCTGCTTGGTCAATCTCAGTACAAATCCCCAAAGTCTTTATGATTTTGATCAGTTCAGACTTGCCAAAATCCGAACTTGCCTGAAGGAACACAAATCCCCGTTTGCCATTCTCGTTGACACGTATAGCAACGATGAACCTGAGCAAATCTTCCAACTCTGGGAAATGCTCTCGATAGTCGTCCCAAACTGCGTCATTTGCCCATTTCGCATATTTGTTGATGTCAGGGAATTTGAGTTTCGTCCTCACTGTCATAACGGATTTCCTCGGGTCAAAATATACGTCGAGACCTATCGCAGTTTGCGGTCTCAGCGTCTCACGTTGCGTCAAATTGATGAAACGCCGGTTTGCTGCTGCGTAGTCCAGAATGCCGGCAACTGCCGCCTGAGACGCGATATTGTGCATTCTGTCCGCAACGGCAGCAGTTATTCCGTTGCCCATTCTAGTGATTGCTTCATCCACCAAACCCATCAGGCGTTCCCGTGCTCCCTCTTTAAAAAGGTGAACGCCACTTCTTCGAAGGCGTTCTGGGATTTGGGCGTGGGCACGTTTCTCTTCGATAACCCAACCGGGATCGGAATTGCGTGCAAAGCAAGTGAACTTGTTGTGGACTGCGTTCCACGCCACCAAACGGCACGCCTTGACAACTGCTGCCTTGTTCAGCAACTCGGTCGCATAGTCACGGTCTGGGTCACCTAAGATTTCCCCGATGGTGTGATTGAACCCACTAAAGACTTTCATTGCTGCCTTCGTAGAGGTTTTGACCTCTGCCAATTCCTCAGGCGTGGCGTCCCGGCGTTGGTGAACGCCTGTGTCTTCGTCAGTCTCTTCTGACTGCATACCTTCAAACGCAGTGTCTAACTCGTCTGCCGTGACTTCGTTTTCTGGCCCCCAACCTGCCAAAAAGAAAATCGTGCCAACCCCGACACCTTCACCCTTCGCACCCTTCCAAACGTCGGCAACTGCATCGGGTTCGTAGTTGTGTGGGGTTTCGAAATGGAAGTCACCCCGTGACCATTCCTCTGCCAATTCGTATCCGTCTTGACCGCCGTCAAACCAGTTGTGCAGGGCAAAGACGACACGCAACCATTGCTCACGATCTGAACTCGGATCAATCCGTTCCAAAGCAGTCCGAACATCGTCAACCACTGCGTGAGACCAGTCAGAAACGCCCTCTGACCCTTCCTGCCAGTCTTCATCCCGTCCAATCCGGTCAAACGCCGTTATGCGAGCGTTTTTGGCACCGTTAACCGTGACTGGTGACCCTTTTATTTTGTCGAAAGTGAGGGCAATGCCGCGACCATCACTCGAATAAATTCCTGCTCCGTTGCGTTCACGTATATACGTTGGATCGTCAGGTTGTCGTTCGGTGAGTGTGTGCAAACCTGTGCCACTGACACTGAGTTCGGTATAACTCTCTGACACGATAGGTTTGACCCAATGGGCAAGTGTTCCGTCCTCACTTACACAACCGTCCCAGTCTAGGATGATCAATGCTGATCCCGGTCGAGGCAGATAACCAATGCAGAAATCATCAGTCTCCCCAAATCGTTCGAGAAGACGTGTGCAGGCGTTTGCTGCCTCGTCAAAGGTCAGTCTGGCAGCAGTGGTGGTTTTGCGGTTTCGACCAGTCTCAGGATTGCACGGGATTTTAGGTCGTTTGCCGTCTGGTTTTGGCGGGTCGATGCGATAGACGAACCAATTGGTTTCCCGTTTTGCCCGCTCCCATACATCTCCCTGAGGTTCAACTGGATTGGTCATCAGTCACAACTCCGTCTGCCCGCTCAGAAAGTTAATTCCGAACGAAATAAGGGGTGTTACTGCCTGTGAGGAATTGCTTAGTATACAAGCAGCATCGAAAATGGACCAATCCCTAGATACGCAAATCTATGATGGGATTGGTCCAAGCATCGTATCTCAGCACGACCACTCGTAATACCCTCTACTTTAGGGTATACTTTTGATTTATTTAAGTTTTCTACGTGTCAGAGTTTTACCAATTGACCACACTTTCGGGTTTGTGACCTTTTAGTTCGCGTTTGTAAGCAGCACGTGCTTTGCTAAAGCGTTCATTCGCAGTCGCCACTTTGATGATTTTCTTTGCTACCTTTTTCACGTCCTTTTTGTGAGCATTGTAAAACCCTGCTAACCACAAAGCACGATGTGCCAATTCGTACACGTCTCGGTCTTCATTTCGGTAACCTAGAAACCAACCTGCTTCCCCGATTTGATCGCAAAGAAGGTCCATTTCTCCGAGTTCATATTTTCCGGTCAGTTTCATCACGCTTCCCCCTCACGTTCTTCCAGACTTTCTTGGCGTGCTCGATTTAAATGAAACGATACTCCCTCAACAAACGCTGGGTCGGTTTCCTCTGAAACTGTCACCCCAATGGCGGCGGCAATGCTATACACCAAAGTTCGTTCGCACGCGTCGGGGTAATCAGTCACTACAAGTTCGGCGATTTTGTATGCCTTCGAGAACATCTCTGCTGGATTTGCCATCACGCTGCCTTTGCGTTTTGTGCTCGACGCCATTCTTGCTCGTCGCGTTGCCACGATGCTTCGTCTGCGTAGAAATCAATACGTGCCTCGATGTAGTTGCAAATTTCCTCTTCTTCTTCGAGATTTACACCTAGGAAATAGGTGATGAAAAACGCTGCCCCATACGATGGCATTTCACCACACCAGCAACTGTATTCTGCTGCACGGATCAGATCGTCGAGCGTGCGTTTTTCTTTCTTGCTCAGATATTTGAACTTTGGACGCTTAGGTTCCGTCGGCGGTGCAATTGGATATTCTTTAGACATTACTCATTCTCCTGACTAGTTAAGGTATCTTCGAGCCAAGCGACTACCCACTCAGGACGCGCAATGATGCGACGACCCAGCACAATGTGCCGGGGGAAACACCCCTGCTTTTTCAGGGCTTCCAAAGTTGTCCGAGGAACACCGATTGAAGCTGCGATTTCGTCAAACCCGTAGGCCAATCGTTCAACGACCTCGGGCTCCTCTGGCAGTTCGACAACTTGCGTCCGTTTGATGCGTGGTAGCTTGCTCATGCCCATCAGGTAGCAAACGGACAAATGCGACAGTCAGAGGATGTCGCAAAGGTTTTTCAGTTTTTTTAGCCGACGTATATCTTTGGATTTGCCGACGCGACTTTATTATTCCCTTTGCAGCCAAGGCAGCTTGGATTTCGGCAGTAGATTTGCCTTGCTTCTTGAGGTTTAAGGCTTGCTGTCTATAAGACAAGGAAATCCCGGATCGTTCTCGGTTTCGGGTATCCCAACCAGAAATATCCGCCCAATCGTAAACTGCTTGAGTTGCACCAAGCCAAATGCTGTCATCTGGCACACGCTTCTGTTCAAGAATGGTCTTGAGACGATCAATTCGCCAATCGTCTACTGGTATATCTTGGACCAACTCAAGGGCACTGCCAGCAGTGTCAGTCAGGCCATTGACCTCAACAAAATCAAAACAGATTTCAGCTTGGCTAAGCAGTTCCATCATTGGCTTTATGTTTCGACGGGTCATAGGAACGCTCTGATGTCGTTGGCTGCTATGTGCGAATAGGCCGCATCTAACATCCTGATTGATGTGCCGGCGTATTTGGCAACAATAGCTGGTGAAACGCCTCGCTCCAACATTTTGGTCAATGCTGTATGTCTCAGCGTGTAGAACGCTACTCCCTTGGGCAGCCCAGACGCTTTGACCGCCGCCCACATTGGTTTGATGTGTGAGTGCTCAATCCACGGTGTTCCATTTTGACGTATGAACAAATTGGCGTCCTGACTTCGGCCATTGGCAATGCGGTGTAGGAAGTCTGCAGTCTCAGGTTTAAGCGGGACAGAGCGTTCGCCAGTCTTTCCTGACACAACCAGAATGTCGTCTTTCAGATCACCTACCTTGGCGTCACGCAATTCGCCCAATCGACAAGCTGTCATTGAGGCCGCTTGCATAAGCAAGCTCAGGTCAGGACGTGCTGCTGCGTAAAGCCGTCTCAGCTCGTCATCCGTCAGGCAGATAGCTCTGGGTGCAACCACTTTGCCCGTCTTGAGCTTCTTAACGTGGTCCCAATGTCGAGCCCCAACATAGCCAACCTCATTGGCAGATTTGGTCAGTGCAGCTTTGACGATTGCACAATCCCTGTTCCACGTTCCCCGCCGCGATGGTGTGTCCGGTTTGGCCGCCAAGAACGACTTTTGCCAACGTGAGAAGTCCAAGGCACGCACCGTGGACAATTTGCGGCCTTTGAAATGCTGTCCCAGACGGTTGGGCGTTTGTTCAAGATCACGCTTAACCTTTTGCGATGTGGTGGTCAGCAGCTTGGCTTCGCTCCACCGTCCCAACGCCGCGTAGACTGTGATATCTGTTGTGGCTTCCTCAAGATCAAATTCGGATGCTTTCTTGAGTGCGTCGGCAAATGTCAGACCCTCACCAAAATCATCAGCAACACCAATCGAAGCGAAGGAATAGCCATCGGGTGCTTTGGTTCGAACCTCCCAGCGTCCAGCAGAGGTGGCTGTTCTACGTCTGTATGTCAGCGATTTGCTGGGTGCGATCTTGAGGGCGTATCGGGCTGACCGCGGCTTAAGGTTCAGTCGGGCTTCAGGTGTTGATAGTGCGTTCGCTTGCATCTCAATGGTCCATTTTTTGGCTAAAAACTCATTGAGGGACAATTGGGATTTACTGGGGCGTAGAGTAAATCCCCTAATCCTGACACAAGGATAGCTAAGGATAACAAGGGTTTACTGGGGTGTAGGTTTGCTACTGACAGCTAGGGTAATCGCACTGACAAGGGGGTGTCAGGAGTGGTGCGCGAGATTGGGTCAGATTTCAAAAACCCGGAGGCCCAATATGCCCAGTCTAGACAACCATGTTCTGATGCACCTGAAACTTGAACGTTGGTCGCAGGATCACACCCTTCGCGCCTATGAGATCGAGCGTGAACTAGCCGCAGATCGACACCGCGCACAACCCGCGCGCCGCAAAAGATCGCGTAGGTTTTCCCTCGGGAACCTGAAACTGTTGTGGACCAACGTGGCCTGAGGCTAGAAGTCCGCCTTGGCACGAAACTTCATCGCCACGCCGCCCTCGGGGCTTTTCAGGCGCAATTCCTCGGAATGCAGCATGAGGCGTGGGAAATCGCGCGCTGCGCCTTCGGCGTAAAACGGGTCACCCAGAATCGGGTGGCCCAAGGCCAGCATGTGAACACGCAACTGATGCGAGCGGCCGGTTTTCGGAAACAGACGAACGCGCGTCGTATCACCTTCGTATTTGACAACACGCCAATCGGTGACGGCCTGTTTGCCCGTGTTATGGCACACCATCTGGCGCGGTCGGTTCGGCCAGTCGACGATGAGCGGCAGATCAACCGTGCCCGTCTTGGCCTCCAGCCGCCCCCAAACGCGGGCTATGTAGATTTTACGGGTTTGGCGCTGCTCGAACTGCATGCTCAGATTGCGTTGCGCGTGGGGCGTCTGCGCAAAGACCATCACGCCCGAGGTATCCCTGTCCAACCGATGCACCAACAGGGCCTGCGGAAACACCGCCTGCACGCGGGTCATTAGGCAATCCGCCAAATGCGCTCCACGCCCCGGCACCGACAACAAGCCCGAGGGCTTGTTCACCACAATCAGTTGCGCATCTTCATGCAGCACATCCAGCGGTGTCTGGGGGGGATCGTAAGTCTCGCTCATTCCCGCGTGCCTATCCCACAGCGCCACTTCCCGCAACGTCGTCCTTGCGTGCGGCGCGCGTATCGTGAACCGTTGAGGCAAAAAGGGGAGAGGTCATGCATCCAACAATCGAACGTATGCAAGAGGTTGTCGCCAAAGGGGACGAAGCCCTCATTCACGAGCTTTTGGCCGAGGACGTCCGCTTCATGCCGCCCACCTACTACAGCACATGGACCGGCCGCGCGCCGGTTGCGGCCGTATTGAGCCATGTGGGCAAGGTATTTTCCGACTTCCGCTATCGACGGATCATGGGCAGCGGCAATGACTGGGCGCTGGAGTTTCAATGCAAGGTCGGAGATCTGGATGCGGTCGGCGTGGACCTGATCACGCTAAACGACGAGGGTTTGATCCAGCAGTTCGAGGTTGTGATGCGCCCTCACAAGACCATTGGTGCCCTGCGTGAAGCGATGATGGCCCGTGTGATGACCGACCCCCGGTTTCTGGAATTCAAATCCGCCCTAAGCTGATCATGTCAAATCCGCTTGCCGCCGATCAGATTCTGCGTGTGCCCCTGCTGCCAGTTCTGGCGGCGCAGGGCTTGGCTGTACGCCGCAAGGCCCAGCTGCTGCCGGAACCGATTGGTCCGCGCGAAGGGCGAACGGGCCGTGGGCCTCGCCTACGCCTGTTGATTGCGGGCGACAGTTCTGCCGCCGGCGTAGGCGCGGGCACGCAAGAACAGGCGCTGTCAGGCCATTTGGTCAAACACTTGGCGCGGCATCACTCGGTCGAATGGCGGTTGGAGGCAACAACCGGACACACGACACGAGATACGCTTGAGAGGTTGCAAACGATTGAAGGCACATACGATGCGGTCGTCACCGCGCTCGGCGTGAACGACGTGACCCGAGGCGTGACCTATAAACGCTTCGTTGAACGGCAAAACCAGTTGGCCAGGACGCTGACCCAACGCTTCGGTGCGCGACGCGTTGTGGTAACGGCTGTACCGCAGATGAACCGCTTTCCGTCCCTGCCCCATCCTTTGGCATGGGTATTGGGTCGACAATCCGAGCGCCTGGATCGTGGTCTGCAACAGGTCGTTGCTGCCCATCCGCAACTCCGACACTTGTCACTGGATTTACCGAATGATCCCGCTCTGGCCGCGCCGGATGGATACCACCCCAGCCCCAAAACCTACGCGATTTGGGCCGAAAGCGCCGCGCGTCTTCTGCTTCAGGCCTGAGCCCTCGCCTGTCGGATCATCGGGATCGAATACACCACAAGCGCCGCCCAGATCAGAGGAAAGGCAATCATACGGCCCCGGTCAATCTGTTCTCCGAACACGGCGACTGCGGTGATGAAGATCATGGTGGGCGCGATGTATTGCAGGATGCCCATCGTTGACAGCCTGACGAGTTTGGCCCCGTTGGCATAGACCAGCAAAGGCACCGCCGTCACGACACCAGCGCAGGACAATAGGAACGTATCCGATGCCAACACCCCGAAATGCCCAGTCCCTTGAAACGCCAGCCAGGTCACATAGGCGATCGCCGGGATCAAAAGGATCAGAACCTCAAGCAGAAACCCCTGATTGGGGCCAATCGGCAGAGACCTTTTGAAGAACGCGTAGAATCCCCAACTCACCATCAAACCCAGCGCCGCCCAAGGAAGACGCCCAGCCTCGACCACCAGAACCAAAACGCCCAAAGCTGCCAGACCGACAGCCACCAGTTGTATGCGCGTCAGAGGTTCTCGCAGCAGCACAGCGCCCAAGGCGATACTGAACAATGGGTTGATGTAATACCCTAGCGCCGCATCCAACGCATGGCCGGTTGAGATCGCCCAGACATAAATCGCCCAGTTCACCGAGATCAGCGCCGCCGTCAAAGCCGCCATGCCCAACATCTTGGGATTGCCCAACGCCGCCCTAAGGTCGCGCGTCCGCCCCAGAATGACCAGAAGAAGCCCTGCGACCGGAACCGACCAGATGACCCGATGCGCCACAACCTCAACCGGGCCAATATGGCTCAGCGCTTTCATATAGAGAGGCAGGAAACCCCACATGACATAAGCAGAAACTGCCAGCACAAAGCCTTTTGGGGTGTCCGCATTTTGTGAAGGTGAGGAGGCAGTCGCCACGGTAAATCTCCGACAAGTATCGGACCCATTTACGGCAGTTTCGGAAGGGTTGAAAACTCTGAAAACAGTGAAGTCGCGCATAACGAATTGTGATGGGTCGACTTCGAAACCGTGCTTTTGAGCGAGGCTCTGCCTCGCGCTCCGGGATATTTTTTTAGCCAGTTGAAGACCGGATTCCCTGCTTCATCTGGCCCTAAATATCCCGGGGGAGTCGCGGCTTGCCGCGGCGGGGGCAGAGCCCCCAGCTCTGCGGGTCAAACCTTCACGCGCTCCGACTTGGGATCATACATCGGCTTCAAAGACGCCTCGGCCTTCACTTTGACACCACAAACGTCGATCTCATAGCTCGATGCCAGAAAATCCGCAGCTTTTTCGCCTTCGCACGGCACGTAGCCCAGACCGATAGCACCACCCAGCGTGTGTCCGTAGTTGCCGGAACTCAGGTAGCCGACATACTCTCCATTGCGCACAATTGGTTCGTTGTGGAACAACAGCGGCTCGGCCTCGGTCAGTTTGAACTGCACGAGACGGTTTTTGGGACCAGTCTCTTTGCGCGCAATCACGGCTTCGCGGCCAATGAAGTCACAGCCCTTGTCGACCTTCACGGCAAAACCAAGCCCGGCATCAACCACGTGGTCTTCACAGGTGATGTCATGCCCAAAATGGCGGAAGCCCTTTTCGATTCGGCAGCTGTCCATCATGTGCATACCGCACAGCTTTAGACCCATATCCTGCCCAGCCGCGTGCAGCGTCTCGAAGGCATGTCCTGCCATGTCAGAAGAGACATAGATCTCCCATCCCAGCTCTCCCACATAGGTGACGCGATGCGCGCGGGCGAGGCCCATGCCAAGCTCGATCTCTTGTGCCGTACCAAATGGGTTGGCCGCGTTTGAGAAATCGTTGGGCGAGACTTTCTCGAGCAAAGCGCGCGCGTTCGGTCCCATGACGGCCAAAACGCCTTCGCCGGCGGTCACATCTGTGATGACGACGTTGAAGTTGCCCGCGTTGCGCTGCATCCATGTTTGATCCGACAGACGGGTCGCGGCTGGTGTGACGACCAGATAGGCGGTCTCGGTCAGGCGGGTCACGGTTACGTCGGCCTCGATCCCGCCGGTGCGGTTCAGGAACTGGGTGTAGACAATCTTGCCATTCGGCACCGAGTAGTCGCCTCCGCCGATATAGTTCATGAATGCCTCGGCATCCGGACCTTCGACGCGGATTTTCCCGAAGGAGGACATGTCATACATGCCGACATTCTCGCGCACAGCGCGGTGTTCTGCGGCAGAGTTTTCGAACCAGTTTTGACGCTTCCAGCTATATTGGTATTCGCGTTCTTGCCCAGCTTTCGCAAACCAGTTGGCCCGCTCCCAACCGGCCAATTCCCCCATGACCGCGCCTTGATCCAACAGGTGATGGTGGAACGGAGTTCGCCGCACCCCGCGCGCGGTGGCTTTCTGACGATATGGGAAGTGATCGGCGTAGAGCAGGCCCAACGTCTCTTTCGAGCGCTCGAACAGGTACTGCTTGTTGCCTTGGAACGGCTGCATACGGCTGATGTCGACATCGCCCAGATCAAACGGCTTCTCGCCGCTGTCCATCCATTCGGCCAGCGCCATGCCCGCGCCACCGGCCGACTGGATACCGATCGAGTTGAAGCCTGCCGCAACCCAGACATTGTCCATCTCGGGCGCAAGACCCAAGTGATAGGCATCATCGGGAGTGAAAGATTCAGGTCCATTGAAGAAGGTGTGGATACCGGCTTCGGCCAGCATCGGCATGCGGTTCACCGCGGCTTCGAGGATTGGTTCAAAATGGTCGAAATCCTCGGGCAGTTGATCAAACTCAAAGCTGTCAGGGATACCATTCATGCCCCAAGGCTTGGCGTTGGGTTCAAATGCACCCAGCAGGATTTTGCCAGCGTCTTCCTTGTAGTAAGCGCATTCATCCGGAACGCGCAGAACCGGCAGCTGTGTCAGGCCATCAATGCCCTCGGTCACGATGTAGAAATGCTCGCAGGCATGCAGCGGAACGTTCACGCCCGCCATGCGACCCACTTCGTGGCCCCACATCCCAGCGCAATTCACCACCATATCGCATTCGATGTGGCCGGAGGCGCTTCCATCGTCGGCAACCCAGTCAACGCCGGTGACCTTGCGCCCTTGCCTGACGACATCGGTGACCTTCACACGCTCTTTCACGATGCCACCGCGCTGGCGCGCACCTTTGGCCAGAGCCAGCGCGATATTCGCCGGGTCACCCTGCCCGTCCAGCGGCAGATACACAGCCCCTTTGACGTCTTCGATATTGAGATGTGGATACAGCTCGGCCACGCGCTCGTTCGAGATCTCTTCGACCTCGACGCCAAAGGCGCGGGCCATAGCGGCCTGGCGGTAGATCTCTTCCTTACGCTCTTCGGTCAGCGCGACAGTGATCGAACCGCAGCGTTTGAAACCTGTCGCAACACCGGTTTCTTCCTCGAGCGAGCCGTAGAGCTCCTGACTGTACTTCGCCAGCTTGGTCATGTTCGCCGTCGCGCGCAGCTGCGCGATCAGACCGGCTGCATGCCAGGTGGTGCCGCTGGTCAGCTGCTTACGCTCAAGCAGTACAACATCTTTCCAGCCCTTTTTGGTCAGGTGATAGGCAACCGAGCATCCGATCACGCCGCCGCCGATGATGACCACGCGGGCCTTGCTGGGAAGATCAACCATAGTGAAGACTCCGTTCGTTCAGGTTTGTCCCTGAATGGCATGAAAAATCGGCGCGGAATCCATCAAAAACGTCATCGCATCCGCAAAAATCATCTCTGCGCGGCTTGTCTCTTTTGTTGGCGCATCACAAATGGCGTCACCCCGAAAAAACTCCGGTAAACCGATGAGAACCCGTTCGGGAAACCGCAGGCCAAGCCTATTTCACGCACGCTCATGGTGGTGTTCAGCAAAAGGTTGTTGGCCTTGGCCAACCGCATTTCGCGATAGAACCCGTTGGGAGTGGTGCCGAAGAACGCCTTGAACTTCCGCTCAAGCGATCGGTTCGAGATATTCAGGCTGTCCACGAGATCCTGGATCGGCAAAGGGTCTTCGATGTTGGCTTGCATCAGCTTGATGCAATGATCCAGTTTCTTGTCTCCAGTCGCTGTGTTTTTCGCGCCCGAGAACGGCTGCATCGACGAAAAATCGCGGATGTTTTCATGCAGCATGACGTCCGCCACGGTCAATTGCGTGGGCCCCGAGATATGCCGCCCGATCACGACCAGCGCGATATCGGTGGTGGCCCCCATACCTGCACAGGTGACAACTGCGCCGCGCTCGGTTGCGATGGACAGTTTCGCCTCGAACCGTGCACCGCGCTCACGCAGGAATGAGGCGTTTTCCCAATGGGTTGCCAGATCGGCTGTACCCTGCTCGTCGATATACCGGCTTGCCGCTTCGGCCAGCAAAAACACCTGTGCACCGCGATAGGTATAATTCGACACCACCCGGCCCAAAGACAGGTCAGGGTGATCCGGGTTCGAATTGCCGATCACAAACAGATAGGTGGCATCGGGTTGGTTCGGGATGGTTTCGGTCTGAACCGTTGCGTCGCTGCTGCTGGCGATCGGACCGCCGCGCAGAGATCGGTAGGTATAGGTGAACGGCGGCGTTGCAGACACCCGATTGGAAATCCTTAGAACATCTACCAGCGACGCGAGTTCCAGCAGCACAAAGCCCGGCGCGACCAGAATGTCGAAATGCACGGGGTTGGTCTGACGCGTGGTGGGGGCTGGTGATGGTGTCTCGGACATACCGTTCCCTTGTCGGTTCAGACGATCCGATGACCGGCTGACTGCAGACGATGCGCGAGGGCCTCGATATGATCCGGGCCGATCTCGCAGCATCCGCCAACGATTGTTGCGCCTTGCTCGACCCAGGCCATCGCGTGGTCGGCATAGGCCTCAGGGCTTAGGTCGTGGCGTTGGGCGAGACTATCAACCGTAGGGGCGTCTTGCAAAAACCCCTCGGCGATATGTGTGAAGCCGTTGGCATAGGCGCCATAGGGCAGTCCCATCCCTGACAAAATCTCAAGCCCGGCTGGAACCGCTTCGGGACGGGTGCAGTTGATCAGCACCGCTTGCGGATTGTAACGCTCGACCAAGGGGGTAATCTGATCCAACGGCTCGCCGGATCGCAGACGCGTTCCGTCCTCATCCATCGGAGACAGGGCCAGCCACACAGGCTTCCCGCAACCAGCTGTGCCCCGCAAAGCGCCTTCGGCCTCCATCACCGACGAGACGGTTTCGATCAGGATCAGATCCACACCATCCCCCATAAGCGCGACCAGTTCAGCGAATTTGCGCCCGGCCTCTTCTGGATCAGGCTCAAGATCGGGTCTGTAAGAGGCCAATAGCGGCCCAAGCGCCCCAGCGATGCGCCCTTCGTTTCCTGCGCGCGCCAGATCGGCCTGAGACACGGCAGTGTGGATCAATTGCGCCAACTGATCCTCGATCCCTTCGCGCACAAGGCGCGAGCGGTGGACGGCATAGGTGTTGGTTGTCGCGACTGTGGCCCCGCGTCGGAAGTATTCCGCATGAACCTCGCGCACCAATTCCGGTTGATCCATCATCACCCGCGTCGACCAGAGCGGCGTTGGTTGTTTACCGCTGCGCTTGACCAGCTCCTGCCCGATCGAGCCATCTAACAGAGTAATTTCGGCCATGTCATAAACTCCTTACGGGATCAGCACCAATTTCCCCGGCAACGCTTTGGATTGGAAATCCTCTTGTGCCTTAGCAATATCCCTTAGGGGATAGGTGCGGGAAATCAAAGGCTTGATCCGACCGGCATTCATCAGCTCAACCAAACGGCCAAACACCTCAGGCGATTGGTGAGTGCAGCCGTGAATGGTGATATCGCGCAGGTAGATGTCGCGCAGATCGGCCTGCACCATCGGGCCTGCAATCGCACCTGATACAGCGTAGTGCCCGCCGGGTTTCAGGGCCAGCACGAGGCCCGCCCATCTAGGGCCGCCAACCACGTCGATCACAACGTCGAACATATCTGCAGGCAACGCAGCATCGCGATCAAAGGTCTCAACCGCGCCTTGGGATTTCACAACCTCGGCCTTGGCGGCCCCGGTCACACCCCATACAGACGCGCCGCGCAGGCGGGCCAGTTGCACTGCCGCCAGACCGACACCGCCCGAAGCCCCAGTGATCAGCACCTTGTGGCCAGCGGTGACCCCGGCGCGGGTCAAAAGGTTCTCGGCAGTGCCAAAGGCGCAGGGAATGGCCGCGATCTCGGTATCTGACAGTGGCGAGGCAGAGACATCGTAGAGATCATCCGCCTCGACCAGACAATATTGGGCAAAGGCGCCATCAATCTCAGAGCCTAAGGCAATAAACCCCTGCGGATGGCCAGGTCGCGGGCGCGGCAAATTGATGGGGCAGGTCACGCGCTGACCGGGTTGAAACCCTGAACCCGGACAGACCGCTTCGACTATACCGCACAGGTCGCCGCCTTGAATTCGAGGGAACTGCAGCGCGCCGCCCCACCCTCCGGCATCGACATCCTGATCGACATCATCGGTGGCCCCGGTCACGTCCGAAGAGTACCACCCGACCCGCGTATTGATATCCGTGTTGTTGACCCCGGCAGCCGCGACGCGCACCAGAACCTGCCCGGGACCGGGCGTTGGAACGGGAATATCCTCGCGCCACTGCAAAGCCTCCGGCCCGCCGTGATGAGTGAGGTAAACGCCGGACATATGTGCAGGGATCGTCATTTCAGCCTTCCGATTTGGACTTTGGTGAAAGGCAGACTGGGGCCCGCCATGGGCCCCAGCTTGGAGTTTTGTGCCAATTTGGCAATCCCCAAAGGGATCAAGCGCGCAGACGCTCGTTGGCGGGATCCCAGAGCGGCTGGTCTTCCTGAACAACGGCGCGGTACTTATGGCCGTAGATCTCAACCTCAAGCTCAGTACCCGGGTTTGCGACGTCTGTCTTGACCATGCCCAGCGCGATGGACTTGCCAACGCGATAGCCCCATGCGCCCGAGGTCGTCTCGCCCACGATCTGATCGCCCTGCCAGATGCAGGACATGTAAGGCGCGTCGCAATCGCCTGCGTCCACTGTCAGCGTGACAAAGGATTTCTTCACGCCCTGTTGCTTTTCGTTCAGGATCGCGGCCTTCCCGGGGAAGTCCTGCGGTTTGTCCAGTTTAACGAACCGCTCCAGCCCGCCTTCCAGTAGCGAGTAGTCGGTCGACAGATCGCCCTTCCACGCACGGTAGCCCTTCTCGATCCGCAGCGAGTTCAGGGCGTACATACCGAACGGGGTTGCACCCGCGTCTAGGATGGCGTCGTAGATGGCTGGCATGTCTTCGTTGAGGGCGTGAACCTCCCAACCCAGCTCTCCGGCAAAGGAGACGCGGATCAGGAAGGCTGGTTTGCCCGCAACCGTCGCGGACTGATGCGTCAGCCAGCCGGTGGACAGATCCGCATCGCTGAGTCCCGAGAGGATCTCGCGCGATTTCGGGCCGGTCACGATCAGCGTGTCACGAGTGGTAGTGACGTCCTCGACTGAAACGCTAGAGGGCATGGCGGACATCAGGATGTCGCGGTCGTGCCACTGCGCGGTGGCGGCTGTGATCATCACGAACTCATCCTCGCCCAGTCGGATACAGGACATCTCGGTCAGGATACGGCCACGGTCGTCCGAAATGTAGACGAGGTTGATGCGGCCAATCTTGGGCAGACCACCGGTGATCAGGCCACGCAGAGCTTCGGCCGCGCCTTCACCTTTTACCATGAAACGCGAGAAGCCCGGCAGGTCCAGCACACCGCAATTGTCGCGGACGGCTTCGCACTCTTCCTTGATGCGCTGCTCCCAAGGGCCAGAGCGGCCCCATGTATGCGTGGCCTCAAGCGAGGTGTCGTCGCCCGGCTTGGCAAACCAGTTGGCACGTTCCCAGCCGTTATAGACCCCCATGACACCGCCGAGCTCTTTGACCTTGGCATGGACCGGAGACAGCTTCTTGTCGCGCGCAGCAGGCCATTCGTGGTGCGGGAAGTGCATGGCGTATTCGTTGCCGTAGACCTCCATGCCCTTCTGGTTGCAGTAGTCCTGATCGGTGTAGTCGGTGTAACGGCGCGGATCGACGGCCCACATATCCCATTCAGTGTGGCCATCAACGATCCATTCGGCCAGCACTTTGCCTGCACCACCGCCTTGCGCGATGCCGAAGGTAAAGCTGTGCGCTTCAAACGCGTTCTTCACACCGGGCATCGGGCCGATCATCGGCAGACCGTCCGGCGCGTAAGGGATCGGGCCGTTGATCACGCGACCAACCCCCGAGGTTGCCATCAGCGGAACGCGTTCCATCGCGTCGGTGATGATGTCCTCAATCCGGTCCAGATCGTCGTTCCAAAGCTGGAAGCTGAAATCCTCGGGCATCGGATCGTCTTCGGTCATCCACTCGCCCTTACAGTTGGGCTCATAGGGGCCAAGGTTGAAGCCGTTCTTTTCCTGACGCAGGTAGTATGAGATATCCACGTCGCGCAGCAGAGGCAGTTTGCCACCGTTCTCCTTCGACCATGCCTCAACCTCGGGGACTTCATCGGTCAGCAGGTACTGGTGGCTCATGACCATGGCGGGCACCATGCGGCCGCCATAGGGTTTGAACATCTCACCGACGCGCTGCGCGTAGTATCCGGCCGCGTTGACGACATAGTCACAGGCAATGTCGCCCTTTTCGGTGTGAACGGTCCAAGTGCCGTCATCGTGTTGCGTTACATCGGTGGCCGGGCAGAAGCGGATGATTTTTTGGCCCAGATCACGCGCGCCTTTGGCGAAGGCTTGTGTCAGCTGCGCCGGATCGATGTCGCCATCGGTCGGGTCGTACAGCACGCCTTCAAGGTCATGGGTTTCGAGGAACGGGTAGCGCTCTTTCGCCTGCTCCGGGGTCCACATCTCCATCGGAATGCCCTGGTAAAGGCCCATCGACATCGCGCGTTCGAATTCCTGCATGCGCTCTTTGCTATGCGCCAGACGGATCGACCCCGAAACGTGGTAGTTCATCGGATAGTCGACTTCTTCAGCCAGACGTGAATACAGCTCGGTCGAATAGCGCTGCATGTTCATGATCGCCCAGGAGGTCGAAAACGTCGGCACGTTACCCGCCGCGTGCCATGTAGATCCCGCAGTCAGCTCGTTCTTTTCCAGAAGAACGCAGTCGGTCCAGCCCTTCTTAGCCAGATGATACAGGGACGAGCAGCCGACAACGCCGCCACCGATGATGACCACACGGGCCTTGGTTGGAAAATCACTCATGTGTTTTGATCCTCTGTTACTGTGCCCGCTGGGGCAGATCGTCTGAGATGTCGTAGTAGTCACCTTTGTCCGCGACAAAGATGTGCTTTGAGAGTTTCAGGCCCGTCGGTGCGCTGAGCGCCCCCATCGAGATCGAAATCGTGTCTTCTTTGTCGTGCTGCCAGAACAGGAATGAGCCGCATTCGCTGCAGAACCCGCGCCGGGCGGTCTCTGAGGCGCGGAACCAACGCAGCGTGTCACTGGCGGTGAAGCTCAGGTTGTCCTGATGTGTCGAGGTCGATGACCAGACATGACCCGATTGTTTGCGGCACTGACCGCAATGGCAGGCGGAGGGCGGCGAGAGGTCTCCGTTAATCGTAGACGCGACTTTGCCGCAAAGGCAGGATCCCGTCTGCATATAGCTACCCCCTTGCTGCGGGCGCAGAGCTGGCACCCAACAACACGCCATAGATGATGAAACAGGTCGCCATGATCCGGCGGACCCAGATATTGAACACAGCCCCCAACGCCGCCTTGCCCATCAGCGCGCCCAATAGGGTGAAGCCGGTATAGCTGAGCGTCGTGATGATCAGAGCGGTCGGCATGATCACCCCCATCTGCTGCCAGATCGGCACGTCGGGCTGCACGAATTGCGAAAAGGCCGCCAGATAGCCAGCAACGCTTTTTGGATTGATTGTCGCCACCGCAAGCGCATGCAGATAGACATGCCGCGCAGGGCGCTCAGTGGCAGGCGCCGGCCGTTTCGCGTTGATCCATCCGCGAATACCGACCCAGATAAGAAACACCGCACCGATCAGTTTAGCGAAGAAGAAGGCGGTAGGTGAGGCTGCGATCAGGGCCGTTACACCCAATGCTGACAAGATCAGAAATGCGCTGGCCTGTGTCAGGATCGCAAGAACACCAAGCATCGCCTTCGGGAAGGGCAAGCTCATACCGTTTGAGATACAATTGACGGCATTCGGCCCCGGAGTGGTGACGAACACCACCCAGAACAGCGCGAATATGGTCCAGGCCTCAAAGCTCATCAGTATACCGGTGGTGCAATGACCCAGATGGCCACGGCGGGCTCATCATAGGGGTTTGCCCATTGATAGGGTTCGTGCTTGATGCGGAAACTATCGCCCGGCCCGACCGTGAAGTGCCGTGCACCGATCGTCAGGTCCAGTTGGCCCGAGATCATATATCCGACCTCCTGCGTTGGCCGGTCCGCGGGTTTTTGCATTTTGGATCGGGGCTCAAACGTGGAATGCACCATCTCGAAATCATCGGTCAGGTCTGGCGACAGCAGTTCTTCGATCAGACCTTCTTCACCCGAGCCCATAGGACGTCGTGAAACGGCGCGAACCACATAGCCTTGCTCCTCAACCGGAGCGGCAGAATGCGAAAACAGCATCGACATGGGAACACCCAGACATTCCGCGATCTGACGCAGGTCCGAGATTGAAGGGTCGGACATGTCCCGCTCGACCTGACTCAGCCAGCCGACCGAGCGGTTCAGGCGATCGGCAATTTCAGTCAGCGTCAAACCCCTTGCCTTTCGCAAGGCCCGCAAGTCCGCTCCGAGCGTCGCGCGCTGAGGGGTTTGCGTGTTCAAAGCCAGACTCCGATTCTCGTGAAATTCCTTCTACGTTTTTCACGATGCCTCAGTTCCGTGAAATTTCAAAGCATTTTTTCATGACAGGTCGTAAGTCAGCGACCAAACCCAAACATAACAAAGGCTTAGGCAGAGAACACGTCTTGAAGAATTTTCGTCAGTTCGGACGCGTCCACATCCGTGAAAGCATCCGGCTGGTCGCTGTCGATGTCAAACACGGCAATAACCGCGCCCGAGTCATCGCGAACCGGCAAAACAAGCTCTGACCTTGTGGAAGATGCGCAGGCGATATGACCAGGAAAGGCATCCACATCCGGAACCAGCTGCACCTCACCCGTGCGCGCGGCTGCGCCGCACACGCCGCGCTCGAACGGGATGACTAGACAGCCGTGACCGCCTTGATACGGGCCGATCTTCAGCAGGCCCGGTTCGGTGACGCGGTAGAACCCCGTCCAATCAAAGCGATTATCGGCGTGATGCACCTCGCACGCGATGGTCGCCATCAGGGAGACCTGATCGGTTTCGCCTTCGGTCAGGGAGGCGATGGTTTTGGCGAGGGTGTCATAGTCGACGGTCATATTGGCACTGCTCCGATCCGGGTCTTGGGGTGGCGACGCCCCCAGTCCCCGGAGTATTTGCAAAAGCGCGAAGGGTCAAACGCGTTCGATGGCGATCGCCGTGCCCTCTCCGCCACCGATACAGATCGCAGCGATCCCGCGTTTCAGGTCGCGTTTTTCCAGAGCGTTCAGAAGGGTGACCATGATCCGGGCACCAGATGCGCCGATTGGATGGCCCAGGGCGCAGGCTCCGCCATTGACGTTGACCTTGTCGCGCGGCAGGCCCATTTCGTGCATGAAAGCCATCGGGACGACGGCAAAGGCCTCATTCACCTCCCACAGGTCCACATCATCTTTGGTCCAGCCCAGAAGCTCCAGCAGCTTTTGCGCGGCAGGAACCGGAGCAGTTGTGAACAGGCCCGGGGCCTGCGCATGGCTGGCGTGGCCCAAAACGCGCGCGCGGACGGTTAGTCCTTTCGCCTCAGCGGCGTCCGCAGATGCCAGAACGAGAGCGGCTGCTCCGTCAGAAATGGAAGAGGAATTGGCCGCCGTCACCGTGCCATCCTGACGGAAGGCTGGTTTCAGCGTCGGGATTTTCTCGGGTCGGGCGGATTTGGGTTGCTCATCTGACTCAAGCACCAACGCCCCCTTGCGGGTTTGCACCGTGACCGCGGCAATTTCCCCGTCAAACGCGCCACTGTCCTGAGCGGCCAGCGCGTTCGAGAGGGATTGCAGCGCGTATTCATCCTGCGCCTCACGGGTGAACTGATAGGTCTCGGCGCAGTCTTCGGCAAACGTTCCCATCAGGCGGCCTTTGTCATAGGCATCCTCGAGCCCGTCCAGAAACATATGGTCTACGACCTGTCCGTGCCCGATCCGCGCTCCGCCGCGCATCTTCGGCAGCATGTAGGGCGCGTTTGTCATACTCTCCATCCCGCCCGCGATCATGGTATCTGTGTAGCCCAACGCGATCTGATCAAAGGCGATCATGGCGGCCTTCATGCCAGAGCCGCACATCTTGTTGAGGGTGGTGGCGGGCACTTCTTCTCCCAACCCGGCAGCAAACCCTGCCTGACGCGCTGGGGCCTGCCCTTGCCCCGCTGGAAGCACACAGCCCATCAGGACTTCGTCGACAGTTTCCGCACCGGCCTGCTGCAAGGCGGCGCGAATCGCGGTTCCACCAAGTTCGGCAGCGGGAACACCATTGAACATACCCTGGAACCCTCCCATAGGTGTACGGGCCGCGCCTGCGATCACTACGTCTTTCATCGAAAATCACTCCTCTTGCCGGAACTTGAATACCGAATGGTAAGATTTGCCGTCTAGCGTATTTCTACGACGCAATTTCAGCTGAAAAGGGCGGTCAATCATGGGGCTGACCAGCACAACTACCGAAGAGGCACAGATCATCACCGTTCATTCGGAACGGATAGATGCGGCCATCGCGATCCAGTTCAAGGAAGACATGCGTCGCGAAACAGAAACCGACGCAACGCGCATCGTTCTGGATCTGGCAGGCGTGGAATTCATTGATTCAAGCGGATTGGGGGCCATCGTCGCCTCGATGAAACAAATCGGCGGCGAACGCCGGCTGGATCTGGCCGGGGTGCAACCCGTGGTCGAAAAAGTGTTTCGCCTAACGCGAATGGACACCGTTTTCAGGTTGTTCGACTCCCTCGACGACGCGTTGTCGGCGAAGCCAGAGTAATGCGGCCAACGTAGATGTGTGTAACGCCGTCCAGTGATCAAACCTGCCTGCAACTGAGTTTTCCGGCGATTGAAGCGGAAGCCAGCGCTGGCATTGCGGAGTTGAGCGCAGGCCTGGCCCACCACGGCTTGCCTGTCGAAAAAGCGGACGACGTGAAGATTGCCTTGGCGGAAGCGATCAACAACGTCGTCGAACATGCCTATTCTGGTATTGAACCCGCCAAAGTGCAGGTCTGTTGCCGGTTGGAGCACAACCAGCTGGACATTCTGATATCGGATACGGGGCGGCCACTGCCCGGATGCAAACCTCCAGATGGGACCCCGGCCTCGGTTGAGACCAGCCTGCAGGACCTGCCAGAAGGGGGTTTTGGTTGGTATCTGATTCACGAACTGACAAGCGAGATTCGGTATGAGCGTCGCGATGGTTGCAATCTGTTGTCACTGCGGTTCGACGTCCCTATGCCAGAATGAACCGAGGGATTTGACGCGAAATGGCCACAATAAGGCCTTTTTCGAACCATTACGCCGCCCCAAACGACTGTCAAATATATCATCGTAGCTCAGATAGCTTCCCTCGGCGCCGAGTGTCACAGCCCCCACCCAGTGAACGGCGCCGAGGAACCTCCCTCCCCTCATTGAAGAACTGGACAATCATTCCCTGCGCGATAGTTTCGCGTTGTTCAAAATAGGGGGGTGATGATGCGGGATTTACACAAGCCGGGCCGGTCCGAAGTTCTGGCCACAAACGGGATGTGTGCGACTTCGCACCCCCTTGCGGCGAAAACCGCCGTCGACATTCTGGAACGTGGCGGAAACGCCATGGATGCAGCCATTGCCGGAGCGGTCTTGCTGGGGATTTGCGAGCCGCAGATGACCGGTTTGGGTGGCGATTGCTTTGTCCTCTACAACCGTGCGGGGGAAAACCAGATCCGAGCGTTGAATGGCTCGGGCCGGGCACCTGCTGCTGCGCAAGCCAGCGCGCTACGGGATCAAGGCTTGACCTCGGTGCCTTTGACCAGCCCAGACGCGGTTACAATTCCGGGCGCAGTCGACGCGTTCTGCCATCTCAGCCAAACCGAAGGCCGACTGGGGCTGGATGCAGTTCTGCAACCGGCCATTCGCTATGCGGAACAGGGGGTACCGGTTGCTCCACGCGTTTCTTTCGACTGGCACAACGGCGAACCGACCCTCCAAGGGGCCGCGCGGGATCACTATTTGATACAGGGGCAAGTACCCAAGACAGGTCAGGTCTTTCGAGCGCCAAAACAGGCCGAGGTTCTACGACGGGTGGCAAAGGATGGCCGGGATGCCTTCTATTCTGGTGAAATCGCGGAGGATATGATCGCCGCCCTTTCCGCCTTGGGGGGCCTCCACACCGCCGAGGATTTCCAATCGACCCAATGCACCCCCTCCGATCCGATGCGCGGCACCTATCAGGGCGTTGATCTGGTCGAGCATCCCCCCAACGGCCAAGGCGCAACGGCGATTTTGCTACTGAATATCCTCAAACATTTTGACCTTGCCAGCATGAACCCATTGGGCGCGGAACGGGTCCACATCGAGGCCGAAGCTACGAAACTGGCCTATGACGCACGCAACCGCTTCATCGCAGATCCCGATCATATGGCGCGGGCCGAGCAGTTTTTGGACAAAGACATCGCCACATCCCTCGCGGCTTTGATTGATCCGAAACAGGCCATGCCCGCTGCCGCCCCGCTGACCGAAGCGATCCACAAGGACACCGTCTACATTACAGTCGTCGACCGCGATCAGATGGCCGTGTCGTTGATCTATTCGATCTTCCACAGTTTCGGCTCGGGGATCGCATCCGAGAAATACGGCATCTTGCTGCAAAACCGCGGCGCAGGCTTCACCCTGCAAGCCGGGCACCCAAATGAGCTGGGTGGCGGCAAACGCCCGATGCACACGATCATTCCCGGCATGCTGGCCGAGAACAACCGCGTTACAATGCCCTTCGGCGTCATGGGTGGGGCGTATCAACCCACAGGACATGCGCGGTTCGTGTCAAACCTGATGGATTTCGGCTTTGACCTACAAGAGGCCATCAACGCCCCCCGCGCCTTCGCCGACGGAGGCATCCTGAAGCTCGAGCGCGGGTTCCCCGAAGCGGTTGCTCAACAATTAAGCGAAATGGGTCACACTGTGGAGGTCCCAGAAACTCCACTGGGTGGCGCACAGGCCATACGATTCCGTGAAGACGGTGTTTTGGAGGGGGCCAGTGACCCCAGAAAGGACGGTTGCGCGTTGGGGTATTGATCAACGCGCAGGCGCGTCGCCCCGCTCAGTTCAGATGGAAGTGCAGCGGGTAGGATCCATCTTCGAATGGGCCGAACATGTTGGGGATGTCGGGATGCTCAACCGGCTCACCCGATCGGTCCTCGATCAGATTTTGTTCTGAAACATAAGCTACATAGAAGGATTGGTCGTTCTCAGCCAACAGGTGATAGAACGGCTGATCCTTGATCGGCCGACTGTCTTCGGGGATGGCTTCGTACCATTCCTCGGTATTCGAAAACTCTGGATCCACGTCAAAAATCACCCCTCGGAAGGGATGTTTCTTATGTCGCACAACTTGTCCCAGGCCGTACTTGGCATGTGTCTTTAGCATTGTTTCAGCCCCCAAAGAGGTTACTACCTCTTTCCGGGCAGAAAAGCCAATCATTGATGTGAAATTAAGGGAAACAGTCTGTGAACCTCTTACTGACAGTGTTCGAAATTGCGGCACCCGTGTTCCTTTTGTCAGCAATCGGCTTTGTCTGGGTCAAGCTTGGTTTTGAATACCGCCTACAATTTGTGACGCGTTTCGCTATGACGCTAGCAGTCCCCAGTCTGATTTTCGTGGCCTTGATGCAGACCGAAATTCCGGGGGGTGATCTGTCACGGTTCACGCTGGCCACCATTGCGGCCAATCTGGTTCTCGCGGTCGTTTTCTGGGTCATTGTAAAGGTGCTAAAGCTTGAGCAACGCACCTACCTTTCGCCGCTGATCTTCGGAAATACCGGCAATTTGGGTCTTCCATTATGCATCTTTGCATTTGGTCAGGCCGGTTTGGGATATGCGGTTATCTTTCTGGCCGTGACCGCACTGTTTTCCTTTACCTACGGGATCTATCTGGTCGCGGGCAAAGGCGCGTTCGGACAGGTCATCCGACAACCCATGGTCTGGGCCACGCTGCTGGGGGCGCTTTTCCTGTGGCAGGATTGGGAAACACCTCAGTTCCTGACCAACACCTTGGATTTGCTGGGGCAAATGGCTGTTCCGATGATGCTTGTGACCGTTGGAGTTGCGATCGCGCGCCTGACCTCTCGCAGTCTTCACCAAGCCATTTGGCTGTCACTTCTCAAGCTGGCGGTTTGCTTTTCCTTGGGATGGGGCGTTGCGATCCTCTTCGGGCTTGAAACCATCGCATTCGGTGTTCTGGTCTTGCAAATGTGTACCCCGGTCGCGGTCACCTCATACCTGCTGGCCGAGCGGTTTGAGGCCGACGCAGACGCCGTAGCAGGCATGGTTATGGTCTCGACAGTGCTGTCTGTCGCCGCGTTACCGGGTGTTTTGGCTATCGTTCTGTAACGATTGTGATTTCCTCAGCGCTCAATCTGCGCTAGAATGCCAGAAAAAAGGCACGAGGCACATGAGCAGAATTCTATTCGTACTCCTAGGGGTGCTGCTTTTGGCATCCTGTGGTGGCGGGTCTAAACAGCCACCCAGCAGACTAAATGACGCGTGCAGCATTGCGCGCGAGAAACCTGACTACATCAAAGCCTTCAAAAAAACCGAGCGTAAATGGGGCGTCCCCGTTCACGTTCAGATGGCGACGATCTATCAGGAAAGCCGTTACCGTCACGATGCGCGGACCCCGCACCGCTATGTGCTGGGCGTAATCCCAATGGGACGGCAAAGCAGCGCCTTTGGCTACAGCCAGGCTCTGGACGGCACGTGGGAAGAATACCAGCGTGAAACCGGAAAACGCCGCGCCAAGCGGGACCGAATTCGCGACGCGTCCGATTTCATCGGCTGGTACATGAACAAAACCTACGAGCGGAACGGCATCAACCTGGGCGACACGCGCAACCAGTATCTGGCCTATCACGAAGGTCATACAGGCTATGCGCGCGGCAGCTACAACCAGAAATCCTGGCTATTGAATGTGGCCAGCGATGTCGATGCACGGGCCAACCTGTATCAAGCTCAGCTGGCCAGCTGCCGCTACTGAATTGGGCGGGTCAGCGATCGCTGGACCCGACCCGCTTTCCGTTCGAGAACAAGCTCTGATCGAGGCGTCCGCCCTCGGTCAGTTCCCCCAGAAGAACCGTGGTTTGGGTGCCTGCGTTGTCGTGGATCACCCATTTCCGCAGCTCGACGGGGTTGTCCGTAAACATCAGCTCAATTCGCCCCGACTCAGGGTTTTTAGGGTCTTGTGCCGTCACAACGGTTGCGGTGCCGTCAAAGTCGTGACCAACGACCATATTGGCCTGCCCCAGATTTACGTTCCGAGCCAGCACAAGTGACAGAGGCGTCCTTTTCAGCGGGTATTGTTCAGGTGGCTGGTTGGATTTCGGATCAAAGATCTGAACACTCCCCGAACGCGCAAGAACAACAGCACTGTCGGGCGGATCATATTCGAACCGCATCTTACCGGGTCGTTGGATCCATAGCTTGCCGGTACTGAGCGAGCCATCATCGTTTACTTGGGTAAAGCTGGTCTGAACCGTTTTCATCTTGTTCAGATAATTGGAGATCTCCGACAGCGGCAGCTTGTCTGCCGCCCATGCGGCAGGCGCGGCCAGTGTCAAAGCAAGGGCAAAAGCAATCTGTTTCATACGACTCAGATAAGGCTTCTGCCCTTGTTATTAAATATCCTACTGCTCGGGGACGAGGATTTCCCGCTTACCGACGTGATTTGCCGCCGAAACAACACCTTCGTCCTCCATCTGTTCGACCAGACGGGCGGCCTTGTTGTAGCCGATGGCAAGTTTCCGCTGGATGTAAGAGGTCGAGCATTTGCGATCCTTGATCACAATCGCCACCGCCTGATCATACAGCGCATCTTCGCCATTTGTGTTGCCACCGGTGTTTAGGCCCAGAACGGCGTCGATATTGTCGGCTTTTTCCTCAGCCGGGCCATCGACCACACCGCTCATGTAATCGGGCGGACCAAATTGCTTCAGGTGGTTGACAATTTCCTCGACCTCTTCGTCCGAGACAAACGGGCCGTGGCAGCGGGTGATCTTGGCACCGCCAGCCATATACAGCATGTCACCCTGCCCCAGAAGTTGCTCGGCGCCCATCTCACCCAGAATGGTGCGGCTGTCGACCTTCGATGTCACCTGGAACGAAATCCGTGTCGGGAAGTTCGCCTTGATCGTACCGGTGATCACGTCGACCGAGGGGCGCTGCGTGGCCATGATCAGGTGGATACCCGAAGCCCGCGCCATTTGCGCCAGACGCTGAATGCAGGCTTCGATCTCCTTGCCTGCGACCATCATCAGGTCAGCCATCTCGTCGACGATGACGACGATATAGGGCATCGCCTCAGGCGCGAACTCTTCGGTCTCGAAGGTGGGTTCGCCGGTCTCATCGTCAAAGCCCGTCTGGACCGTGCGGCTGAACATCTCGCCCTTCGCCAGCGCGTCCTTCACCCGGCCGTTGTAGCCTGCTATGTTGCGGACACCCATTTTGGACATCTTGCGATAGCGATCCTCCATCTCTCCCACGACCCATTTCAGAGCGACAACCGCTTTTTTCGGGTCGGTCACAACGGGCGACAGCAAGTGCGGGATGCCGTCATAGACCGACAGTTCTAGCATCTTGGGGTCGATCATGATCAGGCGGCATTCGTCCGGCGACAGCTTATAGAGCAGCGACAGGATCATGGTGTTGATCGCCACCGACTTACCCGAGCCAGTCGTCCCCGCGATCAGCAGGTGAGGCATTTTCGCAAGGTTCGCGACAACCGATTCACCACCAATATCCTTGCCCAGCGCAAGAGGCAGAGCATGGTTGCCATCACCGAAATCGCGGCTGGCGAGGATTTCGCGCAGCACCACCATCTCACGGTTTTCATTGGGCAGTTCGATCCCGATCACCGAGCGGCCCGGCAAGGTCGAAACACGCGCCGACAGCGCCGACATCGAGCGTGCGATATCGTCGGCCAGACCGATTACGCGGCTCGCTTTCAGACCCGGAGCAGGCTCCAGCTCGTACATGGTGACAACCGGACCGGGGCGGACGCTGACGATCTCACCCTTCACGCCGTAGTCGTCCAGCACGTTCTCCAGCATCCGTGCGTTTTCTTCCAACGCTTCGTCGCTCAGGTGATGACGTTGAATGCTGGCAGGGTTGGACAAAAGGCCCAAGGGGGGCAATTCGAAATCGGAATGCCGTTCCTCGAACGACAGGGTCGGCTGCGCTTCGGCCTGTGCCCGACGGGACGGCGGCGGCGTGCGACGGACAGGTTGGGCAACAACTGGCTTGCGCGGCTCGGCCACTGGGATCTTCACAGCTGGGCGCTGCGGCACAACGGGTTCCGGTGTCGTCGTATCTTCGAACACCGCGTCATCATCGTAGGCATGCGCGGCATAGTCATCCTCGGGCATGTAGTCTGCATCGGGCGCGTAGTCGGGCTCGGGCTGATAGTCATGCGCCGTGTCTTGCCACGTCGGCTCAGCCGACAAAGCAGGCTCGGGCGGCAGGCCAGCAGCGGTCATGGGCGGCTCGGGGGGCAGTTCACCCGCCCCTCTGGGATTGAAGATCAGCGGGTCCGGCCCACGACCGCGACCCTTGGTCAGGGGCAGGTTGGGGTCATGTTCAGGGGCCATCTCGCCGGTCGCCACCTTGCGATTGCGCACAGCGGCCGAAATCTTCGAGCGGATACGATCTTCACCCGGCATTTCATCAAAACCCTGCACTGGCATGGCTTCGACCAATTCAGGCTCTGGCAGCGGCTCTGGGCGACGGATCAGGGCTGGCATCCGGGCCAGCAGGCCGGTTTTGGGGGCGGGTTCGGGTTCTTCCTCGACCTCTTCGAAGATTGGGTCTTCAAACGCGATCTCATCGTCGAAAACGGGTTCGATCCGCGCGGCACGGTGCTCTTTCCATTGTTCACGACGCTCTCGCGCTGATTGTACCGTGGCCGAGGCACCCCGACCCAGCAGGTTCATCAGCATGTCGTAGGACATCACCAGCCCCAGTAGGAAAGCACGCGTTCCACGCGCGACATCAACTTTGGTGAAGCCCAGAACAAAAATACCCAACGACAGCATTCCGACGGCCATGGCCAGCGACATCAGCTTGACCAGGAAATGCGAGGATATCGGCAGAAGCGTCAGCAAAGCCCCCATGACGGTGTCGCCAAACAGTCCGCCCAACCCATAGCTATGGGTCGCGCGCCAGACCTCGCCTGGAACCAGAGTGGCGGCGTAGACGGACACGATGGCAATCCAGATCGGCGCAAAAATCAGCCGCGCCACGGCGCGGTCTTCGCCGAAATGTCCGGCGAAACGCACACCCCAGCCGATCAAAACCAGCGCGATCCCCCAGCTGCCCCAGCCAACGATCATGAACAACGGCGCAGCGATCGAGGCACCGATCCGCCCCATCCAGTTCTGTACCGGCGCATCGGTCGAGACCATCCAGTTCGGATCTTCCGGCGTGTAGGACCAGATCATTGCCGCAGCGGCCAGCCCCAACAGAATCAGAGCGATCCCGATCAGTTCCTTGGTGCGCCGCTCAATCGCGGCCTGAGTCGTGCTGTCCAGTAATGGATCGCGGTTGCGCGCGTTCAATGATGCCATTTTGCCCTCGTACCTCACGAATAGATGCAGTCACGAAGCTTGATCAGCCCCTGCTGCAACTCTTTTTTTGGAGCCACCAAAGCGGCCCGGATAAATTGCTCGCCCGGGTTTTGCCCCGGATCACCTTGAGAAAGATATGCACCCGGCAAAACCCGAACGCCGGTCTCCTGCCACAGCTTCAAAGCGGTTTCTTCGCCGTTCTCGACGGGCAGCCACAGGAAAAACCCAGCCTCGGGCGGCATATAGCCCTGCAGGCCCGAGAAGACCTCATCCGCGATGGCGTATTTTTCCCGATAGAGCGCGCGGTTCTGGACGACATGCGTCTCGTCGTCCCAGACGCGCGCGGCGGCAGCCTGCAGCGGCAGCGGCAAAGGCGCGCCCGCATAGTTGCGCAGCTGTTTGACCCGTTTGATACTGTCCGGCCCGCCCGCAATCAGGCCCGAGCGCAACCCGGCCAAGTTCGACCGTTTCGACAGAGAATTGAATAGCACGACCCGCTCAGGATCAGCGCCCAGCTCTTGCGCGACGGTCAGAGCACCTGTTGGTGCCTCATCGCGGTAGATCTCGGAATAGCATTCATCGGCGAAAATGCGGAAATCGTATTTCTCGGCCAAGCCGATCAACTCGGCCCAGTAGTCACGCGAGGCGACGGCCCCCTGCGGGTTCGCAGGCGAGCAGATATAGGCGGCAACCGTTCGGTTCAGCACATCGTCAGGCAAGCTGGCATAGTCCGGCAAATGGCCGGTCGCGGCGGTGGCGGACACGAAGTAAGGCTGCGCCCGGACCGAGATCGAAGCGACCATATAGACCTGATAAAACGGGTTCGGACACAGAATGATGGGATCTTGCCCGTTCTTCTGTTCGGGGCACAGCGCCATGGCAGCATTGTAAAGCCCCTCACGCGTGCCGTTCAGGGCCATCACGTTGGTATCGGGGTCCATCGTCACGCCATAGCGACGCTTGATCCAGTCGGTGATCGAACCTCGCAGCTCGGGCGAGCCTTCATTCGGGGGGTAGCCCTGAAACCCGGCCGCGTTTTCTGTGATGACGTCTGTGACCCAAGCGGGGAAATCATGCATCGGCGCGCCGATGGTCATGTGAATCACGTCTCCACCCGGTTGATGATGGTCCAACAGGGTGCGCAGACGCGGGAATGCGTATTCCGGTAGGTTCGAAAACCGCTCGGGGAAATTCATATCTACTGCCTCAATATCGGGATCGTTTTCGCCCCGTTTGATTGGCAGATTACAGATCAGACCCCGTCCCGTCCAGACAAAGAGGTTCCGAATCAGGGGATTGTGGCATTCACGCCAATGCAGATTCCGCCGCCGAACCCAACCGCAGCAGCGCTTCTTCCGAGCCGGGATAGCCCAGCATCATCAAGCCACAACCCGCAGTTCCCGTCGGCAGGGTCAGTGCCACAAGCCCCATCAGATTGCCGATACGCGTGTTGCGCAAGGCCAGCAGGTTCTCGGTCACGTAATAGTCGTGATCGCTGAGGAGTCTTTCCAGATTGGGCGGTAAGATAGGTGCGGTTGGGGCCAGAACCGCATCGAACCCGGCGGTCGCCGCATCCCACGCTGCGCGGCAGGCCTTGAGCTTGGACCACGCGGCCACATAGTCGGGGCCTGAAACATCTTTGCCGGTGCGGAACCGTTCAAGAATTTCGGGATACATCGCCTCGGGGTTGGCTTCGATGACGTCTTTCCACAGCCCGTATGCCTCGGTCGTGTAGAGAACACCCGAAAGCGCCATTGCGTCGTGCAGTTCAGGTACCTCCAGCGGTACAATCTCGGCCCCGGCATCGCGAAGTCGGTCCAGCGCATCGTCGAACGCCTGTCGCGGCGCATCGCGCAGGTCGTCCTTGGCGACGTTTTGCAACTCGGCAAAGCGGCGGCCTTTCAGGCTGGCACCACGCATGTCCGCCGGCGTGCCGCCTTCCAGCAAGGCCAGCATATGCGCGGCGTCTTCGACGGAACGTGCAAGAGGGCCAACCGTGTCGAACCGCAAACAGAGCGGCACGACCCCTTCAAGGCTGAGCCGACCGGCCGTAGTTTTCAGCCCCACCAGGTTGTTCCAGGCTGCAGGGATTCGCACCGACCCACCTGTGTCGGAGCCAATCCCGCAAGCCGCCAGCCCCCAGGCTACCGAGGCCCCGGCCCCCGAGGATGACCCGCCCGGCACGGCATCTTCATCGTCCACACAGGGCGGCGTGTCTGTGATCGGGTTCAGACCAAGCCCTGAAAACGCCAGTTCGCTCATGTGGGTTTTGCCGAGGCACACGGTGCCCATGGCCGTTGCGTTTCTTAGGACCAAAGCATCCGCGTCCGGGATACGTCCTTTCAACAAGGCCGAGCCCGCCTCGGTTCCAATACCAGCCGTGTCGAACAGATCCTTCCAGCTGATCGGCACGCCATCCAGCAAGGATCGACGCAGGCCCAAGGCGGCGCGCTCTTTCGCGGCTTTCGCCTCAGCCCGGGCGCGGTCATGGGTGACGCGCGCATAGATACGGTCGCGGTGGGGATGGGCGTCAATGGCGGCCAGATAGGTCTCGGTCAGTTCAACGGGGTCGATTTGCCCCATACCGACCCCACGGCCCAAATCACAGGCCGTCATGGTTAGCCATTCCTGCATCACACCCCTCCTTGCGTCTGACTTTCTGGGACGGTAGCGACAGGACCGCACATGGACAATCCCGAAAGGGCGCGCATATTGCAGGGCATGACACAGGCATCGAAAATCCTGATCGTGGGCGGAGGCCTGAACGGCGCGGCCCTTGCATTGGCACTGGCGCAAACCGGGCATTCTGTTTGCGTGATTGACACGTTGGGCGAAAAGGTCCGCAAGAACGCGGCATTCGACGGGCGGTCTTATGCGCTGGCGCTGGCGTCCAAGCGGTTGCTTGACGCAATCGGTGTGTGGGAGCGGGTCGAGGAACATGCCCAGCCCATGCTTGAGATCAAGGTAACCGATGGCCATGCGGGTATCGGGCCGTCACCCTTTTTCATGCATTTCGACCATACCGAGATCGAGGAAGGCCCGATGGGCTACATGGTCGAAGATCGCCACCTGCGCCGCGCGTTTCTTGAGGCGATGGTGCAAGACAAAGCGATCACACAGATCAACGGCAGAACGGTCGTTTCGCAACAGGTCGATGCAACCGGCGTGACGTTGACGCTGGATGATGGTGCGAGTGTTGAGGGTCATCTGATCGTAGGCTGCGACGGGCGCAGCAGCGGAACCGCGTCCCGCGCAGGGATCAAGCGTACCGGCTGGGATTACGGCCAAACAGCCCTTGTCTGCGCGATTGAACACGACCTACCGCATCACGGCATTGCCCATCAGTTCTTCATGCCCCCCGGCCCACTTGCGATCCTGCCACTGACCGGCAATCGCAGCTCGATCGTCTGGAGCGAACGCACCGAGGCAGCGCAGCGCATCAACGCCCTACCCGAGGCCGAGTATCTGCAGGTCTTGCGCCCTCGGTTCGGGGACTTTCTAGGCGACATCCGCCTGCAGGGCGACCGCTTCACCTATCCGCTGAACCTGACCATCGCCAATTCCTTCATCTCGAATCGCCTTGCCCTTGTCGGGGACGCCGCACACGGGATGCACCCCATTGCAGGCCAGGGCCTGAACGCCGGGCTGCGGGACGTGGGTGCCTTGGCCGAAGTGCTGACCTTGGCCGGACGGCGTGGCGAGGATATCGGGTCGGTTCTGGTGCTGGAGCGCTATCAGGAGTGGCGGCGGTTCGACACGGCCTCGCTGGCGATGGCGACCGATGTGTTCAACAAGCTGTTTTCGAACGACAACCCGCTGCTGCGCCTTGGGCGGGATATCGGGATGGGCATTGTCGGATCCCTGCCCGGCCTGCGCCGAGGGTTTGTCCGCGAGGCCGCCGGGTTGACCGGCGACCTGCCGAAGCTGTTGCAAGGACGGGCAATCTAGGGTGCACTTGAGCGCTCAGAACCGCTCAGTCCAGCGCGCGGGCCTCATCTACCAGCATCACGGGGATGCCGTTGCGGATCGGAAAGGCCAGACCCGCGGCCTTTGACACCAGTTCCTGCTTATCCGCATCATAGTGAAGCGTCGTATGCGTCTGAGGGCAGATCAGCGCCTCAAGCATGTGGCGGTCAAAAGCGTGTTCGGTCTCGCTCATTGCAGTTTTTCCTCGTTTGATCCGCCCCGCAGCGCGAATTCGATCAATGTCACCAGCGTCTCACGCCTTGTGCGTAGACAAGGGGCCTCTAACAGGGCCTGTTTGTCCTCCGGATCGAAATCCATCAGCATCGACAGTGAATTCACCAAAAGCTCATCATCTGCTTCTTTCAGCGAATCCCAATCCGTCGACAGATCGCGCGAGTCGAAAAAGCGTTCCAGCAGGTTCAGAAAGCGGCTGCGGTCGAAAACGTCGTCCTTCTCGGCCTTGCCCAGATCACGGTCAAACCCCTCCCAGGACACTTCGCACCTGCGGTAGGGCGTGAAGGCGTCCAGTTCGGACTTGATACGGAACCGGGACACGCCGGTCAGGGTGATCAGATAGCGGCCATCCTCAGTCTCGGAGAATTGCGTGACGCGACCGGCGCAACCGATCCGATGCAGCTTTGTGTCATCGCTTAGCGAGGGGTTCGGCTGAACCATTCCGATCAGCCGCTCCTTTGTTTTCAAGGCATCGTCAAGCATCTGCAGGTAGCGCGGCTCGAAGATGTGCAACGGCAGTCGCGACCGAGGCAGCAGCAGCGCCCCGGGCAGTGGAAACACGGATATCGTATCCGGCAAGTCGGCGGGATGAATCATAGACCCGAGTCTAGCTCTGATCCGAAATTAGGCAAATATCATCGAGCTGAGTTTGCGCCGGCCGTTCAGAACAATTGGATCGTTGGGCTTGAGCGCGTCGAAGATCGTGAACAACTGCGTTTTGGCAGCGCCCTCGTTCCACTCACGATCGCGGCGGAACAGCTCCAACAGCTGTGTCACGGCCTCTTCTACATCGCCATTGGCATGCAGGGCCTGCGCCAGATCGAACCGAGCCTGATGATTGTCGGGATCGGCCTCAACCGCTGCGGTCAACTCGGCCACCGGGCCCGCATCCGCCGCCTGCTTGGCCAGCTCCAACTGGGCATGGGCAGCTTCGAGTTCCGGAGTGCTTGAGATTTCGGCAGGCGCACCGTTCAGGATTGCCTCGGCCTGTTCCAGATCGCCCGAGGCAATATGCGCGCGCACCAGACCACCATAGGCAGCGGCATGGTTGGGGTCCTCGCCCAGAATCGCGGCAAAGGTTTGCGCCGCATCTACGGCTGCACCTTCTGCCAGCATTTCCTCGGCCGCCTGCACGGCGTCCTCCAGTTGACCACCGGGGCTTTCGCCACCTGCCGCCTCGATCACGCGGTCGATAAAGGCCTTGATCTCGGACCCCGGCAAAGCGCCTTGAAAGCCGTCCACCGGCTGACCCTTGAAGAACGCATAGACGGTCGGAATCGACTGAATGCGCATCTGAGACGCGATCATTTGCGCCTCATCTACGTTGATTTTGACCATTTTGACCGCGCCTTTTGCCGCGGTCACCGCCTCTTCAAGCGCGGGCCCAAGCGTCTTGCAAGGCCCACACCAAGGTGCCCAGAAATCTACGATCACCGGAATTTCCTGCGACGCCTCGACAACATCCTCCATAAAGGTGGCTTCGCTGCTGTCCTTGATCAGATCGGTGGCTGAGGTGCTTTCCGCGCCGCTCAGAAGGTCCATGGCATTCACTCTCCGGTTCAAACGTGCGCCCTATATGCAGTCCCTTGCTGCAGAAACCAAGAGCCGAGTTGCAAGTCTAAAGGTCGAAACTGGCGAAAACGGGGGCGTGGTCGCTTGGTTTTTCCCACCCGCGCGCATCGCGCAGGACACGGCTGGAATGCCCCGCGTTCGAGATATCCGGCGTGGCCCAAACGTGATCCAGTCGCCGGCCCTTGTCAGCAGCGTCCCAATCGCGCGCCCGGTAGGACCACCAACTATAAAGCTGCCCTTCAGGGATGTCCTGCCGGGTGATATCGATCCAACCGCCCGCATCTTGTGTTTCAGCCAATGCCTCAACCTCGATCGGCGTGTGTGAGACGACCTTGAGCAGTTGTTTGTGCGACCACACATCATCCTCGCGCGGGGCGATGTTCAGATCACCAACTAGAATGGATTTCTCGGGCTTCTCAGTGTGGAACCAGTCGCGCATATCTCTGAGATAGTCGAGCTTTTGCCCGAACTTCTCGTTCACCTCACGATCCGGTACATCCCCGCCTGCTGGGACGTAGAAGTTTTGGATGGTGACGCCATTTTCCAACCGCGCGGCGATGTGACGAGCATGGCCGAGACCGGCAAAATCCTTGTCGCCGACCTCTTCCATCGGGACGCGCGACAGAATGGCGACACCGTTGTATCCCTTCTGCCCACGGGCCACCATGTGAGTATAACCCAGCTCAGCAAACCCTTCGGTCGGAATCTTTTCAACCGGAGACTTGCATTCCTGCAAACACAGCACATCCGGAGCCTCTTCCTGCAGCAATTTCAGCACGATAGGCTCGCGCAGGCGGACCGAGTTGATGTTCCAGGTGGCAAGGGTGAAGGGCATAATAGGGGAATCCTTTGTCGAAGCCGGGCTTGGCGTGGCACGGCGTTGGGCGCCACGAGAACAGGCCATAAACGGCTAGGGTTCGTCAATGACTGCTATGCAGGCGATACGAGCTTTTGATGCGCTCAGTACGCGTCGCCGAAATAGACGAAACTCATTTTGTTGCCATCAAGGTCTCGGACGTAAGCTCCATAGAAGTCAGGGCCATATTGCGGGCGTGGTCCCGGCTCCCCTTCGTTGGTTCCGCCAGCAGAGAGAGCCGCCGCATGGGCTGCCTGCACTTCTTCTTCGCTTTCGCACAGCAAACCGACCATATTCCCATTGCCTGGCGTTGCTGCTTCCTTGTTGTACGGCGGAGCGACCCAAATCCGCCCACCACCGCGCAGACCATAGCAAAACCCATGGGGCATGAATTCCATGACCACCGTTCCACCAATCAGGGGCAAGACGGCATCGAAGTAATCCCTCGCCTTTGCTACATCGTTTGAACCGATCATCACGTAATTTAGGGACATAGTATACCTCGCGAAAAATATGGAACATATCGGGAACAAATGACATTCCGTCGACCGTAGTGCAACCCCTGAATTGCGGAGATCGCAAAAGGACCCATACCTCAGACACTGGTTCAACTGACGCATCTTGCCGATTGAACAAACATTTTCTGAGCGGGTAGTGATAGGCAGCCCAACGCCGGGGCATGAGCGATTGTGGACACGCTCAACGAAAAAAAGCCGGGCCATCTGGCCCGGCAGTCCAACAGGGAGGTACATGTCATTACCCGGACATGCACGGGTTGGGAGTAACCTAATTATGACTTCAGCGTATCACTTTGATCCAAATCAATCCACCTCGGATCAAGATACCAGTCGATATCCACCTGACTCTGTGACCAAAAGGCGAGCATTTGACGGATCAGGCTCGATTTTCTGACGCAGGCGGTAGATGTGCGTCTCGAGCGTGTGGGTCGTCACACCCGCGTTATAGCCCCAGACCTCATGTAGCAGGACGTCGCGCGCCACTACGCCATCGGTCGAGCGGTAGAGGAACTTAAGGATGTTGGTTTCCTTCTCGGTCAGACGGATTTTCCGGTCTTCCTCGGTGATCAGCATCTTCATTGCAGGCTTGAACGTGTAGGGGCCAAGTACGAATACGGCGTCCTCGGATTGCTCGTGCTGACGCAACTGCGCGCGGATGCGGGCCAGCAGAACCGGGAATTTGAACGGCTTGGGGACATAGTCATTGGCACCGGCATCAAGACCCAGGATCGTGTCGGCGTCACTGTCATGGCCCGTCAACATAAGGATCGGGCTTTTGACGCCCTGCTTGCGCATCAGGCGGCACAGCTCTCGTCCGTCCGTGTCGGGAAGACCCACATCCAGAATCACGAGGTCATAGATCGCTTCGCGCGCGCGCTCCATCGCGGACGCTCCATCAGAGGCTTCGAACACGTCGAAATCCTCAGTCATCACAAGTTGCTCGCTGAGCGCCTCGCGCAGGTCCTCGTCATCATCCACTAATAGGATTTTCTTGAGCTGAGCCATTCTTGGGTCCTCCAAAGCCTTTCCCATCACTTGCGTGTGGAATATGCAATCAACAAGATTTACTGCAACCGTCTCACGCCTTCGTGTCAGACGCAGCGGAAATGTTTCACAATTCCAGCCGAAAGCGCTAGGAAAAGGGTCGAACGTTATAGGGTAACATAGATGAGTCTCATCCCCGATATCACCGAATTGCTGGCGCGCGCGCGGGCTGACCTGCGGATGGGCGTGCCAATCGCGCTGGTGGATGACAATGGCGGCAGCGTTCTGGCCATCTCGGCCGAAACCATCACGCCCCAGAGACTGGCAGATCTGCGCAGTTTGGGTGGGGCACCTGTTGTGGCCATCACCGGGCGACGGGCGGAAACGCTGAAAGCGCGCGCTTACGATGGCGATCTGGCGCGGGTGTTGATCCCTGCAGATGCAGACATGGCATGGGTTCAGGCCGTGGCGGACCCATCGGACGATCTGAATGCGCCGATGAAAGGCCCCCTGATGACCGAGAGGCAAGGCAATGCCAATCTGCACCGCATTGCTATCGCGCTGGCCAAATCCGCCCGATTGCTGCCTGCCGCCGTGGTGCTGCCGGTCGAAGACGGTCGTAATTTCGTGGCAACCCACGGTTTGACTTGCATAGATCACTCCCGGGCCGCGCCGCATCTGGCAGATCGCAGCGCCCTGCACCCGGTTGTCGCCGCGCGCTTGCCGATGGAGGTGTCCGAGGCCGGTCGGTTGCACGTTTTCCGCCCTGAAGACGGCGGGGAAGAGCACTACGCGGTCGAGGTCGGGCGACCGGATCGCAGCAAGCCCGTCTTGGCTCGGCTTCATTCGGCGTGTTTTACAGGCGACATCATGGGCAGTCTGAAATGCGACTGCGGCCCTCAGCTGCGCGGCGCGCTAGCTCAGATGGGTGCCGAGGGAGCCGGAGTGTTGCTCTATCTGAACCAGGAAGGGCGCGGAATCGGGCTGGCCAACAAGATGCGCGCTTATTTCCTGCAAGATCAGGGCTTTGACACGGTCGAAGCCAACCACCGCCTTGGGTTTGAAGACGATGAGCGCGATTTCCGCCTCGGGTCGGATATTCTGAAATCGCTGGGCTTCAGCTCGGTCCGGTTGCTGACCAACAATCCCGCGAAGATCGCCATGATGGAGCGCACGGGGATCGCCGTCGCCGAGCGGGTTCCGCTGAAAGTCGGGGAAACCGCCCATAACCGCGGATATCTTGAGACCAAGGCCGTGAAGTCCGGGCATTTGCTGTGACACCCGAAGATTTGGTGCTGACCCCGCGGGGCGTTCGGTTCCGGGGACGGTCCTTTCCCTGCTCAATCGGGAAAGGCGGGCGGAGCACCGCCAAACGCGAAGGCGATGGCGCCACGCCGGTCGGCGTCCATCGCATCGTCGGAATGCTCTACCGCGCGGATCGGATCTCGGCGCCTGCGTCATGGGCCCTTCCGATCGGCCCGCAAGACCTGTGGTCGGACGAATCGAACGACAGCCGCTACAACCGACTGGTCACTGCCCCCTACACGTTCAGCCATGAACGGCTGCGCCGCGCGGACCCTCTCTATGACTTGGTGTTGTTGACCGATTGGAACTGGCCGAATGCGGTGCCGGACAAGGGCTCGGCAATCTTTCTTCACCAATGGCGGCGACCGGGTTATCCGACCGAGGGCTGTGTCGCCTTCCGTCGCGACCACCTGCGCTGGATAGCCGAGCGGATCACGCCCGGCACCCGCCTGATCATTCCTGAGGTCTGACCCGTTCGCCAAAGATGGCCGAGCCGACGCGCACATGGGTGGCCCCCAGCGCTATCGCCTGTTCGAAATCGCCGCTCATACCCATCGAAAGACCCTCGAGGTCATTGCGGGCAGCAATCTTCGCCAGCAAGGCAAAATGCAGCGCGGGTTCTTCCTCGACCGGCGGGATGCACATCAGACCGCGTATGGGCAGGTCCAGCGCCCGGCATTCTGCAATGAACCCATCCGCAACTGCAGGAAGGATACCGGCCTTCTGTTCCTCTTCCCCCGTATTGACCTGAATGAAGAGGTCCGGACAGGACCCAAGCTCCTGCGCCAACCGTGCCAGAGTTTTCGCCAGTTTCGGGCGATCGACCGAGTGGATAGCGTCACAAAGCTCCATCGCCTGACGGGCTTTGTTGGTTTGCAGCGGGCCGATGAGGTGAAGATCAACGCCTTCGAATTGCTCCTTGAACGCGGGCCATTTACCGGCCGCTTCCTGCACGCGGTTCTCGCCAAAGCACCGGTGGCCCTGTTCCAGCACATCCTGCACACGCTCGTTTGGTTGCACTTTAGATACGGCGATCAGCTTCACCAACCCCGCAGCCCGCCCGGCTTTGGCTTCGGCTTTTGCGATACGGGCGGAAATCTCTGACAGCGACATAGCGATCCTTAAATCTGGTTTGCAGCGAGACAAACACCAAGTCGGCGCAAAAGAAAAGGGCGGGTCCGAAGACCCGCCCTAGAACCGTGTGGTTCAGATCAACTTAGAAGTTGAACTGGGCACCAAAGTCGGCGCGGACATAGCTGTCTGCTTCACCTTCTTTGATCTGGCCGATACCACCGCGCAGCGATACACCGCCGCCCAGGTCGTAGTGAGCGCCGATACCAACGTTGCGGGTATCGCCATCAGCCGAACCGTCACCGTAGACGAACTGGATGGTGGTCGCAGCGCCAACGTTGTAGGCAACCGACAAACCGTATGCAGTGCCGTCGGTGGCATCTACTTCGGTGTTATCGTCTGCAACAAACAGAGTACCTGCGAAGTCACCGAACTCAGCACCCAAGGTGAAAACGAGCAGGCTTGGGTCGTCGCCATCACCACCGTCGGTCTGACCGTAGGCCAGAGCGGCAGTAACGTTGTCGAAGGTGTAGGTCGCGCTGATGTCCCAACGGTCTGCGTCAGTGCTGACGATCGTTGCAGGAGCAGGATCAGCAGGAGGAACAGTACCAGTACCGGTGACTGTTGCCACAGTGGTGGCCGCTTGGTCGTAGGACGCGCCAAACGCGAAGTCACCAACAGCGTACTGGAAGAAGACGCCGTTTACGCCTTCGCCGGTCGAGCTGTACGCTGCGAAGCCATAGTCAACACCCGAGTACTGACCCAGGAATGTTTCCAGACCAACTTCGTAGCCGTAGTAGTTTGCAAGGTTGTCGAACGAACCGGCGATGTTGCCGGCGTCAACACGCAGACCACCGAAGATGACCGAGTAACGCGCGCCGTTCAGGGTTGCCTGATCCTCTGCGGCTTCACCCAGAGCATCGTCGTCGGCTTGCAGACGGATACGACCCTCGAAGCGGACACCAGCGTCGGTTTCAGCGATTGCGTCGATGTTCAGACGGAAGCGCGAAACCAAAATGGTGTCGTCAACGTCTTCATTGACACCTGACGCGAAGACGTCATCGGCAGTTCCATTGACACCGTCTGCACCAGGGCCGGTGAAGGTTTGGGTTTCAGTGCGGTCTTCCTGGTAACCAATACCAAAACGACCATAACCGCTGAAGTTCACTTCAGCTGCTGCAACGCCTGCGGTCGCTACCAGCGCCGTCGTTGCAAAGAGAACTTTTTTCATCTTGTTTCCCTCGGTTTCAAAAAGTTTTTCTACTCGACACATGCAAAGCATATGTCTCAGCACGGACATCGTTTCGCTCTTTTCCCCCCCTTTGTGCAAGGTTGGCCTAAATAACGGGACCGCATTGAAGTTGGATTGGTGCAAGGATGCCACAGTCCTGATCACCGCCCTGTAGCGCGGATATAGTGGGATTTGATAAGAATAGGCTTGTTGCGCAAAGGGTCCTTGGCTAGGAGTAGCTTCCAATGACCGCAATTATAGCGAAACAGGACCGACCAACGATGCGCTTGCCGACGACTTTGGGTTTGATCTTTCTGACTGCCACTCTTGCAGCATGCGGACAGAATCGCAGCGCCGTCACCAACCCGGATTTGCTGAGCACCGGCAGCACCCGCACGGAAGAGCGCGAACTGGATGATCCGGAACGTACAACCATCTGGGACGTCTTTGGCCCCAACAATGCCGAACAGACCACCAACGTGAACCGTTACCTATGGGCGGCGTCTCTGGATGTTCTGAATTTCCTGCCCGTGCAAGAGGTTGATCCCTTTACCGGTGTAATCGTAACGGGTTACGGCACCCCTCCGGGCGGTGGCCGGCAGTATCGCGCCACCGTGCATATAAGTGACCCGGCGCTTGCGGCGCGCTCCCTTTCGGTTGCGCTGCAGTCCAGCGGGGGCTCTCCGGTCAGCGCCGCAACCACCCGCGCGGTTGAGGATGCGATCCTCTCGCGCGCAAGACAGCTACGGATTGCAGACAACAAGTTCTAGCAACCCGATCAAAATCGCACTAAAGACCACGCCGGGTTCCTACCCGGCGTTTTCAGTTACGAAGGACCGCATGATGTCGCGCTACTCGGCCAGTGAAATCGAAGCAAAATGGCAAGAGGCCTGGGACAAGGCCGGAATCTTCACCGCCGACCACAAGGCGGACAAGCCGAAATACTACGTGCTTGAGATGTTCCCCTACCCGTCTGGCCGAATCCATATGGGTCACGTGCGCAACTACACGATGGGCGACGTGATCGCGCGGCACAAGCTGGCAACCGGCCATAACGTCCTGCATCCGATGGGGTGGGACGCGTTCGGGATGCCGGCCGAAAACGCCGCGATGGCGATTGGCGGCCACCCCAAAGACTGGACATACGGCAACATCGCCGACATGCGCGGGCAGATGAAGCCTCTGGGCCTGTCGATCGACTGGTCGCGGGAATTCGCCACCTGTGACCCCGAATATTATGGCCAGCAGCAGGCGCTGTTCCTCGATATGCTCGAGGCCGGTCTGGTCTACCGCAAGAACGCCGTCGTGAACTGGGACCCGGTCGATATGACCGTTCTGGCCAACGAGCAGGTCGAAAACGGGCGCGGCTGGCGCTCGGGCGCGCTGGTGGAACGGCGCGAGCTGACGCAATGGTTCTTCAAGATCTCGGACTATTCCGAGGAACTGCTGGACGCCCTGGACACGCTTGAAAACTGGCCCGCTAAAGTCCGCCTGATGCAGGAGAACTGGATCGGCAAGTCGCGTGGCCTGCAATTTGGCTTTGAACGCACCGATGGAGGTGAGCCGATCACCGTATACACGACTCGCCCCGACACCCTGCTGGGCGCGTCTTTTGTCGGTATCTCACCAGATCACCCGATTGCCAAACAGCTTGAGGCTGAAAACCCAGAAGTCGCTGAATTCGTTGCTGAATGCCGCAAAGGTGGCACCACAGAAGAGGCCATCGAGACTGCCGAGAAGCTGGGCTATGACACTGGCATCAAGGTCAAGCACCCTCTGGACCCGAACTGGGAACTGCCGGTCTGGATCGCAAACTTCATCCTGATGGATTACGGCACCGGCGCGATTTTCGCCTGCCCGGCCCATGACCAGCGCGATCTGGATTTCTGCCGCAAATACGGCCTGCCCGTGGTCGATACGTTCTTTGCGCTGGATGATGAGTCTCCGGTCGACAAGCTCGCATTCGTTCCGCCAAAAACCGAGAAAGTCCGCTGGGTCAACCATTTTGCGGGTCTGACCGAGGCAACCGGCGAAGAGGCCATCAACGCCACCGTCGATTTTGCCGAAAAGGCCGGTTGGGGCGAAGGTGTCACCAAATTCCGCCTGCGCGACTGGGGTCTTAGCCGCCAGCGCTACTGGGGCTGCCCGATTCCCGTGGTTCACTGCGAAAAATGCGGCACGGTGCCCGAGAAGAAAGAGAACCTGCCGATCGAGCTGCCGTATGATGACGGCAACGGCAAAGCAATCGACTTCTCGATCCCCGGCAATCCGCTCGACCGCCACCCCAGCTGGCGGGATACGCCCTGCCCGTCCTGTGGCGCTCCGGCCAAGCGTGAAACCGATACGATGGATACGTTCGTCGATTCGTCGTGGTACTACGCCCGTTTCACCGCTCCGCGCGCTCAAACCCCAACCGATTTGGCTGAGGCCGAGTACTGGATGAATGTCGACCAGTATATCGGCGGCATTGAGCATGCGATTCTGCACCTGCTCTATTCCCGCTTCTTCGCCCGTGCGATGCAGATCACCGGCCATCTGCCGAAAAAGGCCATCGAGCCGTTCAATGCACTGTTCACTCAGGGCATGGTAACGCATGAGATCTACCAGACGCGCGACGCCAATGGCCGCCCGGTCTATCACCTGCCCGAGGACGTGACCGACGGCAAATTGGCGGATGGCACCGAGGTCGAAATCATCCCTTCGGCCAAAATGTCGAAATCCAAGAAAAACGTCGTGGACCCAGTCAGCATCATCTCGGCCTTCGGCGCAGATACTGCCCGTTGGTTCGTCCTGTCCGATTCGCCGCCCGAGCGGGACGTGGAATGGACGGCCTCCGGCGCCGAGGCCGCGTTCAAGCACCTTAGCCGTGTCCATCGCATCGCGTCCGAGATCGCCGAGTCGGACATACCTGCCAACGGTGAAGACGAAACCCTGCTGCGCGAGATGCACAAAGCGATCCATGATGTGTCGGGTGGTGTCGAATCCTTTGGCTTCAACGCCTCGATCGCCAAGCTTTATGCCTTCACCAACACTCTGGCGAAGTCGAAAGCAGGGACCGAGGCCAAGCGCGAAGCCGCTAAGACTTTGGCACAGTTGATGTCGCCGATGACGCCGCACCTGTCCGAGGAACTATGGCAGCTGCTGGGTGGTGAGGGGCTTGTGGCAACTGCTGCTTGGCCGGTCGCGGATGAGGCGATGTTGGTCGATGATACGATCACCCTGCCGATCCAGATCAACGGCAAACGCCGCGCGGAAATCAGCGTGCCCAAGGATATGCCCAAGGATGAGGTTGAAAAAATCGCGCTCAGCACCGAAGCTGTGCAAAAGGCGTTGGAGGGAGCCGCGCCAAAGAAGGTGATTGTTGTCCCGGGCCGGATCGTGAATGTCGTCGTTTAACCGCAGAAATTTTTTGTTTGCCCAGCTGGCTGCCTGTTTTCTTGGGGCCGCCTGCGGGTTTGAACCGATCTATGCGCCCGGTGGGGCGGGCTCGGAACTCTTTGGCAAGGTAGAGGTATCGGCCCCGAACACGGTCGAGAGTTACCTGCTGGTTCAAAACCTCGAACAAAAGCTGGGGCGCAGCGCGACCTCAGGCAATGCCTACCGTCTGGATGTCCGTGTTGAGACCGCCGTCCAGGCTGCTGCGATCACGTCCACCAACGAAATCAACCGTTTGTCCATCGACGGGCGCGCCGAATACACGCTGAAATCGAATGAAACTGGTCAAATCCTGGCCTCGGGCGAAGTCACTGATTTCGTGGGCTATTCGGCAGCAGGCTCGACCGTTTCGACCCTTGCGGATGAGCGCGACGCCCGAGAGCGCCTGATGGTGATTCTGTCCGACCAGATCGTCAATCGACTCTATGCGACGCCGGGCCTGACCTCATGAAGTTGAGCCCGCGCGAGGCTGACGGGTATTTTGCCAGACCGGACGCGGACAAAACCGGGCTTCTGATCTACGGCGCCGACACGATGCGCGTGGCTTTGAAGCGCCAACAGGTGCTGACCGCGCTGCTTGGGGCAAATGCCGAAGAAGAGATGCGTCTGACCCGAATGCCTGGCAGCGATCTGCGCGGCGACCCGGCGCAATTGCTGGATGCGGTCAAAGCGGTTGGTTTTTTCCCCGGCCCGCGCGCGGTGTTCGTGGAAGAAGCAACCGATACCGCCGCGCCCTCGATCCTCGCCGCGCTTGAGGATTGGACCCCCGGAGATGCTCAGATCATCGTGACTGCGGGGCAATTGAAAGCCAGCTCGAAAATTCGCAAGGCCTTCGAATCGCACCCGGCGGCCTATGCGGTGGGCATTTATGACGATCCGCCCTCTCGGGCCGAGGTCGAACGGATTCTGACACAGGCCGGATTGCAGAACATCCCACGCGACGCGATGTCGGCGCTGGGAGAGTTGGCGGCCAGCCTCAGCCCCGGAGATTATACCCAAACGGTCGAGAAACTGTCGCTGTACAAACGCGGCGACGATAGCGAACTCAGCCTTGAAGACATCGAAGCCTGCGCGCCCCACTCGACCGAGGCCGCGCTGGATGATGTATTGAACGTGGTCGCCGAAGGCCGCGCCGGAGAAATAGGCCCGCTGATCCGTCGCCTGCAAGCGCAGGGCACCAACGGGGTGACGCTGTGTATCGGCGCGACCCGGCATTTCCGAACGCTTTATGCCTGTGCCTCCGACCCCGGTGGGGCGGCGCAAGGGATCGGCAAGTTGCGCCCGCCCGTCTATGGGAAACGACGCGACCGTATTTTGCGACAGGCTCAAGGGTGGGGTGCGCCAAAGCTACAGACGGCACTGACAGTGCTGACAGATACCGACCTGTCGCTACGCTCGGCCGGACAAACGGCGCCTGCGATGGCCTTGGTCGAACGCGCGATGATCCGGCTGGCGATGCTGGCCCGGTCGCGTTAGCGGTTCAACCAGTCGCCCGCAGCCCGTCCGGCCCAGCGCCCCGTCGCCAGACAGGCCGTGAGAAGGTAGCCTCCGGTGGGTGCCTCCCAATCCAACATCTCACCGGCACAGAATACACCGGGCATCGCAGTTAGCATCAGGTCGTCGGTCATGGCAGCGCGTGGGATTCCTCCGGCGGTTGAGATCGCCTCATCAATCGGGCGCAATCCTGCGTGGCATATCGGCAGGGCCTTGATCAACGTGGCCATCTCGTCGGGTGCGTCTGGAAGGGGGCGGGCGAACTCCATCAGCAACGCAGTTCGCACCGGTCCAAGTTTCAGAGCTTTGCGCAGGTGATTGGACAAGCTCATCTTGCCGCGAGGTTTTGCCAGACGCGCGGCTACTTCTGAGGTCGACAGGTCAGGCATCAAATCGATCGTCAGGGGCGCACCCTCTCGCACGGGCTTGCAGATGGAGTAGACGCCCCCGCCTTCCAACCCGCGGGCGGAGATCACCGCCTCGCCCCTCGTGCGCTGGGGTCCAGCTTGCAGCGCGACCCCTTTGATCGGCGCGCCGAAATGCGCGGTCATGTGATCCGACCAATCGACCAAAAGCCCAGCATTTGCAGGTGCAAACGGTGCGGGTTGCACGCCTTTCTCTGCCAGCCATGGAGCCCAGGCCCCGTCCGAGCCCAACCGCGCCCAGCTGGCCCCGCCCATGGCAAGCACGGTTGCGTCTGGCTGCAAGCGCTGCGGGCCATCCGGAGTATCAAACACCAGCGCTTCCCCCTCCCAACCGGTCCATCGCCAGCGGGTTCGGATCTCGACACCGCGATCAGCCAGACGCGCCAGCCATGCACGCAGCAAGGGTGAGGCTTTCATAACGGTTGGAAAAACACGGCCTGTTGAGCCGGTGAAAAGCTTTTGCCCCATTTCGCGCGCCCAGTTCTGTACGGCCTGCGCGTCGAACTCGGTCAGCATCGGGCGCAACCAGTCTGAGGCTTCATCATAGGATTGGATCAGGGTCTCGAACGGCTTATCCTTGGTCAGGTTCAAACCCGACTTGCCGGCCATCAGAAACTTGCGCGCGACCGAGGGCTTGGCCTCGGCCACCAGAACCGAGTGACCGGCAAGGGCAAGCTGCTCGGCCGCCATCAACCCGGCCGGTCCTGCCCCGATCACCACTGCCTGCGCCATCTTCGCCCTCTTGCCTTCGCCGCCCGCAGGCGCATCATTCCCAACCATGACGATCAGCGATCCGATCTGCCCGCTTTGCGACCGCCCCATTCCCGATGGCGGCGGCAGCCTGCATCATCTGATCCCAAAACTCAAAGGAGGCAAGGGCGGACCTACCGTTCTGCTGCACCAGATCTGCCACAAAGAGGTTCACGCCACCCTGTCAGAGGCAGAGCTGGCGCGCAGCTTCAACACGGTCGAGGCTCTGCGCGCCCATCCAAGGCTTGCGAAATTCCTAAGTTGGGTGCGCAAACGCCCGCCCGGTTTCCGTTCGAAAGTTCCGGGCAAACGGCGCGGGCGCTGATCAGCTAGGCAGAACCGGATCGCCAAACGCATCCGAAAGCGCGGAGGGCAGACCCTCGACCTCGATCCCCTGATAATCGGGAACAGGCGCAAATTGGGCTCCTTGCACATGCTGGAACTCGAGCGTTGTGTAGGGTCGTTTCCAGAGCCATTCGCGATTCTCGACCGCCCAAAGGTCAGGATCAGGCGGAGCCTCTTGCGTGAAGGTATAGAAATGCAGGTCAAACCCATAGGCCGCCACATCCTGCATCGACAGAAGCTTCATACCCTGAGCACGACAGAACGCATCCTCGGCGGCGATATCACCTGTGCGCAAGGTGATCTGACCCACGCGCGCCTCGGCGAACGGGGCCGCAGGGTCGGCGGCATTTTCCGGGCGGTTGCCTTCAAAATCGTGCTGCAAAAGCTCGATCACAAAGCCCTCGGGGTCGCTCAGATGCGCCATATACCCAATATCGAGGAATTGACGCGGCTCACTGACAGCATAACCTTTGGCCCGCAGCGTATTTGCCGCCAGATCGACATCGGGCAAAGTGATCCCGATCTTCCAATAGCGATGCCCCTGATCGTGGGAATACCCCCTGCCCCCTTGTAGCAGCAGTAGATCAGCATCTTCACCGGCGTATCCTACACGCCGGGATTCACCGATTTCCTGCACCGACATACCCAAAACATCCCGATAGAACCCGGCCAGTCGAGCCGGATCAGCGACGCGCAGTCTGACTGCGGACAGTCTCAGCGACAAAGCTCTGCAATCCCCGCTGCGATCTCAGGTTTGGCCGCCAGGCTGTCGGCCACCAGCGCGCGCGCCGTCGGCATCAAATCGTCCGGCGAGGCGATGCGATCCACCAGACCGAACGCAAAAGCCTCCTCAGCCGAGATCTTTTGGCCCGACATCAGAATCAGCTTGGTGCGCGCCGGACCGATCAATGCGGCCATGCGCTTGGGGTCGGAAGGTTGTGGCAGAAAACCCAGCTTCATCACCGGATAGAAGAACTTGGCCGAAGGCACCGCGATTCGAAGATCGCAGGCCAAGGCCATGCCGTTTGCACCGCCCGCCAGCGTTCCGTTCAGTGCCGCAACGGTCAGGCAGGGCAGCGCCGCGATTGCACCCGACAACCGCTCCCAGACGTCCGAGGTTGCAAGCCCCGCGCGGGCTTCCTCCAGATCAGCACCAGCGCTGAAGACCTTGCCAGCGCCGGTCAGGATCAGGGCGCGCGCCTCGGTTGCGGCCTCGGCGATTTCGGCCAGTTCGGTCAGCATCGCGCCTGTCAGTGCGTTGGCCTTGCCCGGATTGTTTATCGTGACGGTCCACAACCCGTCTTCCTTAGTCAGTTCAATCACGTCAGACCGATCCTTCGGCGAATGTCGTCCTGGCGCAGGGAAATCTCGGCCCCTAAATATTCGTCGGCGTCCGAAGAACACATCCACAGCAGTGCCTTTGCGGGCCAATCCGCCGGGATGTGAACATCCCAGTCCAGCTGGCTGACGGGGTTGATGCCGCTGGCCTTGATGACGCGCTGCATATCGGTTGCCACTGTTCCTGGCGACAGACCCATGGCGCGGATGCCGTTGTGAGCCTCTTCCAGATGCAGACATTCCGTCAGCATTTTCGCGCCGGCTTTCGAGGCGCAATAGTGGCTCCAGGCCTCAACCGGGTTCGAGGCAGCGCCTGAGGAGACGGTCAGAACGGTCCCACCGCCCGCCGCCCGCATCACCGGCAGAGCGGCACGCATTCCGTAGAAAACACCCTTCAGGTTAATATCTATGGCCTGGCTCCACGCACTGACATCGGCATTTGACAGGTGAAAGATCGGCTCGATCACACCGGCGTTGCCGATCAGAACGTCCAAACCGCCGAAACGCGCGACGCAATCGGCCACCGCCTGTTCGACCTGCCCGAAATCGCTGACGTCGCAGGCCAGTGCCATCGCATTGTCGCCCAAAGCGGCCGCAAGCGCGTCAATCTGATCATGACTACGGGCCACCAGCGCGACATTCGCCCCCGCTGCGGCAAACACGCGCGCGGCCTCGGCACCGATTCCGCGGCTGGCCCCTGTTATGAGTACTGTTTTTCCCTGCATTTAACGCTCCTCACGTCTTGGGCTGACCTTTGGCTACAGGCGTAACGCGGAAACGGGGAAAGGGTCCAGCCCTTGCCCCCTTGACGATGCCTGCCACAAGCCCGACCATGCGCGCAAATTGATCAAGAAGGGTTACCTTATGTCTGTTTTCATCCGCCGCAGCTGTGGCGCCGCTCTGGCCTATGCCGTCGCAACTCAAGGTGCATATGCCGACCTGACTGCAAATGACGTCTGGAACGACTGGCAAGAGTATTTCCGGTCCGTAGGTTACACGGTCGAGGGCGAACCCAGCAGCGCTGGCGATGTCATGACCATCAACGATATGACCCTGTCCATGGACTTCCCCGAAGAGGACGGACAGTTCCAGATGACCATGCCCGAGGTCACACTGACCGAAAACGGCGATGGCACCGTCAACGTCGGCTTCCCTGGTAGCTTTCCGATGGTCATTTCGGGCGGCGTCGAAGATGAAAAGTTCACAGCAAACCTGACCTACAGCCAGACAGATTTGGAAATGGTTGTGTCAGGTGATCCGTCCGACATGACCTATGACTACTCGGCAGCAGCCCTCGGGATTGTGTTGGATTCGATCGAGGGCGGAGACGAGCCAATTCCCGAAGATGCGTTGGAAGGCGGTATCGAATTTAAGGATATGGCTGGCACATCGCGCATGCTGATCGGCGACAATCGCGAGATCACGCAGACCCTAGACGCCGACCAAATGGCCTATAAGTTCAGCTTCAAAGACCCTGAAACCGGGGAGTCGGGGTTGATTGATGGGGTACTGAACGGCCTGACATCCAGCGGCGACAGTGTCCTGCCTTCTGGGTTTGATCTGGCCGACCCGCAGGCACTCTATGACGCAGGCTTCGCCTTTTCCGGCATGGTCGCCTATGGCTCGGGCAAGACAGACATCAGCGGCGTCAGCGAAGGTGAGCAATTCACCATGGCAAGCTCGTCACAAGGTGGCCGGCTTGAGGCCAGCGTAGATGGCGAACGTGTGGCCTATGACCTTGAACAGAATGACGCGAAACTGGCAGTGACCACCGGTGACCTGCCCTTCCCGATTGAGATCGCAATGGCGAAGGCGGGTCTGAACCTGGACATCCCAGTGCAAGAATCGGAGGAAGCTGCGCCCTTTGCCTTTGGCCTGAACCTGACCGATTTCACCATGTCTGACGTCCTTTGGAGCATTTTCGACCCGGCGGGCAACCTACCGCGCGATCCAGCCACCATTTCGCTGGACACGACCGGCACGGCGAAAGTTCTGTTGAACATCTTCGATCCGGAACAAGCTGCTGCGCTTGAAGAAGAAGGCGAAGTCCCTGCCGAGCTGCACTCGCTGAAAATCAACGAATTGCTGGTCTCGATGGTTGGCGCGCGCTTGACCGGGGATGGTGATTTCACGTTGGACAACGAGAACCTCGACGAATTCGGCATGCCCATTCCGACGGGCGTTGCGAACCTGCAATTGGTTGGGGCCAACGCGCTGATCGACAAACTGATCGGCATGGGCCTAATGTCCGACAACGACGCCTTGGGTGCGCGTATGATGATGGGCATGATGGCTGTTCCGGGCGATGAACCCGACACGCTGAATTCGACAATCGAGTTCACTGAAGACGGTCAGATTAAGGCCAATGGTCAGCGCATTAAGTGAAGATATCCGGGAGGGCCGCAGGTGATCGGCCCTCCCACACAATACCGTCAGGGTCTTGCGAGAGGCGCGGTGCAAGGCTAGGTCCTTGGCAACACATCCGGAGGCCGCATGACCCGCACACCAGAAGAAATCAGCCAGCAATTGCTTGACGCCGCAAACCTCGCCGGGGCCGAGGCGGCAGATGCCATCGTGATCGACGGATCCTCCGTTTCGGTCGAGGTACGTGGCGGCGCGCTGGAACATGCGGAACGCTCAGAGGGCACCGATCTGGGGCTGCGGGTGTTTCTGGGAAAGCAGCAGGCCATTGTTTCAAGCTCTGACAGCCGTCCCGAAACGCTGACGGCCATGGTCGAACGGGCTGTTGCCATGGCGCGCGAAGCGCCTGAGGACCCTTTCACCGGTCTGGCGGCCAGCGAGGAATTGACCAACAGCTGGGATCTCGACGCGCTTGAGCTGTTTGATCCCTCCCCCGAACCCACCGCCGAAGCGCTGATGCAAGATGCGCTGGCGGCTGAGGCTGCCGCTTTGGCTGTATCCGGTGTATCGCAAGTCTCAGATGCGGCGGCAGGTTATGGCACACATCGGGTGCATCTGGCGGCCACCAACGGCTTCTCGGGCGGGTATGCGCGCAGCAGCCGGTCAACATCCTGCGTTGCGATCTCGGGCAAAGGCACCGGGATGGAGCGGGACTATGACGGCGACAGCCGCACCTTCCAAGCCGACCTGCGGGACGCCAAGGAGATCGGGCGGAAGGCCGGGGAACGCGCGGTCGAACAGGTTGGCGCGCGCCAGCCCGCAACGGGCAGTTTTCCGGTACTGTTTGACGAGCGCATTTCATCCTCACTGATCGGGCACTTACTGGCCGCCAGCAACGGCGCAGCGATCGCGCGAGGGGCGTCGTGGCTGCAAGATTGTCTGGGCGAACAGGTATTGCCCGAGCATCTGTCGTTGATCGAAGACCCGCACCGCCCACGTATCTCAGGCTCGCGCCCATTTGACGCCGAAGGGCTGGCAACGCGCCGCCGGGCAATTGTCGAGAACGGAGTGCTGACCGGCTGGACGCTGGATCTAGCCAGCGCCCGTAAGCTTGGCATGAGCTCAACGGGCAATGCAGCGCGCGGTGTCTCGGGGCCGCCATCGCCAAGCAACTGGAACCTCAGCTTGACCCAGGGCACCCAAAGCCGCGCCGACCTGGTGCGCGATATGGGTACCGGGTTGCTGGTGACCTCGATGATCGGATCGACGATCAATCCCAATACCGGGGATTACTCGCGCGGGGCCTCTGGCTTTTGGGTCGAGAATGGCGAAATCACGCATCCGGTCAATGAATGCACCATCGCGGGCAACCTGCGCGACATGCTGAAACGGATCATCCCGGCCAATGACGCGCGCCCTTATTTGTCGCGCGTTGTGCCCTCGGTGCTGATCGAAGGGATGACCCTTGCCGGCAACTGACCTGCCACTCCTGATTGAAGCCGCACGCAAGGCCGGAGAGATCGCAACCCGTTTCTCGGGCGCGCAGGCCCAGCGTTGGGACAAGCCAGACGGTGCCGGACCGGTGACCGAGGCCGATCTGGCCGTCAACGACATGCTCGAACGGATGCTGCCGACGGCGCGGCCCGACTATGGCTGGCTCAGCGAAGAGACCGAGGATAGCCCGGAGCGCCTGTCGCGGGACCGCGCCTTCATTATCGACCCGATTGACGGCACCCGCAGCTTTGCCGAAGGCTCGCGCACCTGGGCACATTCGTTGGCCGTTGCTGAGCACGGAGAAGTCACCGCAGCTGTGATCTACCTGCCCCTTCGCGACCTGTTCTATGCGGCGGCGAAAGGTCAGGGCGCCACCCTGAACGGTGCGCCAATCCGCGCCTCGGAGGCTTCGACGCTTGGGGCTGCCACAATTCTTGCTGCCAAGCCCAACATGAACAGCCACCATTGGCGCGGTGGCGAGGTGCCGGAGTTTGACCGTGCCTATCGCCCGTCGCTGGCGTATCGCATGGCCCTGGTCGGTGAGGGGCGTTTTGACGGCATGTTGACCCTGCGACCCAGTTGGGAATGGGATATCGCGGCGGGCGACCTGATCATTCGCGAGGCCGGAGGGGTCTGCACTGATCGCGCAGGCCAGCCCCTGCGGTTCAACAACGCGCAGCCACGGCTAAACGGCGTTCTCGCCGCGGCGCAGGATATCCACAACCAGCTTTCGTCCCGGCTTGATCCGAACGGCCCTGGCATCGCCCCATGAGCAAACCGCGATCTCTGAGCCTTGCGGCCTACCGGGTCCTGTCCTGGGGGGGTGCGCAGCAAAGCATCCGACCGGATCAGCCCCGCCCGGACGGAGAGCTTGTCTGGGTTCACATCGCAACCCGCGACCGCCTGCGTGCGATCAGTGACTTTTGCCTCAGACTACAACAGGCCCGACCCGGCCTGTCGATTCTGCTGAGCACCCCGCCCGAGATCGACCTGAGCCGCTGGACCAGAAGCCCCTTTCCCATGGTCAACCTACCCGCCGAACAAACCGGCGCGGCGCGGGCTTTTCTGGACCATTGGAAACCCGATCTGGGTCTTTGGGTCGGAGGGGGATTGATGCCCAGCATCATCACCCGCGCGGAAGAGCGCAAAATCCCGATGCTTCTGATCGAGGCGCAGTTGGATGTCGTCTTGTCCCGCAATGCGCGGTGGTTGCCGGATATCAGCAGATATACGTTCGATTGCTTCGAACATATCCTCACCTCCACCGACGAAACGGCCCGCCAGATCCGACGGATGGGGGTTGCCTCCTCCAAAGTTCGCAAAGCGCCCCCACTGCAGTTCAGCCCGAATCCTCAACCCTGGCCCGAGGACGAATTGATCGAGACCAACCACGCCCTTGCCGGACGTCCGGTCTGGCTGGCGGCGCGGGTTCAGGCGAAAGAGTTCATCTCGGTCCTCAGTGCCCATCGGCAGGCTCTGCGCATTCTGCCGCGTTTGGCGTTGATCCTGCACGTGGCAGACCGGGCCGAGGCCGCGCCGCTGCAGCGACGGCTTGAAACCATGGACTTGCGCTGTTCCAATTGGGATGACGGCGGCCCTATCGAGGACACGACGCAGGTGATTGTCAGCTCTGAGCCCGAAGATCTTGGCCTTTGGCAACGCGTTTCACCGGTGTCCTTCATGGCCAGCTCGCTGGAACGCGGCGCGGGCGGGCAGGACCCGCTGGATGCTGTCGCGCTGGGATCGGCGGTTATCTATGGCCCTCATATCGACATCTATCAGTCGGTTTATGCCCGCCTTGCCGAGGCCGGTGCCGCCCATCCGGTCAAAACCGCGACCGAGCTTGGAGATGCGATCGTCGCCCTTCTTGCGCCGGATCGCGCAGCGGGGATGGCACTGGCGGGATGGCAGGCCATCACCGAAGGGGCCCCTCAGGCCGAGCGGCTAGTCGACATGCTGCAGGACCTTCTGGACCAGCGGAGTAAGCACGATGCGCGCCCCTGACTTCTGGAACTCGGACCCCGCGCGCCCGGCGCTGCGTGCCCGGCTGCTCAGCCCATTGGGGCGGCTTTACGCAGCGGCGACGGCGCGCCGGGTCAGCTCTGATCCCGGACTGAAGCCAGGAGTGCCAGTTATCTGCATCGGCAACCTGAATGCTGGCGGAACCGGCAAGACCCCCACGGTGATCTGGGTGCTAGAACAGCTGCGCAACGCCTGGCATGAGCCGTATGTCGTCACGCGTGGTCATGGTGGATCGCTGGAAGGCCCGGTGCGGGTTGACCCCACCAAACACAGCGCCGCGCAGGTCGGGGATGAGCCGCTTCTGCTGGCCATGTTCGCCGAGGTCTGGGTTTCCAAGGACCGTGCCGCAGGCGCGCGCGCCGCGGCCGAGGCGGGCGCAAGCGTGATCGTTCTGGATGATGGCTTCCAAAATCCGGCGGTGGCGAAGGATTTCTCGATCATCGTAGTGGATGCCCAGCGTGGGTTCGGCAACGGCCTGTGCCTGCCAGCCGGTCCCCTGCGCGAACCCGTAGAGGTCGGCTTGAAACGCGCTGATCTGGTTCTGTCATTGGGCGATGCACAAGCGCAAGGAAGCTTCGTGGCGCAATGGGACCACAAGCTATCAGTGCCTCATGCAACGGGCGTTGTCGCGCCGTTGCAAACCGGTATGGACTGGGCTGGATCGCGGGTTCTGGCCTTTGCTGGGATCGGCCACCCTGAGAAGTTCTTTCAAACCCTGCGCCAGCAAGGGGTCGAACTTTTGCGTGCCGAGGCACTCGACGATCATCAACCGCTAACCCCGGCTCTGATGACCCGGCTTGAAAACGAGGCCCGCCTGCTTGGCGCTCAGATGGTTACAACGGAAAAAGACGCAGTGCGCTTACCGCAAGCTTTTCGCAACAAGGTCGTCACCCTGCCCGTCCGGCTGCAAGTGAACGACCCCGAGCGGGTCAAAGAGATGATCCTGAAAGCGGCCCCATCTCCTAAGTGACGGAAATGGTCGGCCCGAGAACAGGCCGACCAATAGGCAATTAGCTGCCCAATTCGTCTTCGATCAGTTTCTTGAAGTCCTCATAGGACTGGTTCGAAACCTTCTTGCCGTTCACAACAAAGGACGGGGTGCCCGTCACGTCATCACGCTCGGCATTTTCCTGATACCACGCCACCAGAGTCTGGGCGCGCGTGCCGTCCTGCAGGCAGGCCTCAAGTTGGTCATTGTCGATACCCGCCAGACGGCCGATCTTGCGCAGCTCGTCCACGATCTCGGTTGGACCACCTGCTTGGGTCCATTCGGACTGGCCCTGATAGATCAGATCGGTAATGCCAAAAAACTTCTCAGGCCCTGCGCAGCGCGCAACCATCGACGCCCACAGGCCATAGCGGTCAAAGTAGACCTCACGATAGATGAACTTGACCTTGCCGGTGTCGATAAAGTCCTTCTTCAGCTGTTTATAGGCGCCCTGATGGAAGGTGGCGCAATGTGGACAGGTATATGAGGCATATTCGATGATCTCGACCGGCGCGTCCTCGGCGCCCTGCACCATTTCGATGATCGTAGAGGTGTCCAGGTTGGCCTCTTGCGCGATGGCGCTGCCGACCAGAGGATTGACGGAGGTCGTGTTGGAAGCTGTCATCCAATACCCACCAGCGGCCACGGCGACAGCCGCACAAATTACGGTTGCAATACGGCTCATTCTCAGCCCTTTCTCAGCGTTTCTGCTTGGATAAAACGTTGCGGCCCAGACGTTCAAGAGCCGCACGCAAATCTTCATCATGGACATCCTGCGAGACTCTGCCCGCTTCGGCCATGATTTCAGGTTTGATCTCTGGTTTCGCTTGTTTCGGCTTGTGCTCGAAACTGGCTTGCCCCTCGGCAAATCCGGTCGGAGCGGTCTGGGTGATGCGCACACGGCTGATCGCGTTGTAGCCGTAAACGGCGTTCACCTTCCCGCGCAGTTGTTCTTTCTGCATTTCCAGCATTGGGGCCTGTGGCCCGGTTGTCAGCACAGTCAGGGTCGCCCCCATTCCGTTCCTGCCATAGCCCACATTCACGGGTCTTGCGATGGCGGCAGTGTCCTGGCCCACGATCTCAGCCCAGTGAGTCAGAAGGCGCGAAACCGCAAAGCCCCGGCTTTCGCCGGCGCGCCTGATCTGATCGTTCAGCAATGTCGCGGTGCGTTTGAACCCGCGGGTCGAAGAACGTCTGCGCTGCATCTGGTTTCCAACTCCTGCACCGCTATTGTAGTAGGCAGGCCAGCAGGCGCCAGCGAAACCCGACAGTGAGATAGATAAAACTTGCGTGACAGCCCCGAATTTAACCTGAGCGCTGAATTGCTCGACTGGTATGACCGCCACGCGCGTGAGATGCCATGGCGTGTCGGCCCTGCCGATCGCGCCGCAGGCGTGGTGCCGGACCCTTACCGGGTCTGGCTGTCCGAGGTCATGCTGCAACAGACAACCGTCGCCGCTGTGCGGGACTATTTCACCCGCTTCACCACGCGCTGGCCGACCGTGCAGGCGCTGGCCGCAGCCCCCGATGATCAGGTCATGGGGGAATGGGCGGGCCTCGGATACTACGCCCGCGCCCGCAATCTGCTGAAGTGCGCCCGTGTTGTCGCGGAGAAGCACGACGGACAGTTCCCCGACACCCATGACGCGTTGTTGGAGCTGCCGGGGATCGGCCCCTACACCGCCGCCGCGATCTCGGCCATTGCGTTTGACCGGCCCGAAACCGTCTTGGATGGCAATGTCGAGCGGGTGATGGCACGGCTTTTCGATATTCACGACCCGTTGCCCGGATCAAAACCTGTTCTGAAAGAGAAAGCGGCTGCGCTGACACCGCAGCTGCGCCCCGGAGACTACGCCCAGGCCGTGATGGATCTGGGAGCCACAATCTGCACACCCAAATCCCCAGCCTGCGGAATCTGCCCCGTGCAAACCCCCTGCCTTGCCCGCGCTGCAGGCACGCAGCCGGAGCTGCCGAAGAAGACCCCCAAAAAGCCGAAACCTTCGCGATTCGGCCATGTCTACATCGCGCAACACCCAAACGGAGCGTTCCTGCTGGAACGCCGCCCCGACAAGGGTCTGCTGGGTGGTATGTTGGGATGGCCCGGCTCGGATTGGTCCGAGACCCCGCCCGAGGCCCCTCCGTTTTCGGCAGAGTGGCGCGCGTTGAACGGCGAGGTACGCCATACGTTCACGCATTTCCATCTGGTGCTGCGAATCTGGACCGCGCCGCTGCCCGATGGCACCGAACCCGACGGGCTGACCCTATTGCCCAAGCATGACTTCAAACCCAGCGACCTGCCTACGGTGATGCGAAAAGCCTACGACCTTTGGCGGGGGCAATAAGCCCGCTGGGCAAGCCCGATCCGTCCGGCTAGGGTGCATCTGCCTATTCGGAGCATCTAGGATGATCGCGACTCAAACCCTCTCGCGCTGGCAAGCCGCCCTGCCCTATTGGGTGTCCTTCTTGCTGATCCCGCTGATCTGGGCAACGGCCTTTGCAGGGGGGTGGTGGGTTTTGCTGATCCCCCTCTCCACATGGTGGGCCTTTGCGGTTCTGGACCGCCTGATCGGCCTCAACCTGCAAAACGCCGACACTGAAACCCCGGATGATGCGCTGCATTGGTATATCCTGCTGACCAAGCTCTGGGCGCCTGTCCAATTCCTCACGCTGTTTGGCCTGATCTGGTACGCAACCCATAGCGATCACCTGTCGAGTTGGTCGAAGATCGGGCTGTTCTTCGGTATGGGCGTCATTTCGGGCACGATCGGGATCAACTACAGCCACGAGCTGATGCACCAGAAATCCCGCTCTGAGCGTTGGCTGGGCGATATCCTTCTCGCGATGGTCCTCTATTCTCATTTCCGGTCCGAGCATCTGCTGGTCCACCACCGTCATGTCGGCACCCCACGCGACCCGGTCACGGCGCGCTACAACGAAGGCTTCCACCGCTTCTACCCTCGTGTCCTGAGGCAATGCCTGATCTCGGCCTTCCGGGCCGAACGCGACAAGCTGGCCCGCAAGGATCGTCCGTGGACTGACCGTTCGAACCCGTTCTGGTGCTACTGGGCGCTGCAAGGCGGCATGCTCGCTCTCGCCGCCCTGATCGGAGGATGGCCCGGCCTCGCCCTGTTCCTGCTGCAAGCGGGCGTCGCAATCTGGCAGTTAGAGCTGGTCAACTACGTGGAACACTACGGGCTGACCCGAAAACACTTGGGCGAGGGAAAATACGAACACGTTCTGCCACGGCACTCCTGGAATGCCTCGCAAAAGGCGTCGAACTGGCTGCTCATCAACCTGCAGCGACACTCGGACCACCACTACAAACCCAATCGACGCTTCCCGCTGCTGCAGAACCACGCGCAGGAAGACGCACCGCAACTGCCCTACGGCTACCCGGTCATGACCGTCGCCGCGATGATCCCGCCCTTTTGGCGCCGCGTCATGAACCCTCGCGTCCGCGCCTGGCGGCGGCACTACTACCCCGAGATCACCGACTGGCACCCCTACAACAAAGCACTGAACCCAGGCCCAAGGGCGTGACAGCAGCGCGCACCGAGCGCTGCCCGGCCCAACTGGAGGGGCTGCATCTTTGATGCTGCCCAAACAGGCGGGAGCCGTTCACAAAACCCAGATATCCATAGGGGTTTCAACTCCGCGAACGGTCTGGCCCTGGCGTTTCTGAAACCCATCCATCAATGCTCCGCCATTCGGATTCTCGCGCAATGCCTGCTCCCGCAACGCGTCACTGACCACGATCCGGGCGTTAAAATCACGGGTCATCGCCTCCAACTTGGCCGAGACATTCACTGCATCTCCAATCACAGCAAATTCCAACCGGTTGGCCCCGATATCCCCCAGAACGACCGAACCAAAATGCACGCCGATCCCGACATGGATATCATGCTCTCCCGCATGAAGCCGTTCCTGGTTCCAATCGTCGATGACGCCAACCATCGCGCGCGCGCAGCCCAGCGCATTGCTTGCGTCCAAAGGCGTTGCGACCGGAGTGCCAAAAGTCGCCATCAGCCCGTCACCCAGATATTTGTCCAACGTGCCATGGTGACGGAACACTTCGGCCTCCATCCGAGCATGAAACCCGCGCAACACCTCGATCACCTCATAGGGGTCCCGTCCGGCCGCAAATTTCGTAAAGCCCACAATGTCTATGAACAGCACCGCGATGTCCGCCTTGCGCACCTGCTTTAGCGGCTCGTCATTCTGGCTGAGCTCATCGACCACATTGGGCGAGAAGTAACGCGACAGATTCGCCCGCTCCCGCTCCAAACCCGCGTTGCTCATCAACAAGCGATTTAGCCGTCGCATCGACACGCCAAGCGTCACCGCGACCATGACAAACACGATCACCTGCTGAATGCGCTGCGGGATGTCAAAACTGTTTGGGTCTAGCAACTCCGCCACGTCCGGATAGCCCTGCAAAGCCGCCGCCACCTTCTGGCTGATCCCCGGAATCGGCGTGGCCACCCACCAGGCGATGATCCAACCCGCCGTCCAGATCAGGGCCGTCCAGGAGCCAATCGCGACAACCGTGCGCCACGAATAGGCCAGCGTACCTGCGGCCAGAATAATGAAGAAATATTGAAAGTTGTCGAACCGGTACTGCATGGCCAGCGGCCGCACATCATCGCTGAACGGGTTCGGAACAATCATCCCAAGCGTCATGATCAGAAGATCGACAAAGATCAGCAACAGCTCGGTTCGCGATTGCCCAACCCGCCCTGCGCGCCGGATCAACCAACCATTGGCGCAGATGAGAAGCAGGATGAAATGATACCACAGGACCTCCCATTGCGGGTTCAAAAAGATCAACAAAACCCCAGTCAAGGCCATGGCGATCCAGCGTGCGCGGACGGCCAGTTCAAGGCCCTCCTGCTTGTGCCGTTGCATTGCGGCTTCGGTGTATTTGTTGTCCAGATCCACAACATCCGGCTGTGTGACGGCGAACCGTTCCAGTCTGGATGGGCTGGCAGTTATCTCGCTCATGACAGAAACCTCTGAGGCGGTGCTGGCGACGCGCCCATGCAATCACCTATGACCGGAAAACAAAAGACCCCGCCGAGAACGGCGGGGCAAGGCGTAGTGCCTTGTGTCAGGCCACAGGCACCGGCGGTTTTCGTGATATCAGTTGTGCATCTCGGCCCGGATCTGCTGGCGCAGAACGTCGATCGGCACCGTTTTGCCATCGCGCTTGAAGCACCAATAGGTCCAGCCGTTGCAGGAGGGGGCGTTCTCAAGATGTGCGCCAACCTGATGGATCGAGCCTTTGACGTTGTCGCCAACCAACGTTCCATCCGCGCGAACCTTGGCTTTATGGCGCTGGTTCATCGAGTAAAGCTCTTCGCCCGGGCGCAGCATCCCACGTTCGACCAGTTGACCGAAAGGAACACGCGGTTCGGCGCGTTTGCTAGCGCTGACCTCCAGCGCCTCGCGGTCGAACTTACGCACCTTCGAGATGCGCTTCTCAGCCACTTTACGATAGCTTTCCTCGCGCTCGATGCCGATGAACTCACGGCCCAGCATCTTGGCGACAGCCCCTGTTGTGCCTGTGCCAAAAAACGGATCCAAAATCACATCACCCGGATTGGTCGAGCCAATCAGAACGCGGTGCAGCAGAGACTCGGGCTTCTGTGTCGGATGCGCCTTGTCGCCGTTTTCGTCCTTGAGGCGCTCATGCCCGGTGCAGATCGGCAGAACCCAGTCACTGCGCATCTGTACGCCCTCGTTCAGCGCTTTCAGAGCTTCGTAGTTGAACGTGTATTTCGCGCCTTCGCGCTTCGACGCCCAGATCATCGTTTCATGCGCATTGGTGAACCGCTTGCCGCGGAAATTCGGCATCGGGTTCGACTTGCGCCATACGACGTCGTTCAGAATCCAATATCCCGCATCCTGCAGGGCCGAGCCCACGCGGAAAATGTTGTGGTACGAGCCAATCACCCAGATCGCGCCGTTCGGCTTGAGCAGACGATGCGCCGCCTTCAACCACTCACGCGTGAACTGGTCATAAGCACCGAAGCTTGAGAATTGATCCCAGTGATCGTCGACCGCATCCACCTGGCTGTTATCGGGGCGATGCAACTGGCCTTTTAGCTGCAAATTATAGGGCGGATCCGCAAAGATCAGATCAACCGACGCCTCGGGGAGACTGTTCATCACATCGATGCAGTCCCCAGATAGAATCGTGTTTAAAGGGAGCGCTTTTGCGCCCTTTTTGGTGGTCGTTGTCATATCACTGCCTCAAGTATCCACGGCGCTTTTGCGCTCATTTGGTTGAGACAAGGATGAGTCAAAGACGATTCGCCGTCAATTTCTTTTTTGAATCAGCGACTTACGATTTACTCTTGATACAAGATATTGTGTACCGTCTTGAACGAACGCCTATGATGTGGGGTCACGCCAAGATTTTGCAGCGCCTCACGGTGCTGTTTTGTCGGATATCCGGCGTTTGCCTCCCAGCCGTAGCCGGGATGCTGTTGCGCTAAATCCACCATCAGCAGATCGCGCCAGTTTTTCGCGATGATCGAAGCCGCCGCAATCGACACAGATTTGCCATCCCCCTTGATCACGGCCTCGGACGGGATCTGCAGGTCATTGGGAATCATATTCCCGTCGATCAGAAGGTAATCGGGTGTCGGATCCAGCGCCTGCACCGCGCGCACCATGGCCAGATGCGAGGCGCGCAGGATATTGAGCTCATCGATCTCGGCGACCGAGGCCTCTGCCACGGCGATCTCGGCCCGGTCTCGCAACTCTGCCTCCAAAGCTGTGCGTCGCTTGAGCGAGAGCTTCTTGGAATCGTTCAGCCCCTCGGGAATATCGTCTGGGTTCAGGATCACGGCAGCCGCAACCACGGGTCCGGCCAACGGGCCGCGCCCGACCTCATCCACGCCTGCAACCCGGACGTAGCCCCGCGCGTGCAGCCCCTGTTCAAGTTCAAAAGTCGGTTTTGTCATCCCTTCGGAAAACCGCGTTTTCACAGCCGCCGCAACAAAAAAAGAGAGGGCAGCTTGCGCCACCCTCTCTCAGCGCGGTGCTGTTTCGCACCGCTCCTGCTCGACCGTGTTACTTGTAAACGACGCGGTATCCGTGATGGCGCAGGCATGCAGGTTCATATGCCCGCTTTACCTTGTTGCCATTCCAGAACCCGACCTTGCACTCTTGCGGCAGGCTGTTGGTATGTTTGTAGTGTTTGTTGAGGCAATTTGTTCCCAGCAGCGGACGCTGCCCGTAATTGTCATGCTGGCGCAGGCAGCGTTGTGGCAGGTCATAGCGTGCCACGTGTCTGGGCAAAGGCTTTACCTTGGGATGCTTGACCTGAGGCGCAGTTTGCACGTGGTTGTATTGCCGCGCGGCTTTCTCACGATCCTTGCGCTTTTCCTTGCTATAGTAATGCACCCCTGCGCCAATGATCGCGATCGCGGCCAGCCCCCCGAGGATATCCCCCGTATCCGCAGCACGCGCCTTTGAGGCCGATACGCCGGTAATCGCCATAGCCGTCGCGATGATCAGAGCGATGAATTTCTTGTGCATGATGCCTGTCCTTTCCGAGATTTTTGGCGACCCCGTGATGGACCGCGTCTTTGATGCCTCAACACTGGGTCCACCCCCCTCAGACAAGCAATATCGGCCCCGTGTTATTGGATATCAGGTGCCGCAAACCCCTTTGGACATTGAATATCAGCCCAAGCCATGCGCAGGATGCAGCTTATGAAACAGATCTTCTCTTCTCTGGTCGCAGCTGCGCTGATATCGGTGGCCCCGGTGGCGTTGGCCGCGGAATGTTATGCCGACTACAAGGCCAAACAGGACAACCCGCTGCGTCTACACTACGGCGTGATGCAGGTGTCGTCCTGCGACAAGGGGCAGGCAACGAGTGAAGTCGCCCAGCGCCTTAGCGGTTCTGGGTGGACCCTGCTGAATGTCCAGTCCGTCTTCGGGCCGGAAGGGTTGGATCAAAGGAAGGCCAATGCCGGACAATTCTATCTCCGTTTCTGAGGCGCGACGCTCGGGCGTGCGTCTTGTCGTTCTGGGCATTGCCGCCATTGTCGTGATCCTGATCACCGCCGCGCTGTTCCTGTTCTGGACACTGCCCGATGCCAATGCCTTCAATGCCCGTGTGGAACGGCTTTTTGTCGAGGCGGATCTGACCTCACAAACCGAAATTCGGTTGCTTGAGATTCTGGCCCAATCGGGAACGGCCTTTGCCGATACGCTGTCCAGCTACCGCATGGTAATCTATGTGCTGCTGGTCTTTGCCTGCGCAATGATGATCTCGGCCTTGGTGTTTCTGGTGATGCTGGCGTTGCTGAACCGGCGCATGGCACAGATCGAACGCACCGGCATCCAGGTGACATCCCTGCTGATCAGCCGCGAAGAGAACACCGTCTACCTCAACAACATGGATTTCAAACTGACCCCCGCGGCGATGGAGACCCTCTCGGTTCTGGCAGAATCCCGGTTGGATGATGAGGTCCTGTCAGGCGCGCAGATCGAGGCGACGATCTCGGGTCGCGATGCCGCCGATTGTGACGAGGCCGCAGGCGCCACCCGAATAAAACGGCTGCGCGACGCCTTGGGCAATCAGATGGTCAGTGAGTTGCTGGTCAAAAACATCGCCAAAAAGGGCTATATGCTTTCGATCGAAAAAGACGTCATCCAGATGGTTTAGAATCCGCGCCCCTCTTGGAATGCCCGGCCAAAACGCCCATTCTATAGAGACCCCGGGCAAGGGAGGGATGGCGATGAACGTCCACACCACACCAAAATCCAACGGTTATGACATCTCAGTCGAACATCTGTCCGACAGGATCGCGATTTTTCGCGATGGCCTTCTTTTGGCCGAAAGCCAGAATGCCAAGGTGATGTATGAAACCCGGCTGCCGCCGACGATCTACGTCCCTCGTTCGGATGTTTGCGTCGACCTGAGCGGTGAAACCGGCCTGCAAACCTTTTGCCCCTTCAAAGGAACCGCGACCTATCACGATATCAACCTGCCCGGAGATCGCCTGGCCAATTCGGTATGGGCCTATGACGACGCCCTGCCAGAGAGCGCTGCAATTCGGGGACATATTGGGTTCATGCCCAGTGCCTATACGGATATCGACCTCGGCAAGAACCAACTGCGTGACACCGAAGACACCAATATCAGCGGCCCGCTGATTGACTGGCTGATGCGTGGGGCGTCCCTGTCGGATACACCAGAAGCGTTCACCAAGGCGTTGGCCGAAAAGATGCTGGAACACGGGATAGCGATCCAACGCCTCAGCATTCTTGCATGGTCCTTGCATCCCCTAATCGCCGGCAAACACTTCATCTGGGAAAAGGGCGAGGATGAGATCCTGACCCGCGCGCCCACCTATGAAATCTACGACCACCCTGCGTTCATCAACAGCCCGTTGCGCCACGTCTCGAACGGATTGGGCGGCGTGCGCCAAAGGGTAAATGACGAAAACCCGCATAACAGCTTTCCCATCATCGAGGATTTACGGGCCAAAGGGGCCACGGACTATGTCGCCATGCCGCTGCCTTTCTCGGACGGTCGAACAAACGTGCTAACGCTCAGCTGCGATCATCCCGATGGGTTCACGACAGAGAACTTAGGGCTGGTGTTCGAATGCTCTGCCGTGATCGCCCGTTTTTACGAGGTGTTTATGCAGCGCGAAAACGCACAGGTTCTGCTGGAAACCTATGTTGGCAAACGCTCAGGCGCGCGCGTGCTGGGCGGAGAGATCCGACGCGGCGACGGGGATGAGATTGATGCGGCCATCATGTTCTGCGATTTGCGCAACTCGACCAGCCTGGAAGAAAGTCTTAGCCGGGATGCCTATATCAATCTGCTGAATGAGTTCTTTGAGACGGTCTCGGGTATCGTGGACGAAAACGGGGGCGAGGTTCTGAAATTCATAGGCGACGCCGTTCTGGCCGTTTTCCCAGCGGGTGCGGAACCCGCGCAGGCCCGCGCGAATGCCCAACAGGCGGCAACAGAAATCGTCGAAAAACTCGCCGAACTGCGTTCAGCGGATCCTGATATCCACTGCGACTGCTCAATCGGCGTGTCCTATGGCCGGGTGACCTATGGCAATGTCGGCTCGCGCGAACGGTTGGATTTCACCGTTATCGGACAAGCCGCCAACGTCGCTGCACGTCTGGGTGAGCATAGTAAATCGACCGGGTACCGCATTGTCGTCTCGCAAGACATTGAGCCCGCATGCTGCAATGCAATCCCCCTCGGCGATATCAAACTGCGCAACGTGTCCCAGCCAGTCACGTGTTTTGCCCTGCGAACGGCGGCTGATGTTGAGGTCGGTGGTCCAGCTTAACCTTGGCGGTTTGTCAAACTCGCTGTGTTTGATCTGCTTCGGCAAAATGGTGTGCATAGTAAGCTGGGACCCGTCCCGCCACCCTGTCGATTGGCGCAAAATGTACAATTTTTAGACCGTGCCCAACAAGATCAAAGCGGTCTGCGCCGGTGATATGGTGCTTTGCAGTTCCGCGATCTGACTGCGGGCCAGATACGTGTCCGTCAGTTTCTGAATGGCTTCAGCCTCAGTGAATTGGGCCAGATCATCCGATCCAGTTAAGGCTGACAAACGGTCCTTGAACACCTCAAGCTGCCTGTCCAGATTGAGCTGCGAAAACGAGGATGGCAGGCCAAGTGCAGTCTCCATCATGCTGCGCAAGGGTGGCAAGCCCATCAAATCGAACCATTTCGTATTCGCGCTGCTGGCACCGGCAGCCAGTTCATCAAGCGCATGTTGCGCGTAGAGGGAAATCCGCATTGTCTCATTCGTCTCACCCACGGAAACTTCGAAACGGGACACCAGATTGTCTTCGGCGATCTGCTCCATATTCGTGATCAGTCCGGTCTTGCGCACCTCTCCGGGGCCAAAACCGAAGGCTTGAGAAAACTCGCGATACCGCTTGTCGGACAATCGGTTGGACAGGGCATCATCGGCTCTGGTTCCATCCTCCAAAATCTTTTGGATAAAGAACCGATTGTTGATGTCCTCTCCCAACCCGAAGGCGCCCAAGGCCACCTGTAGCAACCGGCGATCCGACACCAGATCTTCGGCGGATTGAACCTTGCTTATGTTTTCCAGAAAATACTGCCTGTCCCTCTGGTTGACGCTGGAGTTCGTAAAGCTCTCCAGCTGCGCCTCATAGGTCCGCTGCAAAAAACGCCAGCCGACAATACCGCCAGAGGGTATGACAGGCTGGAACGTCATTGTCGGTACGCCATCAGCCGCTCTTCCCGTGGCAACAAAGAGCGGAGGGACTTGAGGCATTTATAGTATTGCTCGGCCACCAGTGCTTCGGTCGCCTCGCTCAGAGCACGACGACTGTCTGAATCCGTGAACACCTGGCTTAGTTCCTCAACCCGGCGCAGCAATTTCTGGCGCGCCTGATCAGGCTCCATATCACCAGACAGCACTAATTGAGCAGCGTAGCAAACGCGGCGTACGGGCGTTGTGACTTCGTCCGGGTGGATCGCATCGCGCAGTCGCAAAACGTTGGCTTGCGGTGTCATGATCGAAAACCGGCTGCGGCGGTCTCCATTTTCGATCACTACACCATTGATCAACACACGCTCTTTCGGGGCAAGTTTCAGGACCAGGCCACTCATCCGGCGGCCCTCATGTGTCGTAGACCCCGCAGAACGGCCATGTTGATCTCCAGCAAAGGTTCTACCGTCGCGGTGTTCCCCAAAACCTGTGCGCTGTGCTGCTCCGTAAATTCGGCCAGGTAGAAAATCCGCGCGCGCAAATCCTTCGGCAGCGAGTTGTCCGAGTCCGCCACGCCGGTCGCCAGCACTGTCCACAACCGCCGATTTTCATGCAGTGCCTGAACAAATCCGGAAAAATCCGTCGCCTTCCGGGCTGCTGCTGCTTTGAGCCGATGCGTGATTTTCGAGATCGCCTCATACTCCGTATCCCGCGGCGTGCGGGTCGGAGCGGCAGATTGCGCATAGGCGCGTTGAGCGTAGCTTTGCGGTGTCACTTGAAATCCTTCCAATAGTCCGTCTTCAGGCAGTCAGGACCGGGGCGTGGTGTTCACGCCCCGACCGGGTTCCGAGTTTAACGGAACAGAGACAGGATCGACTGCGGCGCTTGGTTGGCAATCGACAGCGACTGGGTGGCCAGCTGCTGTTGCACCTGCAGCGCCTGCAAACGGGCCGAGGTTTCTTCCATATTGGCGTCCACCAGAGAGCCGATGCCCGATTTGAACGAGTCCGACAGGTTCGAGATGAACTCTTTTTGTGTCTCGATTCGACCCTGCGCCGAGCCAAAGGAAGCCGAGGCGTCGATCGCTGTGTCGATCAGACCCTCAATGGTACCCAAAGCAGCCAGTGCCCCTGCGTCGGTCGAAACGTCGATCGAATCCAGAGCACCAAGACCCCCCGCACCGGCATTTGTGAATTGGGCCGCGATGGTCACATCACGGTCGGCATCAGCACCAGCCGTTGCAGTACCGGTCACAAAACTCAGGGTTCCCGGGCTGCCGGAGTCATAGTCGATCGCGACACCCGTGATGCCCAAAGAGTCGATCTTATTCTTCAGACCTACGGCGACGATCGCATCCGTGTAAGCGGCATCATAGGTACCCGAGGGATCGAGATCAGAGTCTTGAACGGTATAGGTCGCAACCTGATCACCCACCGCAATCGAAATCTTGTCGCCCGCTTCGAAGTTGTCGGTCGAGCTGTCGATCACGATGTCACCGCTGCCACCAGTCTTATCCATGGTGAAACCAGCAGTGTCGTTGTCAGTTGTCACGTTGTCCGAACCTGCCAGAACACCCTTGGCGGTGTAGCCACCAACCGAAAGATCCTGAGCAGCGACGCTGATCGAAGACGCGGTCACGTCACCCGCCGCATCACGATCCAGAGACGCCAGTATCGACGCCGGGCCCGACGACCCGTTCACCAGGTTCAGACCGTTGAACTGAGCCGCACCAACAACAGATTCGATCTGATCCTTAAGCGCGCTCACGTCAGCGTTGATCTTGGCACGATCCACGTTGTCTTCCTGCGCCCCAACGATCTTTTCCTTCATCTGGGTCAGAAGGTCGGTGACAGTTTCAGACGCGTTCCGCGCAACGGCTACCGTCGATTCACCCAGCGAGAGGCTGTCTTTAATCGCGTTGAAGCCTTTGACGTCCGATTCCATTACTTTGGAAATCGCCCAGACGGCCGAGTTGTCTTTTGCTGTTGCGACATCCTTGCCGGTGGAGATCGCGTTCTGGGTCATCTCGAGGTTTTTGTTGACCGATTTCAGGGTCTGCAGCGCAACCATCGCGCCGTTATTTGTCAGAATACTGGACATAGTTCCATCCTTTTGCGTTAGGGCTTCAGCGCCCAAGATCACCCCGCCAGACAAGCGGGCTTTGGTGTCTTTCTGACCTGTGCGATGCGCCGTCCGGCCCGTCGCGCCACCCGCTGTTTCAGGTGCAGAACCACCTTTGACCTTGATCCCCTAACGGAGTGCTAAAGCGGCCCAACTCGAAATTTCAGATTTGAATCAACTCTGGTCCTATGCGCGTTTTTCCAACTTTGCCTGACCTCGTACTGTAAAACCATTGCGCTGCCCGTCGGCCCCATAGGTGCTGAATTCCTGCCGGACGCGACGCAACTCGGCCATGCGGGTGGCAACCGCGCGAATCCCCTCGGCCGCGCTGTTCAGCAGCGCCTGATTCCGCTCCACCTTTTGATGGACGCGAAGCAGATCATCGCTGCTGAGCACCTGAAGATCGTTGATCGCACCGATCAGTTTCTCTTTTTCAGGGATCATATGATTGAGACGCTCAAGATCACCGTCCACAAGCGCGGCGCGCTCAAGATCAAGAACCTCTTCCAGTGATTTGATCAGAAGATTGGGTTCATGTGTCATCGGAATTCTCCATCAAGGATTGGAACAGAAGTTCGGACAGGCCAACGCCACCGGATTGCGCCATTTGCCGGGCCTGTTGCTGCACAAGAAAGGACGAGAACTGGTCCTCTCCGGCGCCGCCACCGAACGAATCGCGTGCTTTTCCCAAGCCTGCAGATTTCAGCATTTCGACCAGAAACGCCGCCTCAAGCTCAACCGCGGCGGCTTGCAGGCGGTCATGGGTTGAGGGCGGCGGCGGCATCGACTGGAGGGGAGGGATTTTCATCGGCTTCTCCGAAAATTGCATCGAACTTTCTTGATCAAAGACGAAAGCGGTTAAAATAAACGTAACCTCCTTTGGGCAGTTTGACCGTCAACCACGACGGAGCCGGAGCAAAATGCCTAACCCTCTTACGCTGATGACACCCACGCAAAACACGGCCACGAAACCGGGGACGCGCGAAACCACATCGGAGACGTCCACGCGCTTTCAGGATGTTCTTGAGGAAGAAACGCCGCAGCCTGAAGTCGAGGTAGCAGCCGAGGATGAAACCGCCATTGCACGGGACATTGTGCCGGAGGATTCTGCCCTAGAAGAGGTTCTTGCAGACCCTCTGCCAACCCAGCCTGACGCTCCTGAGGAACACGTGTTTGGGGACTTGGCCGCACTGCCAGTGCCGAGCGAGACGCAGGTAACGCAAGGGTCTGAAACTGTACCTATTCAATCGAAACTCGAGGGTGCAGAAGCACCTAAGACCGACTCTGGCGCAATGCATAAGGTTTCAGTTGCTTCACCGCAGCGGCTTGAGGTCGAAAACAAGCACAATTCACCTGTTCAGCCACAACCCAACACCGTCCAAACGGTCTCAACCAAAGCCTCAGACGGTCACGTCCTGTCTGCGAAGCCGATTGCGGGGCAGCCTGTTCCAACTGAGAGGGCACAAACCTTGGCTGTGATGCAACCTACTGAACCGGCCGCTGCCCCCCAGAACAATGCAGTGACAACTGCGCCTCAGCCCTCCAAACCCACACCAACTCTCGCGCAGATGCAGGTGATGGCGTCTGTGCGGAACGCAGATTCCGAAACTGCCACAGAGATCCGCGAAACTGACGGCGTGATTGCCACGCGCGAAGAGCCCTTGTTTCAGAACGTCCGCGACACGGCTTCGGTTGCGCATCCAGCCACACAGGCTGCCAAGGCTGAAATCACCCGAACCATCGCCGGGCAGATGGCGGCAGCGATTCAGGTTCGCGCGGGTTCCGGTACGATCGAGATTGCACTCAGCCCCGAGGAACTGGGGCGGGTCTCCATTACGCTCAACGGTCGCGAGGATGGGATGGTTCTGACCATAGCCGCCGAGCGCCCCGAAACACTGGACCTGATGCGCCGACATCTCGCCGTTTTGGAGGCTGAACTCCTAAGCCTTGGATATGGCGACATTTCGTTTGATCTAAGCACATCGGACGATGCGCAGGATGATACTGCAACCCCGAAGGCAAGCGACTATGGTCCTTCCCATTCGAATGAACTGGATTCGCCAAACGCTCCAATCATTCCCCGAAACCTCTCGGGTCGTGGCATTGATATGAGGCTTTGACCAATGATCACTCCTACAAGTACCGCCCAGGCTGCGGCACAGGCCCCGACTTCGACCGCATCGAAGGCGTCCAAGCTGACCTCGGATTTTGAGACCTTTCTGCTGATGTTGACCGCACAAGCGCGAAACCAGGACCCGCTGGAGCCTATGGATTCCTCGGAATACGCCTCTCAATTGGCTCAGTTTTCGATGGTTGAACAGCAGGTTCAGACCAATGATCTGCTGTCTTCCCTAAGCACGGCGCTGGGCGGGCAAAAGCTGAGTGAGCTGTCCAATTGGGTGGGCGTTGATGTTCGATCAGCTTCGGCTTTTCGATTCGAGAACCAGCCGGTCACTCTGTTTGCTCAGGCCGATGCAACAAGCGATGAAGCCATCATGGTGATCCGCAATGAAACCGGCACCGTGATTGACCGCATTCCCGTCAATCACACAGACACCGAATTTCTCTGGGCCGGAACCGACGTTTCGGGCAATCCGCTAAGCCAGGGCACGTATTCCGCTACGTTGGAGAGCTACAAGGATGACGAGCTGTTGTCGCAACGTCTGGCCGCCAGCTACCACCGCGTGGTTGAGGCGCAAATTGCTGATGGGACGGTGCATCTGTCCCTGCAAAGCGGCGCCATTGTGCGCTCGGATGAGGTGACGGCGATCCGAACGGGTGCTTGATCTGATCGGGCTGGCAGTCCAAACCTTGGCAAATCACGATTCCCTTGCTGAGCGGTACGTCCCCTGCCCCATGTCAACGCGCCTCTACCAGACCTGATTGACCAGCTGCGCACGCGCGGGCTGATCACGGGGCCCGTGCAGTTCGAACCTCTGTTTGGGGGTAGAACCAATCTGGTGTGGAAAGTTCTGGGGGAAAGTGGCGACACGGTATTGAAGCTCTACCGAACCAAACTGCGCAACCCGATGTTCCGCAATGACGCCCAACTCGAAGCGCTGTGTCTGCGCGCATTTGAGCAAGAAGGGTTCGTGCCCCGATTGCAGGCAACAGGGCAGCATAAGGGCGACGCCTGGGTTCTGTACGATCACGCGCCGGGTCGCCCGTGGGAAAGTGACACGGCTCAGGTCGCCTCTTTGCTGCGCAGATTGCATTGCGCGACGGTCGATTTGCCGCTGCCTACAGGACGGAACGGCAGCGCTGACTTGGCCCACCACGGGGCCGAGCTTTTGGCGTTATGTTCCTCGGACTTTAAAGATCGCGTCACCGCGATGCGGCCTAAGGACCCTGTGCCGCCAACAAAAAGAACGTGTCTGATCCACGGCGACCCTGTGGCCGGGAACATTCTGGTGGATGGCTCCAACCTGACCCTGATCGACTGGCAATGCCCGGCAATTGGCGATCCCTGCGAGGATCTGGCCCTGTTCCTATCGCCTGCCATGCAGCACCTCTATCGCGGCGCGCCACTGAACCCAGATGAGCACGCGCAGTTCCTAACCGCGTATGGCGAGCACGAAACAGTTGCCCGCTACGAAGCATTGCGTCCGTGGTATGCATGGCGAATGGCGGCCTATTGCCTGTGGCGGTTTGAGAACGGATCAACAGACTATGAAAAGGGCCTGCAGCTTGAGCTAAAGGCCCTTGAGGACCACGCTATTTCTGAATGACGGCGTCTTCCCAGGCCGTCAGAAATTTCTTGCGCTTGAGCGTGTCGAGATACGTCAGTAAAGCAGGTTCCAGCGTAATTACCGCGCTTTCTTGCACCTGCAGTGACGTGAGCAAGGGCAAAGGTGCCAGCTCAGGCCCTGCAACGATCAGATGGCGGACAAACGCCTCGGCGGCGGCAGGATATTGCGTGTTTTTCACCACCATCGCCGTTCGCATCATGGTGGTCTGAAAATCGCTGGGCAGAATGACCTCGAGCGCTTCTTTGCCGTCGACCCGCGCCGTTGCGTAGCTGCCAAGCACGTTATAAGCGACCGCGATTGAACCGCTTGTCAGATCGTCAATCATGTCGCCCGAGCAGCAATATAGACGCAGGTCCAGTCCGCCCATGACCTCCATCAGACGCCAAAAGGTCTCAGACGCGCGGGCATCTTGCGTCGCAAACAAATAACCCAAGCCGGATTGCCGGATATCATAGGTGCCGACCTTACCACGGAAGGCTTCGGGGCGCGCGCGCAGGGCCTCGATCAGTTCCTGCCGGGTTTGCGGAACGGGATACCCTGCGAAGGCCGCACGGTTGATGACGATGGCCGCCGGTTCCTGGGTAAAAGCAAACAGGCTGTCATGCCACTGGGCCCAATCCGAACCGGGCAAATTATCAAGCGGCATTGCAAACCCATCATTGGCAAGTTTCAGCTGCAGATCCATCGCGCTGGAAATGACAATATCAAACGCCTCAGGCGCAGCCCGCACACGCGCATCCAGATCGGCGGTTCCCGTCACCAGATACTCGACGGAGACATCTGGATTTTGCGTCAGGAACCCCTCGATCAACGGCGCGAAAAGCGCAGTGTCGGTGCTAGAGATGATACGCAAACGCGGACCATCAGCGGCAGCGTTGAACACCCGCTGGTCTTCCCACTCCTCTGCCGTGCAGGCCGAGGCCAGAAGCGTGACGATCAAAGCAATAAGGTAACGCATGCGCCTGCGCCTTTCCGGTTGGTCAGGATCAGATCGCCACCATGAGCCTTTGCGACATCCTGAACGATGGTCAGGCCAAGCCCTGAGCCAATGGTCCCGGCCGCATTCTTACCGCGCTCGAACCGCCGGGTGAGCGTGTCAATTTCACTTGGTGGAAAGCCCGGCCCCTGATCCCGTACGCTGATCTGGGCTTGCGCCCCTTGCGAGACCTCGATCTCGACTACGCTTTCGGCAGGGGCATATTTTAGCGCGTTGTCGACCATGTTGCGTACCGCATTCTGGATCAGGATCGGATCGCCCGAATAGGTCACAACAGGGTCCCCGACCAAGGTCAGGGAAAGGTCCTTCATCTCGGCAATGGGTGTGAGGCGCTGAACCAGATCGCGGACGAGAGCGACTAGATCAATCTCTTCCCGCTCCAGATGATCGGCGCGAAAGGTGATCATCGCGTGATCCAGCAATTGCCCCGCCGCCCGAGAACTTTCGTCAATCGCCCGTACCATCGAGCGCAAAGCCTCTCGATTTTCTTCCTTTTCAACGCGTTGCAACGTCGCGTCCGCATAGGACCGAACCGTTGCCAATGGCGTCCGAACCCGGTGCGCCGCCTCGGCTATAAAATCCTCGGACTGGCTGAGCGACTGATCCAAACGCCCCATCAAAGAGTTCAACGACGACACAAGCGGGGCCATTTCCCGTGGCACCGGCTTTCTGAACGGGCTGAGGTCCTGAGGGCCACGGCGAGTCACCGACGTCGTCAGCTTGTTTAACTGTCCGATTGTGGCTGACGTTGCCCAGAACGATAACCCGGCGACCAGCGCGAAGAAGCCGATCCCCAGATACGCCGCGTTTCGTGAAATCTGCCTGAGGGTTTCGGCCAATGCGTCTTGCGTTTGACCAAGGGCTACTTCGACTTCGGTCCGGGTTCCCAAACCCACGAGAGTGCGACTGGCGCTGACCTGGCGAATGGTCTCTCCGCGCACCTCGCCCGATTGAAAAGTCCATTCGCCATTGGGCGTTCCATTCGTGGCTGAAAGATCGTCGTAGCCGGACAACAGTTCTCCGTCCTGAAAGATGGCGTAAAACACCCGATCATCCGACGGCGTACTTAGCATCGAGAAGGCGGCGTAGGGGATGTCGACCTCAAGCTCTCCGTCCCGCAGAGCGACGGCATCGAGGATCGAGGTGACGGAGGCACCAAGGATATTGTCCTGCCCTTGCTGCGCGACGCGAGCGGCATAACTGCGCACCGTAAAGAACAAAAGCAACGCCAGAATGGCCGCGCCGCCAATCAGGGTCAGCACCAGACGATTACGAAGAGATCCTGAAACCGCGGGGCTAGCTGACATGATCCAGCCTGTAGCCCAGGCCACGCAACGTGGTAATTTTCAACTCCGAACGCTCGAGATGTTTGCGCAGGCGGGCGACATACACCTCGATAGCATTGTCCGAGACATCGTCATCGTAAGAAAACAGCCTGTCCGCCAGTTTTTGTTTCGAGAACACCTGACCGGGCGCATTGATGAAGAACTCCAACAGGCGCAGTTCCCGGTTGCGCAGCGACAGCGTCTCACCGCCGACAATCAGGTGACCGGCAACCGGGTCGAAAACGATACCGCCGATCTCGATCGTCGTTTTGGCGATCCCGGATTTGCGGCGCAAAACGGCGCGGCAGCGGGCCTCGAGCTCTGCGTGATCGAAGGGTTTGGTGACGTAGTCGTCGGCCCCCAGATCCAGCGACCCGATTCGATCCGAGACTTGGCTGCGCGCGGTCAAAACGATGACAGGTGTGTCCAGATGACTTGCACGGTGGCGTTTGAGGAAATCGCGCCCATCCCCATCGGGCAGCATGATGTCCAACAGGATCAGGTCATATTCCTCAGCCTCGACAAACGCGGTCGCATCGTCCAAAGTTGCAGCATGATCAACGACATGGCCGTCCAGTCGCATCCGCGAACCGATAGCGTTCGCGAGGTCCATATTGTCTTCGACCAGCAGGAATTTCATAGGGCGTTCGCAGTATTTTCGCGCATGAAAGGTTGATGTCAGGTTGATGTGTTTTCTTGATCTCAATCTGTGCCGCCAAGCGGCCAGTTGTCAAATGGGAGGACATCATGACAACTTTCAAACTGGGCCGTCGCGCCCTGATCTCGGCTGTGGCCGCTGTTGGTCTTGCGGGACCTGTTCTGGCTGACGGCCATGAAGTCGTGGACAGCATCCACTTCCTGATCCCCGGCGGCGCAGGCGGCGGTTGGGACGGCACTGCACGCGGCACCGGCGAGGCGCTGACCAAGGCAGGGCTTGTGGGCACAGCGTCCTATGAGAACATGTCGGGTGGCGGCGGCGGTAAAGCCATTGGCTATCTGATCGAGAACGCCGACAGCAACCATGGCACGCTGATGGTGAACTCGACCCCCATCGTGATCCGCTCACTGACGGGTGTTTTCCCGCACAACTTCCGCGACCTGACGCTGGTCTCGGGCACAATCGGCGACTACGCGGCCATTGTTGTCGGTAAGGACAGCCCGATCAATTCGATGGCGGACCTGCTGGCCGCCTACGACGCGGACCCGGGTGCAACAGCAATCGGCGGCGGCTCGGTTCCGGGCGGTATGGACCATCTGGTTGCGGCCATGGTGATGGAAGCAGCGGGTAAGGACGCGCTTGGCGTCAAGTACATTCCTTATGACGCAGGCGGCAAAGCCATGGCAGCCTTGCTGTCGGGTGAGATCGCAGCGCTTTCCACCGGCTTCTCGGAAGCGGTTGATCTGGCCAATGCAGGCGAGGTGAAAATCATCGGTGTGACTGCGGATGAGCGTGTAGACGCAGCGCCCGACGCACAGACCATGAAGGAACAGGGCATCGACACCACCTTCGTCAACTGGCGCGGTTTCTTCGCAGCGCCCGGCCTGCCCGAAGACAAGCTGGCCGCTTACCAAGACGCCATCGCCAAGATGTATGACACCCCCGAGTGGGAAGAAGTACGCGCGCGCAATGGTTGGGTGAACATCCACAACTCGGGCGACGATTTCTCGACCTTCCTCGAGCAGCAAGAGCAGCAGATCAGCGATCTGATGAAAAAACTGGGCTTCCTCTAACCACCACTCACGGCAGAGCGGCCCGCCCGCTCTGCCACAATCAACAAAAACACGAGGGAGGGGATGTCATGGCGCTGGATCGCTGGATCGCGCTTGTTTTGCTTGGGGTCTGTCTGGCCTATGGCTACGCCGCCTGGTTTACGATGGATGGCAGCCTGCCCCCCTTCATGCAGCGCAACCCTATTTGGCCAAGCACCTTCCCCAAAGTGCTGTCTGTTCTGGGCATCATCGCCTGCACGATCATCCTGCTGGGCTTCGAAAAATCCGAGCCGAAAGCGGCGGATATCGACTACCGACGTCTGGGTGACTACCACCTTGATCAAGCTTTGATGCTATTGGCCCTGATGGTGATTTATGCCCTGTGCCTGCGGCCCGTCGGCTTTCTGATCTCGACTTCTGCCTTCCTGATCCTTGGCTCCTTCATTCTGGGCGAGCGCAAGTGGCACATCATGCTGCCGGTTGCATTCATCGCCACAGGCGCGGTCTGGTATCTGGTTCAGGAAGTCCTGGGCATCTACATGCGCCCCCTGCCGGGCATTTTCGGAGGCTGACATGCTTGAAGGACTTCTGATCGGCCTGCAAACGGCATTCTCAATTCAAAACCTGCTGATGGTCATTGCTGGCTGTCTGATCGGCACCTTCATCGGCATGCTTCCGGGCCTCGGCCCGATGTCGATCATCGCGATCATGATCCCAGTTGCGATTTCTATGGGCGATCCGTCAGCGGCGTTGATCCTGCTGGCAGGCGTCTACTACGGCGCGATTTTCGGAGGCTCGACTTCGTCCATTCTGCTGAACGCACCGGGGGTTGCGGGCACGGTTGCCTCCAGCTTTGATGGCTACCCGATGGCGCGGCAAGGCAAGGCGGGTAAGGCGCTGACCATCGCGGCCATTGCCAGCTTCGCGGGCGGCACGCTTGGCGCCATTCTGTTGATGGTCTTCGCGCCAGCACTGTCCTCGGTCGCACTGCTGTTCCATTCGGCAGAGTACTTCGCCCTAATGGTTGTAGGACTGTCCGCAATCGCGGCATTTGCGGGATCGGGTCAGGTCGCCAAAGCAATGATCATGACGATCCTCGGCCTGATCATGGCAACCGTGGGCGAAGGCGCTTTGTTCAACCTGCCCCGCTTCACCATGGGGATCATGGACCTGCAATCAGGCTTCGGCTTCATTACGCTGGCCATGGCCATGTTCGCCCTACCCGAGGCGCTGTTTCTCGTCCTGAAGCCCAAAGACCTGAAAGGCGACGACGGAGAGATCAAGGACCTGCGCATCACCAAGGATGAGGCAAAAGCAATTGCCCCAGTCATTGGCCGTCAGTCCGTTCAGGGCTTTTTCATCGGCGTATTGCCTGGGGCTGGGGCGACAATTGCCAGCTTCCTTGGCTACGCGGTCGAACGCAATATTGCACCGAAGCAGGAACAGGAAGAGTTTGGCAAAGGCTCGATCAAAGGTCTGGCCGCACCGGAATCTGCCAACAACGCGGCCTGTACCGGGTCATTCGTACCACTGCTAACGCTGGGCATCCCGGGGTCGGGCACAACGGCCATCCTGCTAGGTGCATTGATCGCGCTGAACGTGACACCCGGCCCGCGCCTGATGGTGGATGAGCCTCAGATCTTCTGGGCCGTCATCATGTCGATGTTCATCGGCAATCTGGTGCTGCTGATCCTGAACCTGCCGCTGATCCCCTACATCGCCAAAGTGCTGGCCGTACCGCGCAATTTCCTGATCCCGTTCATCCTGTTCTTCACCCTGATGGGCGCCTATATCGGCCAGAACAACGCGACCGAGCTACTGCTCCTCGTGGGTTTCGGCATCTGCGCCACCGCGTTGAAATTCGCGGACTACCCCCTCGCCCCGCTTCTGATCGGGTTCATCCTTGGCGGGATGATGGAGGACAACTTTGCCCGCTCGATGCAGCTCTATGACGGGATCGCCTTCATTTGGGAGCGCCCGATGACTCTCGGCCTGCTGGTGATCGCCGTCCTTCTGGTGCTGCTGCCGAGCTACCGCGCGCGCCGTGCGCGGGCACGGGCTGCGGGGATTGCGGATGGGGACTGACCCTCTGGCCGGCATTCGCGTTCTGGATCTGACGAACGTGCTTGCCGGCCCCTATTGCTGCTATCAACTCGCATTAATGGGCGCCGAGGTGATCAAGGTCGAACGCCCCGGCTCGGGCGATCTAGCCCGTGTTTTGGGCGCTGACCCTGATCGCAACAAAGCTGGCATGGGGATCAGCTTTCTGGCGCAGAATGCTGCTAAGAAATCCATCACGCTGGATATGAAACATGAGCACGGCAAAGCGCTGCTGAAAAAGCTTGTCCGCACCGCCGATGTTCTGGTCGAGAATTTCAGGCCCGGCGTTATGGATCGATTGGGTCTGGGCTATGAAACCCTGAAAGCTGAAAACCCGCGACTAATCTACTGCGCGATCAGTGGCTTTGGGCAGAACGGACCCCGCCGCGATGATCCCGCTTATGACCAGATCGTTCAAGGGGTCAGCGGTGTCATGTCGATCACCGGCGCGCCAGATACGGCGCCCTACCGCGTTGGCTACCCACTGGCGGATACGGTCGGTGGCCTGACCGCAGCATTCGCCATCTCATCCGCCCTGAACGCGACCCCACGTGGCGCGTTTCTGGATGTTGCTATGACCGACGCGGTTATTTCTACGATGGGTTGGGTCGTCTCGAACCACCTGATCGGTGGCGTTACGCCTGCCGCGCATGGGAACGAAAACACAACCTCGGCCCCCTCGGGCACCTTTGCTACTGCAGACAGTCCGATCAACATTGCCGCCAACCGCGATGAACAATGGCAGGCGCTTGCTCAGCATCTGGGCCGGGACGACCTGCTGGACGATCCAGCCTACACAACACGAGAGGATCGCAAGACCAACCGTCACGCCTTGCGCGCGGAATTGGAGCACACGCTGACCACGCGACCGGCAAAGGAATGGGTTCGAGAGTTGAATGATATTGGAGTGCCCACCGGGCAGGTTCTAACCGTCTCCGATGCGCTCGACGACCCGCAATTATCTGGGCGGGGTTTGATCGGTACGCTGGACATTCACGGTGAAGACCTACAGCTCGCTGGCAGCCCTATTGTCATGGACGGCGCGCGCAGACATCCTGGGACTGCACCGCCGGAATTGGGCGCAGACAATTCCGCAATCTGGTCTGAACTCGGGCTGTCGCAGGATGAGATCGATGCCTTGAAAAAGGGGGGCATCATATGAGCGATGTATCCGATTGGTGGCAAACCTCGATCATCGACATGGAGCCTGGCCGGATACACCTGCGCGGAGAGCCAATCCAGGATTTGATCGGCAATTTGAGTTTCGTCGAAATGATCTGGTTCATGCTGCGCGGCGAGAAACCGACCGCAGCACAAGCTCGTTTGTTCGAAGCCGCTTTGGTTGCGGCCGTTGATCACGGCCCGCAAGCGCCCTCAATCGCTGCCGCCAGAATGGCCGTAACCTGCGGTCTGCCCCTGAACAACGCGATGGCCAGCGCAGTCAACATGCTGGGCGATGTGCATGGCGGGGCCGGAGAGCAGGCGGTGCAGCTCTATCACTTTGTTGCAGGGCATTCGGGCGATTTGGGGCAAGCGTTGGACGCATGGATCACCACTCACGGAAAGATCCTGCCGGGCTTTGGCCATCGCTTTCACACCCCGACCGATCCGCGCGCCCCGCGCCTGATGGCGCTGGTCGCCGAAGCCGTCGATCAAGGGGCATGCAGCGGTGATTTCATGCGGATCGGGCAGGCGATTGAGACCGAGCTGGCCCGTCGCAAAGGCAAACCCGTCCCCATGAATATCGATGGCGCGACGGCCGTGATCTATGCCGAGCTAGGCTTTGCCCCACCATTGGCGCGCGGGTTGTTTTGCTTGTCCCGTTCTGTCGGCATCCTGACTCACGCATGGGAGCAGATGGAGCAAGGTGGCCGCAACAAGGGACCGACCCCGCCCGCCTATCGCTGGACCTATGTGGACCCCAAAACCAAGACCTAAACGCCCAGTCCTTCGGTCGACAGATCATCAAGTCGCGGCATCAGGTGCAATAGTTCCTTGGCGTAGTCCGTCTGCGGGTTGGCGAACAGGGCATCGGTCTCTTGGATCTCGACCATCTGCCCTGCCTTCATCACGGCAACGCGGTCGCACATCTGCCGCACGACCGGCAGGTCGTGGCTGATGAACAGCATCGTCAGGCCCAGGTGTTCTTGCAGGTCCTTCAGGATGTTCAGGATTTGCGCCTGGATCGAGACGTCCAGCGCGCTGGTCGGCTCATCGCAGATCAGAAACCGAGGCTGCGTCGCCAAGGCGCGCGCGATGGAGATACGCTGACGCTGCCCGCCCGAGAACTCATGCGGGTATTTCAGGCCCGCTTCCGAACCCAGACCCACCTGATCCAACAGCTCATCCACCCGACGTTTGACGTCTGAACCGCTCATGAGGCGGTGATGACGGATCGGTTCTGCCACGATCTCGTCCACGCGCATTCTGGGGTTCAGCGAGGAATAGGGATCCTGAAAGATCATCTGGATGTTCTTGCGGTACGCGTCCTGCACAGCTTTGTCGCCCAGATCGCTGACCAACTGCCCGTCAAACGTGATCGAGCCGCCATCGACCGGGTACAAGCCAGCAATCATCCGCGCCACGGTGGACTTGCCCGAGCCGGACTCACCCACCACGCCGAACACCTCGCCCGCACGGATATCAAAGCTCACGTCATCGACCGCGGTGAAATAGGTCCGATCCCAAGGCAAAAGACCGCGACGTTGCAGGAAGCGTTTGGTCAGGTTGCGGATTTCGAACACGGGCTTGGACGTGTCATTGTCCACTTTCGGCCAATGGCGCGCCATATCCTCGATCGCGAAGCGCGTCTCACGCCCGCCATAGCTAATCTGCGGGAACCGGTGCAGTTTGAGCGTCGGCCGTGGCACCGCCGCGATTAGAGACCGCGTGTATTCGTGTTGTGGCTGTCCCATCACCTGCGTGGTTGTTCCGGTTTCGACAACCTTGCCAGCATACATGACGGTCACGCGGTCGGTTGTGTCGGCGATGACACCCATGTCATGGGTGATCAGAATGACGCCGACTTGCCGTTCCCGCGCCAATTCCTTGATCAGGTCCAGAATCTGCGCCTGCACCGAGACATCCAGCGCCGTGGTCGGCTCATCCGCTATGATCACATCCGGTTCGGTACACAGCGCCAAGGCGATCACCACCCGTTGGCGCATCCCGCCCGAGAATTGGTGCGGATATTGGTCCAGACGCGTATCAGGATCTGGGATACCCACCCGGTCGATCAGGTCGCGGGCGCGTTGATTGGCCTCGGCGTCGGTGCAACCCAGATGGGCCAGGATGGTTTCGGTCAGCTGCTCTCGGACCGTGAACAAAGGGTTCAGAGAGGTCAGCGGGTCCTGAAAGATCATCGAGATCTTCTTGCCGCGCAGGCCGCGCATCGCCTCGGCATCAAGGCCACTGATCTGTTCTCCGCCCAGCTTGATCTGGCCGCTGGCGATCCGTCCGGGACGTTCCAGCAGCCCCATGACAGCCGCGCCGATGGTGGATTTGCCTGCACCGGATTCGCCCACCAAACCGTGGATTTCACCCGGCTCGACGGACAGGTCTGCGTGATCCACCGCAGTGAACAGCTTGCGGCGGGTCGGGAATTCGACGGTGAGGTCTTGGATGGTCAGAAGGCTCATGAAATCACCGCAGTTTTGGGTTCAGCGCATCGCGCAGCCAGTCGCCCAGCAGGTTCACGGACAGAGCGAGGGCCAGAAGGGTGCAGGCAGGGAAGAACAGAATCCACCACTCTCCTGAGAACAGGAACCCCTGCCCGATACGGATCAGCGTGCCCAGCGAAGGCTGGGTTGGAGGCGCACCTACACCAAGGAAGCTCAGCGTCGCCTCGGCGATGATGGCCAATGCCAGCGAGATGGTCGCGATGACCAGAACCGGGCTGAGGACATTAGGCAGGATGTGACGGAACATGATCGGGATCGAACCGCGACCGATCAGCCGCGCCGCCTGCACGTATTCCTTGTTCTTCTCGACCAGAGCAGCCCCGCGGACGACGCGCGCAAACTGCACCCAGTCTGACAAGGCGATGGCGATGATCAAAACGTAGATTGCCATCTCATCGCGATATTCCGGCGGGGTCACGCCTTTGGCGATGCCAAAGATCAGCATAGCGACCAGAATGGCTGGAAAGGTCAGCTGAACGTCGGCGATCCGCATGATCAACGTCTCGACCCAGCCGCCAAAATAGGCCGCGACCAGCCCCAGAACGACTCCGATGATCAGAGCCAGCAATACGGCGGCAGCCCCCACGAACAAGGAAATGCGCAGCCCGTAGAGTATGGTCGAGAACACATCCCGGCCCTGATCATCCGTGCCCAGCAGGAAGGTCTCCTGCGTAAACGCATTCGGTGTGCCCGGCGGTGTGAAGCCGTTCATCAGGTTCAAAGTCGCCGGATCGAATGGATTGTAAGGCGCGATCAAGGGCGCGAAAATGGCACAAAACACAAGGATCAGCACAACGGCCGAGGCGATGACAGCCACGGGCGAATGCCGGAATGACCAAGCGAAATCGCTGTCCCACGCTTTTGCAAAGCGCGACTTGGAGGCGGGTTGCGGGGTTTCGATCGTTTCGGTCATGTGGCCCTCGCGTCGACACGCAGGCGCGGGTCAATGGCATAGTAGAGAAGATCGACGATCAGGTTGATCGTCACGAACATTACCGAGATCAGCATCAAATAGGCGGCCATGACGGGAATATCGACGAACTGGATCGCGTTGATGAACAGCAGTCCGACGCCGGGCCATTGGAACACGGTCTCAGTGATGATGGCAAAAGCGATGATCGAGCCCAATTGCAGACCTGTGATCGTAATCACCGGCACCAGCGTGTTTTTCAGCGCGTGGCGGAAGTTGATCACCCTGTCCGAAAGCCCTCGGGCGCGGGCGAAACGGACGTAGTCGGCGCGCAGGACCTCAAGCATCTCTGACCGCACCAGACGCATGATCAAGGTCATCTGATACAGGCCCAGCGTAATCGCGGGCAGGATCAGTGCCTTCAGGCCCGAGGTGGTCAGAAACCCAGTTGACCAGCCTCCGATCATGACTGTCTCACCCCTGCCGAAACTGGGTAAGAGGTCAAGTTCGACCGAGAAGATGTAGATCAGCAATATCCCGATCAGGAAGGTAGGCAGAGAGACCCCGATCAGACTGACTGTCATGATGATATTCGCCGCCACCCCTTGTCGTCGGATCGCGGTGAAGACGCCCAGCGCAATGCCCATGGTGATGGCGAGAAAGCCTGAAACGAAGGCAAGCTCCAACGTCGCGGGCGCACGTTCAGCGATGATGGTCGAGACCGGACGGCCCTGACGGTAGGACACTCCGAAATTGCCCTGAACCGCGCCTTGCAGGAACTTGGCGTATTGCACGATGAATGGCTGATCGAGACCCAGTTCCGTCCTCAGTCGGTCGATATCGGCCTGTGTGCGTTCCTGACCCAGCATGTTGTCGATCGGATCGCCGACAAAACGAAACATCGAGAACGCGACCAGACCCACGACCAGCAAAACGATCACGGATTGGAACATCCTTCGAACAATATATGCGAACATTCAGAATCCCCGGTTGATCGGCCTGTCTAAGCCGCGTCTGACCAAATGGTCAAGATACCGCTAACGAAACAGGGGCCAGAACGACCCGGCCCCTTGAACAGCGTTGTCAGTTTACGGTCACCCACCGCAGGATGAAGAAGTTATCCGGGCGTTGGGTCAGCTCGATATTGCTGCGCGTCCCCCAGACCAGAGGTTGCACATACATCGGGACATAGACCTGCTCATCCTGAATGATGCTGGTGACCTCGTCCAGCATGGCCTGACGGGCGCCTTCGTCCAGCTCGGACTGAATCTGCGGCAGCAGTTCATCGACACGCGCGTTCGAGAAGCCTCCGAAATTCCAGCTGCCCAGCTTTTTCTCTTCGTTGGGTGTCGCGACCAGAAAGCGCACGGGGTGTTCGGCGTCGAACGTGCCCGGGCTCCAGCCCAGCAGGTACATGTCGTAATTGTCTTCGCGCAGCTCTGGCCAGTAGTTGCGCACCGGCATCGCGTCCAGTTCGGCTGTTAGGCCGATCTGCGCGAGCATGCTGACAATCGCCTGACAGACGGCCTCGTCATTCAGATAGCGGTCATTGGGGCATTTGAGGCCGAACGAGAATCCATCCGCGTATCCAGCTTCGGCCAACAAGGCCTTTGCGGCCTCGACATCGTATGCGGGGCGCTCTGCATTGGCCGCCGAGTAACCGCTCATGGCAGGGCTTACGAGCTGTGAGGCCGCCTCGGCATTGCCGCGCATGATCGTGGCGAGGATGGCATCGACATTCACCGCATGCGCCACGGCCTGGCGCACACGCGCATCCCGGAACGGGTTGGGTTTGCCAGCATCGTCGGTGTATTTCAGAGCCTCGGCCTGATGATCAAAGCCCAGCATGATCACGCGGGCCTCAATCCCCTGAATGACCTCGACCTCGTCATTGCCCTGAAGGCGCGCCACGTCCTGAATCGGAACGGGCTCAATCATATCTACATCGCCGGACAGCAAGGCCGCGACAGCGGTAGCAGAGTTCTGGATCGGGTTGAATTCGGCGCGGGCAATGTTGTGCTCTGCCTCACCCCACCAATCTTCAAAAGGCTCCAGAACAGTGCGCAGACCGGGCTCACGCGCGGTGATCTGAAACGCGCCGGTGCCGTTGGCGTTCAGCGTCGCGTAATTCCCGGTTTCCTTGTCGGGCAGAGCCGCCTCATTCGCCTCAGCCCAGCCCTGATCCATGATCATCCAGTTTGCGATGGACGACGGGAACAACGGGTTGGGTGCAGTGGTCATGAAATCGACGGTGTAGTCATCGACCACCTTGACCTCGCTGATCGGTGCAAACCAGCTGCGGGTATCCGAAACTTCGTCCGAGGCGCGTTGATAGCTGAACAGAACGTCCTGCGCGTCGAATGTGCTGCCATCGTGAAACGTCACGCCCTCGCGCAGGGCGAACCGCCAGCCTTCGCCGTCTCCAATCGGTTCCCAACTGGTGGCCAAAGCAGGCTCAACGCTCATGTCCTTGCCGCGGCGGACCAGCCCTTCGTAGACATTGTTGAGGAAGCCAAGAACAGCAGCCGAATTGACGGCATGCGGGTCCATGGTCTGTGGATCGGTGGTCGAGGCCCATTTGAACTCGGCTGCCTGAGCAGCGCTTGCGGCCAAAAAGGCCAAACCGATGGCTGTTGCCTTGAAGGTCATGGCGATACCTCTCTGTTTTGGGTGAACAGTCGTGAAACACCAAATGACAGGGCGCTGGTCTGCGCCCTGCCCTGTCTTGGATCCTGAACCTTAGTTCATGGTGAAGTATTTGATCTTCGGCGAATCTTCCGGCTCAACAATTGTGCCGACATTCGACCTCATACCCCAGTTCAGCACCTGATGGTGAATCGGGATATACAGCTGATCGTCCTGCACCACCTGCCAGATTTCGGCGATCTGGGCGTCGCGCTTCGGAAGGTCCGTTTCAGAGGCCAGCCCCTGGATCTTGGCGTCCAACTCTGGGTTGTTGTAGCGGGTCGCATTCCACGAGCCGTATTTCTCACCCTTGGTGTGCACCAGGAAGTTGAAGATATACTCGGAATCGTAGGTCGGAACGCCCCAGCCCAGCATGTAGAAGTCGGTCTCGAGGTTCGAGAGCAGCGGGAAATGCTGCGCCTTGGGTTTGGCATCCAGATTCACGGTGACACCAATCTGCGCCAGCATGCCAACGGCAGCCTGACAGATCGCTTCGTCGTTGACATAGCGGTCGTTGGGGCAGTTCAGCGTGATCGAGAACCCATCCGGATATCCGGCCTCGGCCATCAGCGCCTTGGCCCCTTCGATATCGGTCGTGGAGGAACTGTCCATGCCCTCATCCCAACCGTTCACGAAAGGCGGTGCGATCATGCCAGCAGGGGCCGATTGGCCGCGCATAACGACCTGCTTGATGGCATCCCGGTTGATGGCCTTGGACATGGCCTGACGCACTCGTACGTCGGCCAGCGGGTTCTTCCCGTCCACATTGTCCGAGCCCAGATCCGCATCACCCATGTTCATGCCGAAGAAGATCACCCGGTTCTGAGGCGCAGTCCGTACGTCCAGGCCATCGGTATCCGCAACGCGGGCCAGATCCTGAACGGGGACGTCCTGAATGAAATCGACCTCCCCCGACAGCAAAGCAGCAACCCGGGTCGCGGCGTTCTGGATCGGGGTATAGATGATCTCGGTCACTTCCAGGGGGAACTCATCCTTGCCCCAGTAGTTCTCGTTCGCGGTCAGGACGGTTTTCACGTCCGGTTCACGGCTGACCAGCTTGTACGGGCCAGTACCGTTTGCGTTCTTGGCGGCAAATGTATCCTCGCCTCCTTCATAGTCCTGCACCTTCACGGCGTTGTTCGCCTCGGCCCAGGCCTTGTCCATCATAAACATGTTGGTCAGGTTGTTAGGCATGATCGGGTTCGGACCGTCGGTTTCGATCTCAACCGTGTATTTGTCCGGCGCGCGCACCTCTTTGACCGAGGCGAGCAACTCTTTGTAGTCGGAATCCGGCGTCATCGCGCGGTTGAGCGAGAAGACAACGTCTTCGCTGTCGAACTCAGCGCCGTCATGGAAGGTCACGCCTTCACGCAGTTTGAACACCCATACGTTCGGGTTTTCCTCAGACGGGGCCCACTCGGTCGCCAGCGACGGCACAAGCGCCCCGGAATGGTCGCGCATCACCAGCGTTTCCATGATCTGATGCGCCATGGCCGAGGTCGGACCCTCGTTCTGGGCATGCGGGTCCATCGTCAGCGAGTCGCCCGCGCGTGCCCAGCGCAGCGTTTCCGCAGAGGCAGTACCAGCCAAAAGGGCCATGGCACTGGCTGCGACCAGCAAGTGTTTCACTTTCATTGTAATCTCCCCAATTCTTTTTTAACCCGCTCGGATGGCGGGTGATCAACGAAGCGCGATCAACGTGCCCTTGATAATCCAAATCATTCTGAAACTTGCAATGCCTAATTGGGGTGCTGGACCTTAGGGGAACCTGCCAGATTTTAGCCGTTTGGCCGGATTTCGCTGGTCCTTTGACGATCGAGTTGCATACCCTAACTCTTTCTTCGAGACTCGGTTCGCGGTAAAAAAACGTAGCCGCATCAGGCTGGACATCGTGTCGGGGACATTGATTTGAAACAGACAAACCGCAAACCGCCCAACCCGAGGCGAGAGCTTCAGAGCGTGCGCAACCAGAGCGTATCGTTTCTGGGTGTCGCGTTTCTATTCAGCATCTTCGTCAACCTGCTGATGCTGACCGGGCCGCTGTTTATGCTGCAGGTCTATGACCGGGTTCTCAGTTCGCGCTCGGTCGAGACGCTTACGGCGCTGTTTCTGCTGGTCGGGCTGCTCTACGGCCTAATGGCCATGCTGGACTACGCACGCGGCCGGATTGTGGCGCGGTTCGGGGCCAAGTTCCAATCCTCGCTGGACGAGAGGGTTTTTGACGGAACCATTCGGCGGGCACTGTATCCACAGATCCGCTCGGCACCAGCAACGGCCTTGCGCGATCTGGAGGCCGTTCGGTCGCTTTGCGCGTCGCCTGTTTTCCTCGCCGTTATGGATATCCCGTGGACGCCTGTTTTCCTGGCCGCGATCTTCCTGTTTCACCCGTTGCTCGGCTGGCTGGCGGTTGCTGGTGGTAGCTTGCTGATCGTCATCGCCTTGCTCAACCAGATCCTGACCAAACAGAAAGTGGCCGAGGCGCAGGTTGCCTCAGGCCGGGCCAATGCCTTTGCGGAACAAGCGCGGCAAGCCGCCGAAGTTGTACGGTCGCAAGGCATGCAGGGCGACGTTGCGCAGCGCTGGTTGACACAGCGCAGCAGCGCCTTGTCACAGAGCATCTCGGCCAGCGACTGGACCGGCAGTTTCACGTCTTTGACCAAATCGCTGCGCCTGTTCCTGCAATCCGCGATGTTGGCGCTTGGCGCTTGGCTGGTGTTGCGCAACGAGATGACAGCAGGGGCCATGATCGCAGGTTCGATCTTGCTGGGCCGCGCTTTGGCACCTGTGGAAATGGCGGTGGGCCAATGGGGGCTGATCGAAAACGCGCGAACCGCATGGTCTCGTCTTGGCACCTTCCTCGATGAAACCCCTCCCGAGCAGGCCAAAACCAAGCTGCCGGTGCCCGAGGCGCGTCTCGTCGCAAAAGGGCTGACGGTCATTCCGCCCGGCGTTCAAAAGCCAACCCTGCGCAATGCCTCGCTGCTATTGGAACCCGGCAAGGCGCTGGGTGTGATCGGCAAAAGTGGCTCGGGCAAGACAACTCTGGCCAAGGCGCTTTTGGGTCTGCTGACCCCCGCAGCGGGTGAGATTCGCTTGGGTGGCGCGACACTGGACCAATATGCCGCAGATGATCTGGGCCACTACATCGGTTACCTGCCGCAGCAGGTCACACTGTTCAACGGAACGGTAACTGAGAACATCGCCCGGATGTCGCAACAACCCGATGACGCCGCTGTTGTCGCCGCCGCCAAAAAGGCCAACGCACATGAGCTGATTATGTCTTTGGAGAAGGGTTACGACACCTTTCTAGAAGGCAATGACAGCCAGTTGTCCGGCGGTCAGAAACAACGGATCGCGCTTGCCCGGGCGCTATATGGTGATCCTGTTCTGCTGATCCTGGACGAACCGAACTCGGCCCTGGATGCCGACGGCACTGAAGCGCTGAACCGCGCGGTGCGCAGCCTCAAGAAAAGTGGCAAGGCCGCGATTATCATGACGCACCGCCCGCAAGCGATTTCGGAATGTGATGACCTGATTGTGGTCGAGAAAGGCCAGATCGTCAAAGCAGGCAGCCGGGACGAGGTTCTGGGTTCGATGGTCCAGAATGCCGGTGCGATCAAACGACACCTCAATAAAGTGGGTGAGAAATGAGCAACCCTCCTGCGCGCCGCAGTTGGCGCATAACCTTCCCCGCAACTGTGGGCTTTTTTGCGCTGCTCATCCTTGTTGTGGGCATCGGCATCTGGAGCGTTCGAACCCAACTGGCCGGTGCGATCATCTCACAAGGCGTGATCGAGGTGCAAAGCAACCGTCAGGTGGTAGAGCATCCCGATGGCGGGGTCGTCGGTGAGATTTTTGTGCGCGATGGGGATCTGGTGGAAAGCGGTGAACTTCTGCTGCGTCTGGATGATACGTTTCTGGCTTCGGAAAAGACTGTGGTCGAGACGCAATTGTTCGAACTGCTCAGCCGTCAGGCCCGGCTGGAAGCGGAACGCGATGGCGCCACCTCCGAGGAGTTGGCAGCAAAACTGCGCGAGGTTCAAGATCGGGAATCTATCAGTCCCAACCTCATCGCTGGTCAGCAGCGCTTGTTTGACGCCCGCGCAGAAACTCTGGCGCAGAAAACCGAACAGTTAAATCGGCAAAAGACCCAAATCGAAAGCGAGATTGACGGTACGCAAGCACAACTGACCGCAGCGCGCGCACAGGTTGAGCTAATCAGTGAAGAATTGAAGGATCAGGAAAACCTGCTGGAGCGCGGCCTGACACAAGCCAGCCGTGTTTCTGCCCTGCAACGGGAAGAGGCCAACCTGACCGGTGCCATCGGGCGGCTCGAGGCGACCATCGCCCGGCTCAAAGGGCAGATCGCCTCGACCGAAATCCAGATATTGGAGCTGAACGCGGCCCGCCGGGAAGAAGCGATCACAACGCTGCGTGACGCACAGACGCGCATCGCCGAGCTTGCTGAACGACGCCTCTCGCTGACCGAGCGCCTTTCGCGTCTGGATATTCGCGCGCCCGTTTCTGGAACCGTTTATGACAGTCAGGTTTTCGCCCTGCAGTCGGTCATCCAACCGGCTGAACAGATGATGTATGTGGTGCCTCAGGATACGCCGCTTCTAGTGGCAGCCAAGGTCGATGCGATCCATGTGGACCAGCTGTTTCGTGGGCAAGAGGTCGCCCTGCGCTTTCCCAGTTTCAACCAGCGGGAAACCCCGGAACTGGATGGCCATGTTATCAATGTCTCAGCGGACACATTCACCGACGAGGGCACAGGCTTTACCTTCTATCGGGCTGAACTGGTCCCTGATGACGGTCAGCTGGATCGCCTGAATGGGCAAACTCTTCTGCCGGGCATGCCGGTCGAGGCAATGATCAAAACGGATGAGCGTACCCCGCTGTCCTACCTGACCAAGCCGCTGACCGACTACTTCACGCGGGCGTTCCGGGAGTAACACATCGCGCCTGGGGCAACCTGTCCCAGGGTCGTGACTTGCAATCCCATCTGATTTAGTATACCGCCGCATACAAAGAAGATCCGGGCGTCAGATCCATGTCTGAGACCGGGACCTCAAGCACCTTCTAACGCCAATACGTCGGGATAGCCATGAGCCTGTATACAGATTACCTTGCCGAGATCGAAACACGCAAAGAGCAGGGGTTGAACCCCAAACCCGTCGACGACGGTGCCCTGACAAAAGAGATCATCGACCAGATCCGCGACTCTCAAAACGAACACCGCGCGGACTCGCTGCATTTCTTCATCTACAATACCCTGCCTGGCACAACCAGCGCCGCGGGTGAGAAGGCAGCGTTTCTGAAAGAGATCATTCTGGGTCAGGCCGATGTCGAAGAAATCTCGCAGGATTTCGCATTCGAGCTGCTGTCGCACATGAAAGGCGGCCCTTCGGTTAAGGTTCTGCTGGATCTGGCATTGGGCGACGATGCGACAATTACGGGCAAGGCGGCTGAGGAACTGAAGACTCAGGTGTTCCTCTATGACGCGGATACAGACCGGCTGAAAGCTGCGCTCGATGCAGGCAATGCGGTCGCGAAAGATATCCTTGAAAGCTACGCCAAAGCCGAGTTCTTCACCAAACTGCCCGACATCGACGAAGAGATCGAAGTCGTCACTTATGTCGCCGCCGAGGGTGACATCTCGACCGACCTGCTGTCGCCTGGCAATCAGGCACACTCGCGCGCGGACCGTGAATTGCACGGTAAATGCCTGATATCCGAGACCGCACAACAAGAGATCGAAGCGCTGAAGCTGAAGCATCCTGGCAAGCGCGTCATGCTGATCGCTGAAAAAGGCACCATGGGTGTGGGCTCGTCCCGTATGTCGGGTGTGAACAACGTGGCGCTATGGACCGGCAAACAAGCCAGCCCCTATGTGCCCTTCGTCAACTACGCCCCCATCGTTGCAGGCACCAACGGCATTTCGCCGATCTTCCTGACCACCGTCGGCGTGACCGGCGGCATCGGGTTGGACCTGAAGAACTGGGTCAAAAAGGTAGATGAGGATGGCAACGCAATCCTCAACAATGACGGCAACCCGATCCTGGAAGAGAAGTACTCGGTCGCCACTGGTACGGTTCTGAAGATCAACACCAAAGACCACAAACTGCTGAGCGAAGATGGCGAAGAGCTGGTCGACGTGAACTCGTCCTTCACGCCGCAAAAGGTTGAATTCATGAAGGCAGGCGGTTCCTACGCCATCGTCTTTGGTAAGAAACTGCAGACATTCGCAGCCGAGGCACTGGGCGTCGAAGCGCCGCTGGTCTTTGCTCCGTCGAAAGAAATCAGCCACGAGGGCCAGGGCCTGACAGCGGTTGAAAAGATCTTCAACAAGAACGCCGTTGGAACCACACCCGGCAAAACTCTGCATGCCGGATCGGACGTGCGCGTCAAGGTCAACATCGTCGGCTCACAGGACACAACCGGCCTGATGACCATGCAAGAGCTTGAGTCGATGGCGGCAACCGTTGTCTCACCCATCGTCGATGGGGCGTATCAGTCCGGCTGTCACACGGCCTCTGTGTGGGATGCGAAGGCGCAAGCCAACACCCCCCGCCTGATGAAGTTCATGAATGACTTCGGCCTCGTCACCGGGCGTGACCCGAAGGGCGTCTACCATTCGATGACCGACGTGATCCACAAGGTGTTGAACGACATCACCGTGGATGACTGGTCGGTCATCATCGGCGGCGACAGCCACACTCGTATGTCCAAAGGCGTGGCCTTCGGGGCCGACTCGGGCACTGTTGCTTTGGCGCTGGCCACAGGTGAGGCCTCGATGCCGATCCCTGAATCGGTCAAGGTGACCTTCAAAGGCAAAATGGCCGAGCATATGGATTTCCGCGACGTAGTGCATGCCACTCAGGCGCAAATGCTGGAACAGCATGGCGACAACGTGTTCCAAGGCCGCGTGATCGAGGTTCACATCGGCACGCTGCTGGCCGACCAAGCCTTTACCTTCACCGACTGGACTGCCGAGATGAAGGCCAAGGCTTCGGTCTGTATTTCGAATGACGAGACCTTGATCGGTTCGCTGGAACTGGCCAAGTCGCGCATCCAGATCATGATCGACAAAGGCATGGAGCATGAGAACGGCATGCTGCAAAAGCTGATCAACATCGCCGATGCGCGCATTGCCGAGATCAAGTCGGGCGAAAAGCCAGCGCTGCGCCCCGATGACAACGCAAAATATTTCGCCGAGGTTGTCGTCGATCTGGACCAGATCGTTGAACCGATGATCGCCGACCCGGATGTCAACAACGCCGACGTCTCGAAACGCTATACCCACGACACGATCCGCCCGATCTCGTACTACAATGCCGAAAAGCATGTGGATCTGGGCTTTGTCGGGTCCTGTATGGTGCATAAGGGCGACATCAAGATCGTGGCCCAGATGCTGAAGAACCTTGAAAAGGAAACCGGTAAGGTCGAGTTTCAGGCCCCGCTGGTCGTGGCAGCCCCGACTTACAACATCATCGACGAGTTGAAGGAAGAAGGCGACTGGGAAGTGCTTGAGAAATACTCAGGCTTCGAATTCGATGACCTGTTCCCGAAAGAAAAGGCGCGGACTGAGTACGAGAACATCCTGTATCTCGAACGTCCCGGCTGTAACCTGTGCATGGGCAACCAGGAAAAGGCCGCCAAGGGCGACACGGTTCTGGCCACCTCGACCCGCCTGTTCCAGGGCCGCGTCGTGGCAGATGCGCCAGACAAGAAGGGTGAATCGCTGCTGGCCTCGACCCCGGTTGTTGTCCTGTCGGCCATTCTGGGCCGGACGCCCACGATCGAGGAATACAAAGCCTCGGTTGAAGGGATCGACCTGACCAAGTTCGCCCCGCCGGTTGCGAAAAACCCGGCCACTCAATCGGCGCATTTCTAACGACGCATTTGACACGTTTTTCCTGCGCGCGGCCGTTTATCGGTCGCGCGCAGTGGTTTTTTTGGGGGCGAAGCTAGCGCAGTTCGGCCTCGGTATTGCCACCGTCGACTGTGATGACGTGTCCCGTGGTACGCTCCATCAAGGCCAGATTGACAAAAGCCTCGGCGACATGATGCGCCTCAACCTCGCGGCCCAGAAGGTTGCCGCCCATATAGACCTCTTCGCTGACCCCACGCGCGGCGGCGCGTTCCTTGATGAACGCATCCGTCAGCAGACCCGAACGTATCTTGTCGGCATTGACCCCGTTGACCCGAATACCAGACCCCGCCAGTTCCAGCGCCAGTTGCCGCATCAGGAACATCGTGGCGGCTTTGGGGGTTCCATAGGCCCCAAGGTTGCGACCAGGATTGACCGCCTGTTTTGAGATATTGAACAGAATCTGTCCACCCCGCCCCTGATCCTGCATCAGCTTGGCAGCGGCGGTGGCAAAGGCCTTATGCGCGAAAAAGTTCAACTCGAAAGCCGCGCGGAAGGCTTCATCCGCCAGCTCGACCAGAGCGCCCCCTGTGGCCGTACCCGCATTGGACACCAGAATATCTAGCCCCCCGAAGGCGGTGACCGCAGCGGTCATCGCGGTTTCGGCAGCGTCAGCTTGCGTGATGTCGAGCGCGCAGGCCGCATGCCAGCGACCCAACTGGGATAGGGCGGCATCCAGAGCCGCTTGATCCCGGTCCACCAGAACGACATTCGCCCCTTTGGCGGCGAAGGCTTTGGCGGTAGCCAGACCAATCGCGCCTGCCCCTCCGGTCACCATGACGACCCGGCCCTGAAACGGCGGAGGGGTGCCTTTGCCCAACTTTGCTTGCTCCAACGACCAATATTCGCAATCGAACATGTCCTTTTCACCGATGGGATAGAACCCGCCCCCATCTTCTGCGACAGCGCGCACGCGGATGTTCTGTTCAGCAAGATCAGCCGAGGCTGAGGCCGCCTTAGCGTTCACCCCAATCCCCAGCACGCCGATCCCTTCGATCCACGCATGTTTGGGATCAGGGGTCAGCATGGTCTTGGGTTCCGCGGCCTGAGGGGCCTGACGGTCGAAATAGGCGCGGTAATCCACAGCGAAGGCTTCGACCTTGGCCTTGATGCTCTCTCGGTCGGTTAGGTCCGCCTGTTTCAGCACCAGCGGCCAGCCCTTGGTACGCAGCACGTGATCCGGTGAGGCCATGCCGCGAGTCGCCAGCGCGTCCACATCGCCGCGCGCCATAAACGCATGTGTCGCGGGGCCATTTCTCAGATCAAAGACAGGCATCGGACTGTCCTGATCCGCAGTGACCTCAGCGATCACGCCACGCAAGACGGGCAACATGTCCAGCCCGTTGGCAGGCAGACGTTCACCAATTGGCGTCAGGTCTGTCAGGCCGAGATAGTCCGCGACCTCATTGGTATGCTGAACGATCTTGTCATAGCTTTCCTGCGCGGTGGCGCCAAAGGCGAAATGACCATGTTTAAGGAGCAGCAGCCCTTCAACATCAGGGTTGGCGTCGTACACATCCGCCGCTGCTTTCGCGAGGCTAAAACCGGGCATGATGTAAGGCACGATCCCCAGCCGGTCGCCGAAAATCTCGCGACAGACCTCCTCGGCATTGGGCAAGTCGGCGAGGATCAGAAACGGCGTCGCGTGGGTGTGATCGACGTATTTGTGTGGCAGGAAGGCATGCAGCAGCGTTTCCACTGACGGGTTGGGCGAGGCCGAATTCAGCAGGCTTGAGCGCTGATAGTTCACCATGTCTTCATCCGACAGCTTATCGAGCGCGCGCAGCTTCAACAGCGGCTCTTGCCAGACACCGGGCAGTCCGGGCGCTTCGATCGTGTCCAGATCCCAGCCCGAGCCCTTGACGTGCAGAACCGGCCGCATCTCGCCGAACAGATCGGGGCGCTCTAGCTTGACCGAGGTATTGCCACCGCCATGCATCAGCAGATCCGGGTTCTGACCGATGAGGCGCGAAGTGTAGACCCGCTCTGACAATTCCTGATCAGCCGGATCGGCGCCGGCAGCCGCACGCCAGTCTGCGGCGGCCTGCGCCTTATACATGTTTTCGATCATGTCTTTGGTATCCTTGTCGTTCTGCGCTCAGGCGGCTTGGCCAACCTTTTCAGGGAACATGGCCGCCAGACCTTCGGCACTGGCGTCACAAACGCCCCGCTCGGTGATCAAACCGGTGACCAGACGGTTCGGCGTAACATCAAAGGCCGGGTTGCCCACAGCCGAGCCATCGGGGACGACACAGACCTCTCCAATGCCGTCCTCTGTCATGCCAAACACGTGCGAGATTTCGCGGTCCGAACGGTCCTCGATCGGGATCTCGGCGACACCGTCCCGCAGCGTCCAATCGATGGTGGGTGAGGGCAAGGCCACATAAAACGGCACATTGTTGTCATGCGCGGCCAGAGCTTTCAGATAGGTGCCAATCTTGTTGCAAACATCACCGGTCGAGGTTGTTCGATCCGTCCCGGTGATCACCAGATCGACCAGACCATGCTGCATCAGGTGACCGCCTGCATTGTCGACGATGTATTGATGGCTGATGCCATGTTCTCCCAGCTCCCAAGAGGTCAAGGCCCCTTGGTTCCGGGGGCGCGTTTCATCAACCCAGACATGGATCGGCAAGCCAGCGTTATGCGCCTGATACATCGGGCTGGTCGCAGTGCCCCAATCTACGGTGGCCAGCCACCCGGCATTGCAATGGGTCAACAATCGCACCGGCTCACCCGCTGGTTTGCGGGCAGCGATGTCGCGGATCAAAGCGAGCCCGTGTTCTCCGATCCGGCGATTGATCTCAATATCCTCTTCGCAGATCTCGTCCGCCAGCGCCCAGGCTGCGGCGGCACGTTGATCGGGCGGCAGAGGCAGCAGGGCCTCCCGGCAGCGCTGCAACGCCCAGTTCAGGTTCACCGCCGTTGGGCGGGTCGCGTTCAGCACCGAGGCTGAATGTTCAAAACTCTGATCAGACGGGTCCCGAGACATCGCCTCCGCCATACCATAAGCAGCGGTCGCCCCGATCAGAGGTGCACCACGCACCCACATCTCGCGGATCGCGGCCTCAAACTCGGCCAGAGAGGACAGGATGGCGATCCGGAAATCATGCGGCAGCCAGCGCTGGTCGATGATCCTGACCTCGCCGCTTTCAGCGTCGCGCCAGATCGAGTGGTAGTGAACACCGCCTATCTTCATCTTCTGCCCTCCGGTCGGGTTTCATGGGGTTTGCCACACGTTCCAGTATTTTCACGCAGGCCTCAAGCTCCGATGGGTTGTTTCCGCACGGCTATTACAAGCGGATTACAGATCGGCCAGTCCCATAGCGGCATAGGCTGGCGGCATCAGGGCTCGCCGCCACCGGCCCAAAGGAAAGCGCCGGGCGGTCTCGGACATGACCTGTGGCAATCCGCTGGTCTGGCCCAGCGCCAACCGCGCCAGGGCCCGGCCGCTATAGGTGCCCATGGCGACTCCGTTGCCATGATAGGCAAAGCCCGCGAACATCCCTGCCTGACCCGGAACCGGCCCGACAAAAGGCACCAGATCGCGCGACATGCATACCATGCCCGACCAGATATGAGTGACGTCCACCTCGGACCACGCCGGGAACATACGCTTGAAGTCGCGCTGCACCTGCATGCGGATCGCCGCCTCGGCTTTGGGTGAGGACTGCAGCCCGCCCCGCATGCCAAACAGGAACCGACCATCCGGCATCAGGCGGAAATAGTGCAAAAGATTACGCGTATCGTAGGACATCTGATCCGAGGTCCAACCCTGCGCCGCCTTCTCGTCCGGTGTCAGAGGACGAGTGACCAGCACCGTGGATTGGGCAGGCATGTAGCGCGCCGACATCCAGGACGGGATATCTTCGCTGGAGTACCCATTGGTGCAGACCAACACCTTGTCGGCTCGGATTTGGCCTTTTGGTGTTTGTATAGCAAAGCCTGACGCAGTCTTCTCAATGCTCAGAACGGGGCTGTTCTGAAAAAACAATGCGCCTTTGGCCTGCGCGGCTTGAGTTAGGCCAAAAAGGTATTTCCGAGGATTCAGGCCGAACCCAACTGGAGTTGTGTATCCACCGTGAAATGGCCCGTTCAGACCTAGACCAGATAAATCAACGGCTTCATGCAGTATGCCCTTCTCATCGGCATTGCGCCTCAGCGCCTCCATCGCTCGGCGGGAATGGGCCAGTTGCGTCTCACCTTTTGAATGCCGATCCACATCGATCCCGTAGCGGTTCAGAAGGCTTTCAACGAGTTGCACCGCGTCGCTTTCAGCCTCGAAATAGGCTTGCGCCGAAGCCTCACTATAGCGACGACACATGGCCTTGTAGCTGAGTTTTGATCCCCCCAGACAACAGAACCCACCATTGCGTCCCGAAGCCCCCCAACCGGGTGTTTCGGCTTCACACACTGCGACGGACACGGCGGCATCCGCCAGATGCAGTGCAGCCGAAGCTCCGGTGAAGCCGCCGCCGATGATGGCAACATCCACCTGCAAATCACCCTGCTGTTCAGGCCAGTCGGGGGCGGCGATCGTTTCGTCCCACCAGCACCCCTGCCTTGGCCCATCACCATATGTGTAGTCTGGAAATATCCGTTTCATTCGGCGCGCACGGCGGCCATCTCATCCTGCTTTTGCCGCATCATGGCGCGTTTGGTCACCAATGAGGCGGTGATGACGCCGATCGTCACAACCGCGATCATGAGGGTCGACAGCGCGTTAATCTCAGGGCTGACACCAAGCCGCACGGCCGAGAAAATCTTGATCGGCAAGGTCGTGGCAGACGGACCCGAAGTAAAGGACGCGATCACCAGATCATCCAGCGACAGAGTAAAGGCCAGCAGCCAGCCCGAGATCACCGCCGGCGCGATGATCGGCAGGGTCACCAGACGAAACGCTTGCGCGGGTGAGCAGCCAAGGTCCAAGGCGGCCTCTTCCAGCGATTGGTCAAAGGTCACAAGGCGCGAGGAGACAACCACCGACACAAAGCACATCGAGAATGTCGTATGGGCCAGAACGATGGTCAGGATCCCCCGGTCCAATCCGATGCCGATGAAGAGCAGCAACAGCGACAGACCTGTGATCACCTCGGGCATGACCAGCGGCGCATAGATCATTCCCGAGAACAGGGTGCGGCCAAAGAAGCGCCCTCCGCGTACCAGGACATAGGCCGCGGCGGTGCCCAGAATGGTTGCCAATGTCGATGAGAACACCGCCACCCGGATCGTCACCCATGCCGCGTCCAGAAACGCTTCGTTCTGAGCCAGCTCTCCGTACCATTTGGTTGAGAATCCGGCCCAGACAGTCACCAGTTTGCTTTCGTTGAAGCTGAAGATGATCAGGATAATCATCGGGATGTACAGGAACGCAAACCCCAGTGTCAGGGAAACCGTATTGAACCAGCTTAACCTGTTCATTTCTCAGCCTCCGCCTGTTTCTGCTGATTGCGCTGGAACAGCACAATCGGCACCACGAGGATCAGCAGCAGAACCACCGCCACCGCGCTTGCGACCGGCCAGTCACGGTTTGAGAAGAACTCCTCCCACAGGACCTTGCCGATCATCAGGGTGCCCGAGCCGCCCAGAAGCGAGGGGATCACGAACTCACCGATCACCGGGATCATCACCAGGAAACAGCCCGCAATTATACCGGGGCGCGACAAGGGTATTGTCACCAGCCAGAATGCCTGCAGGCGCGAGCACCCCAGATCCTCGGCGGCTTCGATCAGCGACTCGTCCATGCGCTCCAACGAGGAATAGATCGGCAGGATCATGAACGGCAGATAGGTATAGACGATCCCGATATAGACCGCGGTATTGGTGTTCAGAATCGTCAGTGGAGTCGAGATGATACCCGTCCACAGCAGCAGCTGATTCAGATACCCTTCGTTCGACAGGATCCCCATCCACGCGTAAACGCGGATCAGGAATGAGGTCCAGAACGGCAGGATCACCAGCATCATCAGTGTCGGGCGCCATTCGGCCGGTGCGCGCGCCATGCCATAGGCAATCGGGTATCCCACCAGCAGCGTGAAAAAAGTTGAGATCACAGCGATCTTCAGGCTGGAGAGGTAGGCCTTCCAATACAGGTCATCCTCGGTCAACCAGACGAAATTCTCAAAATCCAGCTGGCTGAAGAAATCCTTGATCCCGGCCCAACCCTGCGACAGGTCCAAGGTCGGCGTGTACGGCGGGATCGCCAGTTCCGTGTCCGAGAGCGAGATTTTTAGGACAATGAAAAACGGCACCAAAAACAGCGCCAACAGCCAGACATAAGGAACTGCGATCAGCAGCGCGCGGCGCATCAGCTTGCCAACAGGACCGCAGCCGTCGCTGTCCAGGACAGCCAGACCGGGTCTTCCCATGTGAATGACCGACGCGAGATGCGGCGAGTATTGGCCGTTTGCGCCTTGATGATCGTGCCGTTCGGCAGTTCGACATGATAGGTCGAGAGGTTGCCCAGATAAGCGATATCCAACACCTTGCCCTGCACGGCATTGATTGCCTCGGCAGGGCGGTCGGTTGAGATCGTCACCTTCTCGGGTCGGATCGCCAGATGGCAGGCCTGACCCTCCGAGAAGCCGTTCGCCGAGGTTGCCGTCAGCGGAGCCTGCCCTTCGGCCCAGTCGATCCGATAGGTTTCCTCACCATTCGCGGTGGCGTGGCCTTCGATGATGTTTACGTCGCCGATAAAGTCAGCGACATAGACCGAGTTCGGGTTTTCATAGATGCGATCGGGCGTGGCGACCTGCATCAAGCGACCTTGATCCATTACCGCCACGCGGCTGGCGACGGTCATGGCTTCCTCCTGATCGTGGGTAACGATCACAAAAGTCGTGCCGGTCTTCTCCTGAATATCCATCAGTTCGAACTGCGTGTCCTGTCGCAGTTTCTTGTCCAACGCACCCAGAGGTTCGTCCAAGAGCAACAGCTTAGGCGCCTTCGCCAGCGACCTCGCCAGCGCGACCCGTTGCCGTTGACCGCCCGAGATCTGATGTGGCTTACGGCGCGCGAATTGCTCGAGCCGGGTCAGGCGTAGCATCTCTTCCACCCGATCCTCAAGGTCATGCTTGGGCATGTTGTCCCGGCGCAGACCAAAGGCGATGTTTTCCCAGATGCTGAGATGCGGAAACAGCGCGTAGGACTGGAACATCATGTTCACCGCCCGCTTGTTGGGCGGGATCGGGTCAATGTCCTGACCGCCCAGAATGATGTGCCCTTCTGTCGGCGTTTCGAATCCTGCCAGCATCCGCATCATCGTGGTCTTGCCGCAACCCGACGGACCGAGCAGGGCAAAGAATTCTTTCTCGAAAATGTCCAGAGACAGATTGTCTATGGCCGTGAAATCTCCAAACCGTTTGGTGACATTCTGGAATTGGATCAAGGGTTTCGCCTGCGGGTCATCCCACGGCGCAAAGACGTCAGAGTTCAAAACGGCCCCCGTTCGACAATCTGGAAGTGGGCGCAAGGCGATACCCGCCGCCTTGCGCGAAATCGGATCAGGTTCCCGATTTGATCTTGGTCCACATACGGGTCACAACCCGCTGTGTTTTTGCCGGGTAAGGCGTCGTGATGTAGAGGTTCTGCATCGTCGCATCATCCGGATAGATCGCCGGATCACCGATCACGTCTTCCTCAAGGAACTCTTGCGAGGCCTTGTTGCCGTTTGCGTAGTACACATAGTTCGACGCCGCCGCCATGTTGTTGGCATCAAGGATGAAGTTCAGGAACTTATGCGCGCCTTCCGGGTTCGGAGCGTCCGCCGGAATAGCCATCTGGTCGAACCACATAAGCGAGCCTTCGGCGAAGGGGTGGTATTCGATCTCAACGCCGTTGTCGGCCTCGGCCGCACGGTCACGGGCCTGCAGAATGTCACCCGACCAACCAACTGCCACGCAGATATCGCCATTGGCCAGCGCGTTGATGTATTCCGAGCTGTGGAATTTCTGGATATAAGGGCGCACGCCGGTCAGTACTTCCTCGACCTTCTTGATGACGTCCGGGTCATGGCTGTCCGGGTCCTCACCCAGATATTGCAATGTCATCGGGATCATTTCGGCGGGAGCATCCAAGAAATGCACTCCGCACTCGGCCAGTTTCTCCATATTTTCGGGTTTCAGCACCAAGTCCATGCTGTTCAGCGCAACGTCATCCCCCAGCGCTTCTTTGACTTTGCCGACATTCACACCAATGCCAGTGGTGCCCCACATGTAGTTGATCGAATAAGCATTGTTCGGGTCGTATCCGGCAGTACGCTCTTGGATGACATCCCACAGGTTGCCAGCATTGGACAGCTGAGCTGTATCCAGTTCCCGGAACGCTCCGGCCTGAATCTGGCGCTGAAGGAACGTACCCGAGGGCACCACGACATCATAGCCCGACCCACCGGCCAGCATCTTGGTCTCCAGCAACTCGTTGCTGTCGAACACGTCGTAGATCAGGGTCAGCCCTGTCTCTTCCTCGAACTTCGTTAGAAGCTCCTCGTCGATATAGTCCGACCAGTTATAGACTCGCACCTCTTCGGCGAAGGCCGCCGAAGTCCCCAATGCGAGAACCGCTGTCAGTGTCAGCGTCTTGAACATCATTTTTGTTCTCCCTGCGATTATGGTGGGTATTGTCCCGTTTTTTTGGATTTGATCAAGTTTTGCGTTTTTCGACTTTCTGAACTATGGTTCCAAAAGGTCAACAGCCCGGCAAGTCGGCACCCATCGAGACAAGGCAAACCAATTGGATTTGATCAAAAATAAGGCATCTAAGCCCAATATTGACGCCGGGAAACGGCCCGCGCACGAACAGGTCTACCACACCCTGAAATCCATGATCATGTTCGGCGAGCTGGTACCAGGTCAGCCCGTCACTATTCAGGGCCTGACTGATTCGCTCGGCGTCGGCATGACCCCCGTGCGTGAGGCGATTCGTCGTCTGATCTCGGACGGCGCATTGGTGTTTCAGGGCAATCGCAGGGTCAGTGTGCCCCTGTTGTCCAGCGGTGATGTTGAGCAAGTGATCTTCGCCAGAATTGCCATAGAATCAGAGCTTTCAAGGCGATCCACCGCCAAAATGTCCACCAGCGACATTGATCAACTGGAATCAATCGACCAGCAATTGGACCAGATGATCGCGGATGGTGACGTTCATGGCTACCTGCATCTCAACCACAGATTCCACGAAACGCTATATGCACATGCCAATGCGCCCGTTCTGAGCGATCTGGCCGAGCGTCTGTGGCTCCGATTCGGGCCATCCTTGCGTGTGGTCTGCGGCCGCTTCGGCACTCAAAGCCTGCCTGATCGCCATAAGGACATCATCGCAGGGCTGCGCGCCGGGGATGCGGAAAACGTGGCGAAAGCGACCGCTCAGGATATCGAGCAAGGCATGGAACTGATGATCGACGCTGCCCCGGACATCTAGCAAACACCGATTCGATTGACAGGAAATAATTTGATCATATTGTGACTCGCAACCACCGTTGCAGGAGTCTTTCGGATGTCCACGATCACAAACCACATGCCCACCGCGGAATTGCAGGCGCTGGACGCCGCCCACCACATGCACCCGTTCTCCGCCAACGGAGCGCTGGGTAAAGAGGGCGCGCGCGTTATCACCCGCGCCAATGGCGTCTATCTGACAGACAGCGAAGGCGAACAGATCCTGGACGCGATGGCCGGCCTGTGGTGCGTGAATATCGGCTACGGGCGCGATGAGCTGGCCGACGCCGCCGCCCGCCAAATGCGCGAGCTTCCGTACTACAACACCTTCTTCAAAACGACCCACGTGCCTGCAATTGCACTGGCCAACAAACTGGCCGAGCTTGCCCCAGGCGATCTGAACCACGTGTTCTTCGCCGCTGGCGGGTCCGAGGCGAACGACACCAACATCCGTCTGGTGCGCACTTATTGGGCCGAAAAAGGCCAGCCCGACAAGAACATCATCATCAGCCGGCACAATGCATATCATGGCTCGTCAGTGGGCTCCGCTTCGTTGGGCGGAATGGCCGGAATGCACGCACAGGGCGGTATTCCGATCCCGAACATCCACCATATCAATCAACCCAACTGGTGGGCCGAAGGCGGTGACATGACGCCCGAAGAGTTCGGCCTCGCCCGCGCACGCGAGTTGGAGGATGCCATCCAAGAACTCGGCGAAGACCGCGTCGCGGCCTTTATCGCCGAGCCCGTACAAGGCGCAGGTGGTGTTATCGTTGCGCCCGAAACCTATTGGCCCGAAATCCAGCGCATCTGCGACAAATACGACATCCTGCTGATCGCCGATGAAGTGATCTGTGGCTTTGGCCGTACTGGCAACTGGTTCGGATCGCAAACCGTTGGCATCAAACCGCATATCATGACCATCGCCAAGGGCCTCAGCTCGGGCTATGCCCCCATCGGCGGGTCAATCGTCAACGACGAAATCGCCGAGGTGATCGGCGGCACCGAGTTTAACCATGGCTACACCTATTCCGGCCACCCGGTCGCAGCGGCTGTGGCGCTGGAAAACCTGCGCATCCTCGAAGAGGAAAAGATCGTCGAGCATGTCCGCGACGTAGCAGCCCCCTACCTGAAACTGAAATGGGAGGCGCTGGCCGATCACCCGTTGGTGGGCGAGGCCAAGATCGTCGGCATGATGGCGTCGATCGCGCTGACCCCCGACAAAGCCAGCCGCGCCAAATTCGCCTCGGCCCCCGGCACGGTGGGCTATATCTGCCGCGACCGCTGCTTTGCCAACAACCTGATCATGCGGCATGTCGGCGACCGGATGATCATCTCTCCGCCTCTGATCCTTACTACTGCGGACATCGACGAGATGTTCGTGCGCATCCACAAGTCCCTGGACGAAGCACAAGCCGAGATCATCGCGCAGGGTCTGATGAAAGCGGCCTCCTGATCCGCCCTTCATCTGGCTGAAAATATCCCGGTGGAGACGCCGACAGGCGGCGGGGGCAGAGCCCTTAGCCCGCTCGTTAGTTGCACTTTCAGTTGTGGTCGACAAGTTATCACCGCTGATTGCGATCCCTTTGGCATTGCCCAAGCACTAACATCAAAATCGGCCCAAGGCGGCCATTTGCGTCGGCCGCATCGAAAGTCGGCTTATAGCCCAGGGCGGACCTTTGTCTTACTATTGGAGTCGCAGGAGCAACGAAGAACCACATACCTACCTACACAATCCGGCGTCGAAAACGGCCATCATTGCGCTTCGCAGGTGAGCAATATCTTCGTCCACTGAAGCGGAGTGATCGTATTTAAGTGACGGCAATACCTCGACCCGGATCGTTCCGCTTTTGGGCAAGTGTTTGTCGCGCGGCATGCTTTTGTAGGATGCGTGAATTACGACGGGTCGTGTTGTTCGGCCGTTGGTGCGCGCTACTATTATAGCTCCTGCCTTGAACTTGCCGAGGCTTCCGGAGTTAGTGCGCGTACCCTCTGGGAAAAGCACGACATAACGGCGCGCGGGCATGGCTTGAACAAAAGCAGTGAGTGTTTCGATCGCCACATTGCCACTTTTCCAGTCAATCTTCACCGGCCCTACACACTTGATTCCGTCGCGTTGGATAACCGCGTCGCAAAGTTCCTTTTTGGCGGCGAAGGTGATCCACTTGGCGTCGGACACCACGTCAATCAGAGTGAAACCATCCAGGTGGCTGCGGCGGTTGATCACGATAATTGTGGAACGTCACAGATCTTTGACTTAATCGATGGCCAAAACCTCAAGGAATGATTGCATCACGTCATTCATGTCTGACCCAAACATCAAGCATTTCTGACCCAAAACACCTATCGACCATACGTAAGCACTGCTGCCAATACTTCAAACTTCCTCAAATCGTCGGAAGGCCAAGGCAATTAAACCGGCGATGGCCATGTAAACCAACGCAAGCAACAGCAGGGGCTCGTAGACCACAAATGTGTCTGCTCGAACCCGGGACGAAACCGCATATATCTCGACCACTGTGATCGTTGCTACGAGTGGCGTTGCTTTGAGCTGCAAGATGGTTTCTCCGCCCAAGGTGGGCAGAACATTGCGTACGGCTTGGGGTAGCCAGATCCGGCGGAACATTGTGAAACGTGGCATCCCGAAAGACTTTGCAGCCTCCAACTGGCCTTTTGCCACACCAGAGAACGCGCCACGCATGACCTCGCCCTCATATCCCGCAAAGGACAGTGTCAGCGCTAGGACGGCGTAGGGCCAAGCCTGACGCAGGTAGGGCCAAAGCTCAGACGACCGTATCCAGGGAAACTGCGGAAATAACGAACCAAGCCCGTAGTATAGCAACCAGATCTGCAACAGCAGCGGTGTGCCTCGAATTATCGTGCAGAAAACCCGGGCGGGCGTAGCCAAGTACCACGGACCCACTGCCTGCGCCAATCCTAGAGGCACAGCCATTAGAAAGCCTAATACGGTTGTGACCACCAAGAGCCAGATTGTGGTCCAGAGACCTTGCAACGCCAAAGGGGCATATTTTGGAATCCAATCCCAACGCAACGAGAACGCACACCAGATCACCAATGCTGCAAACAGCAACATCATGACGATACGGTGCGGTTGCATAAGAGCTTTTACAGTGATCATGCCGAGCCACCCTTCAACGAAGGTTGACCACGCCGCGCCCATTTCTCAATGCGCGCAAAAACGACCCCTGAGAAAAGAGTCACCATCAGGTATAAGAAACCTGCAGCCAAAAAGAAGGTGAAGTAGGCGCGAGTACTGCTGGCCGCCTGTCGTGTTTCCAGCGTCAACTCACTGAACCCGACGACAGCGAGCAAGGCCGTGTCCTTGGTGGCGATAAGCCAAAGATTGGCCAGCCCGGGCACCGCAAATCCCATCATTGCTGGTATGGTCACCCGACGCATGATCATGAAAGCGGGCATTCCATAGGACTTCGCCGCCTCGATCTGCCCGACGGGCACCGCCTTTATGGCGCCTCGCAGAACCTCGGTGGCATAGGCCCCTTGTACAACGCCCAGCACCCAAATACCGGCGGCCACACCGTTGATCTCAACCCGGCCGCCTCCGACCGCCTCAGAGATCTTGTTGATGATATCACTGCCGACATAATAGAGGATCAGGATCAGCACCAGTTCAGGCACAGCCCTGATCACTGTTGTGTAGATGGCAAGAAGGTCACGCGTGACCTTCCCGCCGTAGAGTTTTCCGTAGGCCCCGAACAGCCCGATAACCAGCCCCATTCCAAATGCGCCGAAGGCGATTTGCAGGGAATTGGCAAGCCCGCGCAACAGGTTGCCACCCCAACTAGACAGCGACAACAACTCCATGCTGGTGCCAAGGCCCAGTGTCTCTAACAGTCCGGTCACAGCAACGCCCTAGTAGATGCTGGTGGTGAAATAACCCGAGGTGATTTTCTCGTGGGTCCCATCCGCCAAGATCGCAGCGATCCCTTTGTTAAGCGCTTCAAGAAGTTCGGTGTCGCCCTTACGCACACCTGCACCGACGCCACGGCCCAAGATTGCGGGGTCATCCTCGACAGCACCTTTGATTTCGCAACAGCTGCCATTGTCCGAATTCACAAAATCCGCCATAGCGATGCTGTCGGCCTGAGTAGCATCGATGCGACCCGCGAAAAGGTCTTGGTTGGCCTCATCCTGAGTCTGATAGACTTTCAGTTCGGAATCCTTGAAGTATTCCTGGGCATAGGCTTGGTGGATGGTCGAGGCTTGGATCCCGATGATCTTACCTGCGAGGGATTCTGCGGTGGGCTCGATATCCATCGACTTGTCTGCCACGATCACTGCGGGTGTGTTGTAATAGGCATCACTGAAGTCGATAGTCTTCAGCCGTTCTTCGGTGATCGACATCGACGCCATGATCGCGTCGATCTGCTGGCCGGTCAGCGATGGAATGATACCGTCCCAGGCGACAGGGGTGATCACGCAGTCAAGCTCGGCTGCGGCGCAGACGGCATTGATCACCTCGATCTCCCATCCGACCCAATTGCCCGAGCTGTCGGGTGACGCAAATGGGGGATAGGGTTCGGCGGCGATACCGATCTTGACTTGTTCAGCTGCGGCAGCGCCTGCAGTTAGAACGGCTGCGGCTGTTGCTGCAGTCAGAAGTGCTTTCAGTTTCATTAGGAGTCTCCCGGTTGGTTTTATTTGGTGTTTTGATGCTATCCGACGGATCTGAGGAATTGCTTCAGCCGTTCTGATTGTGGATTTCCAAAGAGGTCGGCAGGTGGTCCCTGCTCTTCAATGCGCCCCTGGTAGAGGTAGACGACATGGTTCGCCACTTCGCGCGCGAACTTCATCTCATGAGTAACCAATAACATGGTTCGCCCTTCGGCAGCCAGATCACGGATCACCGTCAGCACTTCGCCCACGAGTTCCGGATCCAGTGCGGATGTTGGCTCGTCAAAGAGCATGGCGGAAGGATCAACCGCCAGTGCCCGAGCAATAGCGGCCCTCTGCTGTTGGCCCCCGGATAAATATGCTGGGAAGGTGTCCTCCTTGCCGCCCAGGCCAACCCTGACCAGCAATTCGCGCGCGCGTTCGATCGCCTCGGGTTTGGGCACCTTCAACACATGTACCGGAACCTCGATTACATTCTCAAGAAGAGTGCGGTGGGTCCACAGGTTGAATTGCTGGAACACCATCGCCAGCTTTGTCCGAATGCGCTCTATCTGCTTTTGGCTGGCCGGGCTTCCATCCGCCCGCATGGCCACTTCCTCGCCTCCGATTACGATTTTGCCGGAGGTCGGTGTTTCAAGGAAATTGATGCATCGCAGCATGGTCGACTTGCCAGACCCCGAGCCACCAATGATCGCTACGACATCGCCCTGATGTGCAGTGAGGTCTACGCCTTTTAGCACCTCGAGATTTCCAAAAGACTTATGCAAGTCTTCAACGCGGATCGCCTCTCGGCGCGTATCCGGTCGTTCAGCGACTGCGTCAGCGGCGGCTGTGTCCATTTTTCTTTGACCCCAACTTTCTGATTGCAGTAAGCCGTGAGCATAGTAATTATGCAAGTGTATAATTACGGCATCCGCAAAAAAGGACCAATCGTGAGCGAAGACCGCAAGAAATTTAAGCGTGAGTCGGCCGAAGCCAGACAGCACGCACTGATTCTCGCGACGCTTGATTTGGTGGCGGAGCAGGGCGTCCGCGGCGCCACAGTGCGGGGAATCGCAGACCGCGCAGATGTGACGCAGGGGCTCATCCGCCATTATTTCAACTCCAAGGAGGAGCTGATCGTCGCGGCGTATGAGCACCACATGAACTCGATGACAGATCAGACATTCGCGCCCGCGAACGAAGTCGAAGCCAGCGCCCAAGCCAAGTTGGCAGCTTTCGTGAAGGCGTCGTTGACGCCCCCGGTTGTCGACCCCCGTGCTATCGCTCTTTGGGCCAGTTTTTTGAACAAAGTTCAGCAGGACCAGCAAATGAAGGCGACCCACGAACGAACATACGGCTATTTTCGGGACCAACTTGAAGGGTTGATCGCGGCCTCGCTGAAAGAAGCGAACCGCTCGGCATCGCCTGTCCAATTGCGGCAGCTGGCTATCGCTTGCAACGCGGTCATCGACGGTCTGTGGCTGGAAGGCGGCGCCTTGCCCGATGCCTTTGAGCAGGGTGAACTGGTTGAAATCGGGCTGCAATCCGTTTCCGCCATTATCGATTTGGATCTAACGCAGGAGAGCGAGCCCCTATGAGGTTGACAGCAATTACTGACCGGCTGGCCGGATTGGGTGGCGGCAAGTGGGAAGTACACTTGAAGGCGCGCGCAATGGTTGAGGCAGGCGCCGATCTGGTGGAAATGACAATCGGCGAGCCGGACGTGCCAACGCCACAAGAGCTATGCGACGCCGCTGCCTTGGCGTTGCAGGCGGGCCGTACCGGCTATTCCAACGGCCGCGGAGAGGCCGGGCTTTGCGCAGCCTTGGCAGAGTCGTATACAAAAAGCCGCGGCCGGCAGTTCTTGCCCGAGAACATTCTCTGTTTTCCCGGCACACAGACCGCGCTTTATACGGTGATGCAAGGCGTCGCCGAAGCCGGTTCCGAAGTGTTGGTCGGTGACCCGATGTATGCCACATACGAGGGCGTGATCCGCGCATCAGGAGCCGAACCCGTGCCGGTGCCACTCCGCCCTGAAAACGGTTTCCGGTTGCAGGCCGAAGATATTGCCGAGCGCATCACCCCGCGCAGCCGCGCTATACTTCTGACGACTCCACATAATCCGACAGGCGCGATCCTGACCGCTGAAGATGTACGGAAAATTGGCGAACTTGCGATCAAGCACGACCTCTGGATCATCTCGGACGAAGTGTACGAGCATCTGGTGTTTGAAGGAGCAGAATTTGTATCTCCGCTTTCGGACCCGGACCTGGCCGATAGGGTCATCGCCGTGTCGTCGATTTCCAAATCTCACGCAGCCCCTGGCTTCCGCAGCGGTTGGTGCGTTGGCCCAGCCGCGTTCTGTACTGCGTTACTACCCGTCTCGGAAACGATGCTGTTTGGCAACCAGCCCTTTATCGCAGACATGACTGAAAAAGCTGTGCGACACGGATCTTCGGTCGCTGCAGGCATGGCATCGCGTTTTGCAGCCCGCGCCGGTGTTCTGGAACGCCGCCTTCATAGTGAAACGCCTCTGACCGTCCACCAACCGGATGCGGGCATGTTTGCGCTGGTCAACGTATCGGGCATTGGGATGGATGGTGACACCTATGCCTGGGATCTGCTGGAACACGGCGTTTCGGTGATGCCCGGCTCGGCCTTTGGTGAAAGCCTCAAAGACTGGGTTCGGGTCGCCCTCACCATCGACGACAGCCAATTCGCGACGGCGCTGGACCGCATCGTCGCCCACGCAAACCTCAGCAAACGGAATGTTGCATGACCAACCAAACAGTGGGCGAGGCACTGGTCGCCGAGTTGAAGCAAAGGGGCGTGTCTTGCGTGTTCGGTATTCCCGGCGTGCACACCGTTGAGCTTTATCGCGGGCTTGCCGCCTCGGGCATTCAGCATGTGACCCCAAGGCACGAGCAAGGTGCAGGTTTTATGGCTGACGGCTATGCGCGCGTTTCAGGCAAGCCGGGCGTTGCCTTTGTCATAACAGGACCCGGCCTGACAAATACGCTGACGCCGATGGCGCAGGCCCGTGCGGATTCCGTTCCGATGCTGGTGGTTTCCGGCGTCAACGAAAAGAGCACTCTTCACAAGGGTCTTGGCCATTTGCATGAACTGCCCGACCAACATGCGCTGGCCAAATCTGTAGCGCTGGTGTCCGAACATGTAGACCAGCCCGGTGATCTGAGTGCTGCATTGGATCGCACGTTTGCCCCCTATTCCACTGGACGACCGGGTCCCACCCATATCCAAATTCCGCTGGATGTGGCGGGACTGGTCGCGGAAAGCGCCCTGACTTCGAAAGACCATCCCCATCAGGCACTGGACAGTGACTTAGTCCAACAAGCTGCAGTCCGGCTGTCAGCCGCGCGAAAAGTCGTCATCTTGGCGGGGGGCGGAGCGAAAACGACCGGAGAAGATCTACAAATTCTCGCTGAGCGCCTCGATGCGCCTGTCGTACAAACCGTAAATGCGCGCGGTATGATGCATGGGCACCCACTGACTGTTCCCGCTAGTCCAAGCTTGAAAACCGTCCGGGCATTGATCGAAGAAGCCGATTGCGTCCTCGCTTTGGGGACCGAGTTGGGCCCAACGGACTATGACATGTATGCCACCGGAGATATGGCCTCTATGTCAGGGCTCATACGAGTGGATATTTGCCCGGATCAATTGACCCGTCACGAAGCTGCAATAGCCATAGAGGGTCGCACCGGTCAGGTTGTTTCGTCTTTGCTGTCGGCATTGCCCGGAAAATCCAACCGACGAGATGGAAAGGATCGCGCTGAAAGAACCCGCGCTGCGGCGTTTGAAGAGATAGGTTCGGACTACCGCGCTCAAGTCGGGATTCTCGCGGCCATGCGCGCCGCAGTCCCGAATGCGCTCATGATCGGAGATTCCACTCAGCCGATTTATGCGGGCAATCTCTACTATGATCACGACCGTCCCGGTGGTTGGTTCAATGCGGCCACAGGGTACGGAGCGCTTGGCTACGGTATTCCCGCCGCCATCGGTGCCGCGATAGCCGACCCTGAGGCGTCCGTGATTTGCATCGCCGGGGACGGTGGTGCCCAATTCTCACTGCCCGAGATCATGGCCGCAGTGGAGCAAAACCTGCGTATTACCTTTGTTCTTTGGAACAATCATGGCTATGGCGAAATCGCCACGTCCATGGAGGGCGTGGGCGTCGAGGTGATCGGTTGCGACCCAACCCCACCTGACTTTGCTGCCACTGCTGCCTCGTTTGGCGTCCCCTACAAACGCGTTCGGCAAGATCCAACAGCTGTTGCCGCTGCACTGACAGAAGCCGATGCCCAAAACGGCCCCTCTATTCTGGAAATTAATGCTGCCGGGCGCCGCTCGGATCAGGAGTGACTCATGCGAAACCCGACCTTTGAATTTACCCGTGCCATAACGCGCAAGCCTGCCTCGACCATTGCAGACGGCCTGCGTGCCGAGGATATAGGCAATCCCAGCCTCCAGGGTATGCTGGCTGCGCATTCGGCCTACGTCAGCGCTCTGCGGAGCACCGGAGCAGAAATTATCGAGCTAGACCCGCTGGAAGCGTACCCGGACGCCCAATTCGTCGAGGACACTGCGCTATGCCTGCCGCAAGGTGCCATCCTGATGCGCCCTGGCGCGCCCTCCCGCCTGGGTGAGGTGACAGAAATTTCGTCGACGATCCGTGCCTGCTACGACGACGTCCGCAAGATCAAAGGCCCCGGCCATGTCGAAGGCGGCGACATCTTGGTGACCGGAAAGGAAATCCTCGTCGGCCGCTCGGATCGAACCGACGCTGCAGGCGTGGCCGAACTGGCAGAAATCGCCAATGAGTGGGGCCATGCTTTGCGCGAGGTGTTCACGCCTGAAGGCGTGTTGCATTTCAAGACCGATTGTTCGCTGATGGATGCCGAAACCATCCTTTCAACCAAGCGCCTGGATGCGTCCGGGTGTTTTGAAGGCTACCGGGTTCTGCATGTTGCCGACGGGGAGGAAGCGGCGGCCAATGCAATACGTTTCAACAATCTGGTACTCATGGCGGCTGGTTTTCCGCGCACTGCAGATGTTTTGGACAAGGCTGGGTACGAGGTGGTCCAAATCGACAACACCGATTGCGCCAAGTTGGATGGCGGCATGTCATGCCTGTCTCTGAGGTTTTGATGGTAGCGAAGGATCATCAGGCAAAATAACCGAGTTCAGCTGGAGTGCCGAGGCTGTCCGCATGCGCGCCGCACCTGCTTCCGTCCAGCCAACGAGCGCAAAAGAGCAGTCCGCGCCGCCCAAACACCCTAAACACGATTAGCATGCAATCGCGTTTTTCGCCTTAGCGCTCGGCTAAGTGCGAGAGCACCAAGGTATTTGGCCCAAGCTGGCTAGTGCGAGGCAATACCAAACAATAGTGCAATCGACAGCTTGGCAGCGCCCCCCTCCCCTACCTCAACCGCTCAAGCAAACGAATGGACGCATAGCCATCTGGCAGCAGTCCTTGAGCCAGCTGGTAGGCCCGCACCGCATTCACCGTATTCGGCCCGGTGCGCCCATCTATGCCCTGAGTATCAAACCCGGCCTGCGTCAACCGCGTTTGCAATTCCTTTTTCTCGGTAAAACTCAGCACCCGGTCGCCACGCGGCCAACTGGCCTGAAACGGAGCATCTCCACTCAGACGATCCGACAGGTGACCGATCCCGATCACATAGGCATCCGCACCGTTGTACGCCTCAATCACACTGAAATTGTCGAAGATCATAAGCGCCACGCCCTGCCCGCCTGCGGGAAGCAAGATCGCAGCTTGACCGTGGTCTCGCACCGGTTTGCCATCCAGCCCGACCACACCAAGTGCCGCCCAGTCAGACGGCATCAGAGTGTAATCCCTCTTGGCCGTCGCATAGTCGAACCCCTCGGGCAGACGCACCTCGACGCCCCAGGGCTGCCCCTTGGTCCACCCATGCCGGGCAAGATAAGCTGCAGCCGAGGCCAGCGCATCTGTCGGATCTTCGGACCAGATGTCGCGTCGCCCATCGCCATCGAAATCAACCGCGTGATCCAGATACGAGGTCGGCATGAATTGCGTATGCCCCATGGCGCCAGCCCAACTGCCAACCATACGACCCGCACTTACATCCCCGGCCTGAATGATCCGCAAAGCAGCAATCAACTGGGTCTCGAAAAACGAAGCTCGACGGGCATCAAAGGCCAATGTCGCCAGCGAGCGAATCGTTTGGTTGCTGCCACGATAGGACCCAAAGGAGGTCTCAAGGCCCCAAATGGCGGTCACGACCTCTTTCTCGACGCCATATTGCGCCTCGATCTGCCGCAGGACTTTCCGATGTCGGTCCAAACCCACGCGACCATTAGCGATACGCGTGTCCGAGACGGCCGCGTCGAGATACTCCCAGATCGGCTTTGAGAACTCTGCTTGATTGCGATCCCGTTTGATGACCATTTGGTCATAGCTAAGCCCGGCCAGTGCGTGATCCAATGTCTGCTGAGTGATCCCCTGCGCAACCGCCCGCCGCTGAAACGCGCCAAGCCATGCCTGAAAGCGGGCATTGCCTTCTACCGACACCCGAACGACCTCAGCCGAAGGTCGCGGCACCGGCCGGAGGGAGACCACCACATCCGCCGAAGCCAGTTGAATCGTATTGTCCAAAAGTCGATTTTCTGACCTTTTGGAAGTTTCTGCTAAACCTGCCTGCATCATGGATGCCCACAATGCGGCGGTCATGACGCCGCCTATGCATTTACGCATTCCGTTATTTCCTGATTACTGCTCTGGCGCAGAATAGCGCAAAATGGGCGGTTTTCAAAGCACGCAGACCGGTTCTGCCGATAGGGTCATCCGAGGATTTTCTGGCCGTTCTGCCAGACGGCCAGCAGATCCCCCTCAGGACCGATATGCAAGACATGTGCCAGCGCGCCTTTGACCAGACGTCCGATCTGGCGATTGCCGATCAAGTTCGCGGGCACAAGGCTGGCCATCTGCAGGGCCTTAGCAAACGGCACATCGACCTGCGTGGTAAGATTCCGCGCCGCCTGCAACAATTCCAGATGCGCGCCGGCCAATGTTCCGTCGGCCAGCGTTAGCCGATTGTCCTCCCGGTGGATTTCGCGGCCATTGAGCTCAAACACGCAGATATCCGACCCTGCCGTCGCCATGGCATCGCTGACCAGAAAAATCTCACCGGGTCCTTTCTTGGCATTCAGCGCATTGCGGATCATGGCGGGATGCACATGGATCATGTCCGCAATCAATCCCGCCGAGAAATTCCCCTCTGCCAACGCCGCGCCAACGGTTCCCGGCGCGCGTCCTTGCATCTGGCTTTGCGCATTGAACAGATGCGTTACACAGCGCGCACCAGCTTCGGCGGCAGAAACGCAGACCTCATAGCTGGCGTCCGTGTGCCCCAAAGAAACCAGCACACCCGCCGCCGTCAGCGCTTTAATCTGGGTGTTCGTAACGCTTTCGGGTGCCAGCGTCACTTTAAGCGCCGGCAGTTGAGCTGCGGCTTCAAGCAGACCCGCAACATCCGCATCTTCCATCGGACGGATAAAGGCGGCGTCATGCGCGCCTTTACGGGTCACGGCCAGATGCGGGCCTTCCAGATGCAGGCCAACGATCCCCGGAACGCCTTGCCGCACGGCCTTAATCGCGGCCGAGATGGCGTTTGCGGTGACCTCGGGCGAATCCGTGATCAAGGTCGGCAGGATCGAGGTCGCCCCGATCTGCGCATGAGCCCCAGCCATGATCTGCAGCGCGTCAACATCCGGCTGGTTGTTGAACATCACCCCGCCACCACCATTGACCTGCAGATCGACGAAACCCGGCGCGAGAAGTCCACCCTCCAGCGTGACAAGCACATGCCCAGAGCCAAGTTCCGACATGGGAATGACGCCATCAACCAGCCCACCCCGATGCAACAGCGCGTGGTCTTTCACGATGCCGTCCGGCGTCAGAATATCCGCTCCGATGAGGGCGTGGGTCGTCTCCGTCATACCGTCTCCGTCACCTTCTTGAGGTGCCGGGGGGCATCCGGGTCAATACCGCGCGAGGCGGCGAAAACCTCGACCATGGAGTAAAACGAAACGATCAGGCTCAGCGCGTCGGTCAATGGGTGCAAGGTGCGGATATGGTCCACTGGCGACGCAGATTTGACCTTGATCGTGGTCGCAAAAACGCGGGCCCCTTTGGCGCTGATCGCGTCGGCGACCTCGGACAACGCGGGTTCCGCAGCATCGGCAGCAGCAAAGCTGAGGACAGGAAACCCTTCTTCGACAATCGAGACCGGCCCATGCAGCACTTCGGCCGAAGAATAGCTCTCCGCGTGCAATTGGCAGGTCTCTTTGAACTTCAATGCGGCCTCGTTGGACATGGCGAGCACCTGCCCGCGCCCCAAGGTGAACAGCGACGGGTTCGCCCCAATCGCAACCCGTACCTCAGGCCAGTCGATACGCGCAGCTTGCGCCAGCCGTTCTGGCAAATCGCGAATGGCCGCCAAAAGCGCCTCATCCCGCGCCCATTCGGCCAACACCCACAGGCCAGCCACAGCCGAGGACACAAATGTCTTGGTCGCGGCCACACTTAGTTCGGGGCCTGCCTGTATATCAATCGTATGGGCGCAGGAAGCCGCCAATGGAGAGGCCGCGTCATTTGTCAACCCGATGGTCAGTGCGCCATCACGATCCGCGCTACGTACCATCGCAAGGATATCCGGGCTTTGCCCGGACTGGGACACGGCCAGACACAGGCTGTTTTGCAGCCGGAGCGGCGCATTGTAGATCGACGCGACAGAAGGGCCGACCGAGGCCACCGGCAGGCCCAACAGGATTTCCGACGCGTATTTGAGATAGGTGCAGACATGATCCGACGACCCGCGCGCCACGCTCGTCAGAAAGGCGGGATCGAGGGTCCGGGCGACCTCGGCCGTGGACGCGATGTCCTTTTGACCTCGACTGAGCAGCCGTTCGACCGCTTCGGGTATCTCATCGATTTCCCGGCGCATCCGGGTGATCTGCTGTTGCATATGCTTTCCTAGCTGTTTGCAAGGCGCAGTTCGGCCACGAAATCGTAGGCGTCACCGCGATAGACAGAGCGGGTGAATTCCACCACCCGTCGATTGGACAGGAACGAGGTCCGCACGATCCGCAGCCCGGCCACGCCTGGCTCGACCCCCAGAACGGCGGCATCGTTGGCCTCAAGGTTGATCGCTGAAATCCGCTGCATGGCGCGCACCGGGCGGTTGCCGTCGCGTTCCAGCACCTCGTAGAGCGAGGATGTTACGCCTTCGGGATGCGGCAGGATATCGACCGGCAGGGCCGCGTGCTCAATCGCCATCGGCCTGTCATTGGCCATGCGCAGGCGCGACAGCCGCGCCACCTCTTCGCCCGAGGACAGGGCCAGTGCCATAACCTCTTCCGGTGAGGGTGTGTGGATGCCCCTGTCCAGCCACTCGCTGGTGGAATCCAATCCGCGGCGGGTCATGTCTTCGGTAAAAGAGGTCAGCAGAGACAGCGATTGTTCGACCCGAGGCGTTCCGTCCGCTACGAAACTGCCCGAGCCCTGACGCTGCACGATGATGCCACGCTCGACCAGATCCTGCAGCGCGCGCCGGACGGTGACACGGGACAGGCCGGTCAGATGGGCCATCTCGCGCTCGCCTGGCAGCGGGGCGCTTTCGGCCAGAACTCCGGCCTCAATGCTTTGCTCAAGTCGCTTGCGCAACCGTACATAAAGGGGGCCTGTTGCCTCCTGCAGCCAATCCGCGGGTTTCAGGAATGTCTCGATCGTGTCGTTCATCAGCCCGCCCCTACCTTTGCCCCCTCGGCCAATTGGCGCGCCAATATCAAAGCGCCGTCAAGCGGTGAGCCCTTGGCCTCGGTCAGGCAGGCCTGCATGTGTGGGGGCAGATACCCCGCATAGTGCGGTGCGACCCCGCCGATCATACAGATGGGCGATCCGTCGGTGTGACCAAAGGCGCGCAACCCCTGCGCCAGATAGTCGGCCCCGCCTAGCATCAGATCCCGCGCCACGGAATCGCCACCAGCCGCAGCTGCGATGATCTCGGGGGCGAGGACTGCGAAATCCGAGGGGTTCGCCTGGCCAACAAACGCAACGATCTGCATCGGGTCGTCGTCGTAGTCTGCGCTGATTTTTCTGGTCAGTGCACTGTGCGGTTGAATGTCGTCCATTGCCAATAGAACGCGTTGCAGCAGCTGAACGCCTAACCAATTGCCCGAGGCCTGATCACCGATCAAAGCCCCGTAGCCGCCAATAAACTGCGTTCGCCCATCGGCCTGACGGGCCAGGAAGGACCCCGTTCCAACGCCGATCACAGAACCGTCCCGCGCGCCCAACGCGCCCACAACCGCCGATCTGCGATCATCTTCGACCTCGACAATCCGCGAGGGAAGGCTGCGCGCAACCTCAGACGCCGCAACGGCATCCGTCACCCCAGCCAGCCCCGCGTAGGTCGGAATCTCGGCCAGATGTGCTCGGGGCAATTGCGCTCTATCGGCCAAGGCCTGCAGCCCCTCATCGAGGGTACGCAGCGCTTTCTGACGATCCGAGAAGGCATTGGCACTACCCAATGTCACCTCGACCCGACCGTCAGGTGTGACCATCGCGAACCGGCACTTTGTGCCACCGCCGTCGATTGCAATCAGGTATTGGAAGGACTCATCCATATAGATACCTTTAAGATACCTTTTGCAGAAAAAAAAGACCTCAGCTTATAGAAACTGAGAATTATTGGCTATATCAGGGGTTTTTTGCATATTTTCTCTACGAGAGGTAGACAAAAGGTATTATATAGGTATTACTCTCATCTGGGGAGGAATCAAATGCTGCCGCAAACCGAAATGCTGCGCGACGAGGTCGAAGGGCTGGACCTGCGACCGGATGTCGACATCCTAGGCTATCTGCTTGAGGCGCAGAAGGCAGCATTGGGTGGGCTTGACGGTTGCTTGGATGCCCTCTCAGAGGGGGCTGCTATTCTTACGGATAAGGTGCGTCAGGGCGGCAAGATTTACTACGCTGCGGCCGGTTCCTCGGGCCTGATGGGGCTGGCGGACGGGGCTGAATTATCTGGAACCTTTGGCCTTTCGCCTGAGTCCATGGCGATCTGCATGGCAGGCGGGGTACCACAGGGCGCGACGATGCCCGGTCATACCGAAGATGATGAAACTGCGGCGCAAACTGCGGCGGCCAAGGTACAACCGAGTGACGCTGTAATCGCCCTTTCCGCCAGTGGCAGCACGCCCTATGCCGTCGAATTCGCCCGTCATGCGCGCGCGCAGGGTGCCAAGGTCATCGGGATCGCCAACAACTCAGAGGCCCCGCTGTTCGACTACGTGGATTGCGCCGTCCACCTGAACACGCCACCCGAACCCATTGCAGGCTCAACGCGCCTCGGGGCCGCGACGGCGCAGAAAGTGGCTCTGAATATGATGTCCACGCTGATGGGCATTCGCCTTGGGCATGTGCATGACGGGATGATGATCAACGTCATCGCCGACAACCACAAACTGCGCCAACGCGCCGAAGGGATCGTTGGAAAAATCGCCGGGGTCTCGGCAGAGCAGGCCAGTGATGCACTGACCCGCGCGTCCGGCAACGTGAAACAGGCGATCCTTCTGGCCGCAGGCGCTGACAGCCCGGACCGGGCCAAGGCGCTTTTAGCGCAATCCGATGGTCACCTGCGCCCAGCGCTGAAACAACTTTAAAACCAAACAAAATACCAAGGGAGAAAAAACCATGAAGAAAGTAACACTAAGCGCCGTTTTGCTGGCGTCGTCGGCCCTTGCAGGCGCTGCATATGCCGAAACGGTCCTGACCATCGAAAGCTGGCGCAATGACGATCTGGCGCTCTGGCAGGAAAAGATCATCCCCGCTTTTGAGGCGCAGAACCCGGATATCAAGATCCGCTTCACACCCTCGGCCCCCGCCGAATACAACGCGGCCCTGAACGCCAAACTGGATGCCGGGTCGGCCGGAGATCTGATCACCTGCCGTCCGTTTGACACTTCGCTTGGTCTTTATGAGGCCGGTCACCTGACGGATCTGTCCGATCTGGGCGGAATGGCCAATTTCTCGGACGTGGCGAAATCTGCGTGGCAGACCGATGACGGAGCGGCGACCTTCTGCGTTCCCATGGCCTCGGTTATTCACGGCTTCATCTACAACAAAGACGCCTTCAATGAGCTGGGCATCGACGTGCCCACAACCGAGGCTGAGTTCTTCGCGGCGCTCGACAAGATCAAAGAGGACGGCACCTATATCCCGATGGCCATGGGCACCAATGACCAGTGGGAAGCGGCCACCATGGGCTACAACAACATCGGCCCGAACTACTGGAAAGGTGAAGAGGGGCGTCTGGCGCTGATCGAAGGCTCGCAGAAGCTGACGGATGAAGCCTGGGTTGCACCCTATCGCCAATTGGCGAAATGGGGTGAGTACATGGGCGACGGGTTCGAAGCCCAGACTTATCCGGACAGCCAGAACCTGTTCACTCTGGGCCGCGCAGCCGTCTATCCGGCGGGCAGCTGGGAGATCAGCGGTTTCAACAATCTGGCCGATTTCGAAATGGGTGCGTTTAAGCCTCCGGTCCAGAATGCGGGCGATGAGTGCTATATCTCGGACCACACCGATATCGCCATCGGCCTGAACGCCGCCTCGCCCAACGCCGAGGCCGCGCGCACCTTCCTGGATTGGGTCGGCTCGGAAGAGTTCGCGACTATCTACGCCAACGCTCTGCCCGGCTTCTTCTCGCTGTCGAGCTTTGACGTTGCGATGGAGGACCCGCTGGCGCAGGAGTTCGTAAGCTGGCGTGGCGAGTGTGGCTCGACCATCCGCTCGACCTATCAGATCCTGTCGCGCGGCACGCCGAACCTTGAGAACGAGACCTGGAACGCCTCAGCTCAGGTCATCAAGGGCGAAGAAAGCCCCGAGGACGCCGGGCAGCGCCTGCAGGATGGCCTCGCCTCCTGGTACGCACCACACCAATAACCACTCACGAAACCAACGGGTCCGGCCTTCGGGCCGGACCCACTCAGAACAGTCGAGGCATAAGATGGGCAACAGCCGGATCAAATGGCACATAGTGGTGTTCCTTGCGCCCGCCGTGCTGGTTTACACCGCCGTGATGATCCTGCCGCTTTTCAACACGCTGCGGCTGGCGCTTTACACCGAGGTTGATCAATCCCGCGTCTTTGTCGGGCTGGACAATTTCCGCACCCTGTTTGGCGATCCTTTGTGGTCGGGTGCATTCTGGAATGCGTTAGGTAACAATTTCTGGTTCTTTTTCATTCACATGCTGGTGCAAAACCCCATCGGCATCGCTCTAGCCGCTATGCTCAGCCATCCGCGGCTGAGGTTTGCGGCCTTCTACCGCTCGGCCATTTTCATTCCGACAATCCTGTCTTTCGTGATCGTCGGTTTTGCCTGGAAACTGATCCTGTCGCCGATCTGGGGTATTGCACCGGACATGCTAGCCGCTGTTGGACTGAAATCCCTCTATGCTCCGTGGTTGGGGAAAGAGGAGTATGCCCTGACCACCCTGGCGCTTGTGTCGGTCTGGCAGTTCGTCGGCATCCCGATGATGCTGATCTATGCCGCCCTGCTGTCGATCCCCGAAGAGATCCTTGAGGCCGCCGAGGTCGAAGGCATCACCGGTATGGCCGCCTTCTGGAAGATCAAACTGCCGCTGATCCTGCCGTCGATCGGCATCATCTCGATCCTGACCTTCGTGGGGAATTTCAACGCGTTTGACCTGATCTATGCCGCCCAAGGCGCGCTGGCGGGGCCCGATTTCTCAACCGATATTCTGGGCACCTTCATGTACCGCACCTTCTTCGGGTTCCAGTTGCAGTTGGGCGATCCACATATGGGCTCGGCCATTGCGACGGGCATGTTTGCGATCATCCTGACCGGCGTCTGCGTCTATTTGTTCCTGATCCAGACCCGAATCCGCCGGTATCAGTTCTGAGGGTGGTAAGATGAACAAAGCCCGCAGAAACCCGTTCAATATCGCCGCCATGCATGGCGCGCTGATCCTGTACACCCTGATCGCGCTGTTCCCGGTCTTCGTGATCGTGATCAACAGCTTCAAGTCCCGCAAAGCGATCTTTCGTGAGCCGCTGGCCCTGCCGGATGCCGAGACATTCTCGATGATCGGCTATCAGACAGTGATGAAACAGGGGGATTTCTTCCTCTACTTCCAGAACTCGATGATCGTTACGGTGGTGTCGCTGTTCTTCATCCTGCTGTTCGGCGCAATGGCGGCCTTTGCGCTGAGCGAGTACCGCTTTCGCGGCAATACCCTGATGGGCCTCTATCTGGCCTTGGGTATCATGATCCCGATCCGTATCGGCACGGTCGCCATCCTTGAGATGATGGTCGCAACCGGGCTGGTGAACACGCTGATGGCGCTGATCCTTGTCTACACCGCGCAGGGTCTGCCACTGGCCGTCTTTATCCTGTCCGAGTTCATGCGGCAGGTCAGCGACGATCTGAAAAACGCGGGGCGCATTGATGGCCTCAGCGAATACACGATTTTCTTCCGGCTGGTTCTGCCGCTCGTACGGCCAGCGATGGCGACAGTTGCGGTGTTCAACATGATCCCGATCTGGAACGATCTGTGGTTCCCACTGATTCTCGCCCCGGCCGAGGAAACCAAGACGCTCACACTGGGCAGTCAGGTCTTCATCGGGCAGTTCGTCACCGACTGGAACGCGGTTCTGTCCGCGCTCAGCATGGCGATCCTGCCGGTCATGGTTCTCTATGTCATCTTCTCGCGGCAATTGATCCGCGGCATCACCTCGGGGGCGGTCAAATGATCCGAGTCCTTATCGCAGGTCTGGGCAATATGGGCCTCAGCCACGCGCTGGCGCATCACCACCATCCCGACGCGCAGATTGTTGGGTTGGTCAATCGCTCGGGCCAGGTCGATCAGTCGGAGTTGCAGGGCTATCCCGCCTTCTCGGACTTCCACACCGCTCTGGCCGAGACCGCACCTGATCTGGTGGTCATCGCGACCTATTCCGACAGCCACGCCGACTATGCCTGCGCCGCGATGGAGGCGGGCGCGCATGTGTTTGTCGAGAAACCTCTGGCCACCACGGTCGAGGATGCGCGCCGTGTTGTCGCCAAAGCGGTCGAGACGGGGCGCAAGCTGGTGATCGGCTATATCCTGCGCCACCACCCCTCGTGGATGCGTTTGATCACTGAGGCGCGCGATCTGGGCGGACCCTACGTGTTCCGCCTGAACCTCAACCAGCAATCCACCGGCCCGACATGGGAGACGCATAAGGCGCTGATGCAGACCACCTCACCCATCGTCGATTGTGGCGTCCACTATGTGGATGTGATGTGCCAAATCACCGACGCCCTGCCCGTTCGGGTCAATGGCATGGGCCTACGCCTGTCGGACGAGATCGCACCGGATATGTATAATTACGGCCAGTTCCAGGTGGTGTTCGAGGACGGTTCGGTCGGCTGGTACGAGGCCGGATGGGGCCCGATGATGTCCGAAACCGCGTTCTTCGTGAAAGACATCGTCTCGCCCAATGGGGCCGTTTCGATCACCGAGGGCAACAAGGGTGCCTCGGACGATGTGGACGGACACACCAAAGTGGGCGGCATTCTGGTGCATCGCCCGGATGGGGACAGTCTGATCGAAATGGACGGCGAACCGGGCCATCAGGAGCTGTGCGATGCAGAGCAAGCCTACATGCTGCGCGCCATCGCCGAGGATATCGACCTGACCCGCCACATGAGCGATGCGGTGCAATCCCTGCGGATCTGCCTGGCGGCCGATGAGAGCATTCGAACCGGGCAGCCGGTTGACTTGAAGGAGGCGTGACGTGACCGCCCTGAAGCTGAGCAACGTGTGTAAATCCTTCGGGCCAGTTGAGGTGCTGAAGAACATCGACCTGACCGTCGAGGAGAACGAATTCGTGGTCTTTGTCGGCCCCTCAGGCTGCGGGAAATCGACCTTGCTGCGGGTGATTGCGGGGCTGGAGGATGCGACCTCGGGCACGGTTGAAATCGACGGCGAACAGGTCAACACAGTGCCCCCGGCGAAACGGGGGCTTGCGATGGTGTTCCAGTCCTACGCGCTCTATCCGCATCTCACGGTGCGTGGAAATATGGCGCTGGGGCTGAAACAGGCAGGGCACCCGAAGGATGAAATCTCGCGCCGCATTTCCGAGGCCAGCCGGATGCTGTCGCTTGAGGACTATCTGGAGCGTCGCCCCGCCGAGCTGTCAGGCGGCCAGCGGCAACGCGTCGCCATCGGGCGGGCGATTGTGCGCAACCCGAAACTGTTCCTGTTTGATGAACCGCTATCCAATCTAGATGCTGCCCTGCGCCTGAACACGAGGGTTGAGATCGCCAATCTGCACCGACAGATTGACGCCAGCATGATCTACGTGACCCATGATCAGACCGAGGCGATGACACTTGCCGACAAGATCGTGGTTCTGCGGGACGGGCGCGTGGAGCAGATCGGCAGCCCGATGGACCTCTACAACAACCCCGCCAACCGCTTTGTGGCCGAGTTCATCGGCTCCCCCGCCATGAATTTTGTCCCAGCGGATATGATCGGCGGCCCGAAGGGCACCTATTTCGGCATCCGCCCGGAATATGCCACCCATTCTGAAACCGGGGCACTATCCGGCACCGTGGTGCATGTGGAAAACTTGGGTGCGGATACGAATATCATGGTCGATATCGGAACCGGAAAACCCTTCACCATCCGCGCCTTCGGTCAACACAGGGTTGAGCCGGGCGCACAGACCGGGATCGCGTTCGATCAGGCCAACGTCCTCGCCTTTGGCGAGGACGGGCAGAGACTTTAGGGTCAGGACCCCTTAATCTTGCGCCACTGGTTTGACTGATTTTGGTTCTGACAAGGCGCTTCCCTGCAGGAATAGTGGTTCTATTTCAAAGGGAAGCAACGCAGTTCAGAAGCAAAATCAGACAAATCCTTCGGACGCGTGAACCGCTGCAAAGCAGCGGCTTTGATCGCTTGGAATTGACGCCGCCAGTCCCGGCGCGATCAAAACCACTGCTTTTTTGCCGTTCACGCGCCCGTGGTGCAAGATGAAGGGGTCCTGACCCTAGCGCTACGCGTCTTCACCAAGCTCTTTGACGGCGGCCAAGAGGCGCGCGATTTCCTGTTCCGTGTTGTAGTGGCAGAAGGAAATGCGGATGCAGTCCGATAGTCCCAATGGCCCCAGCACATTGCCCGAGTAGTGGTCGGCCTTGCGCGTGTGGGTCCGGATGCCCTGCTGGTTCAGCGTCTCGACCACATCTTCGGATGCCTTGCCTTTGACCACAATCGACACCAGCCCCTCACGCGCTGGGTTGTCGGCCCCGGCAAGAATGGTGACGTGATCCATATCGCGCAGACCCGGCAGATTGCCGGTGCCGTTGATGGCTGTATCGGTGAGGTGCGTCTCGTAGGCATGAATGGCACGACCCGCAGCCTCGATCCGCGCGCGCGGGTCGGTCTCGTCCGATACTTCCCCACCCAGCCAGTCGAAATAGGACACAACATCCGAGACCGTTGCATAGGAACCTGTGTCGCGGGTGCCGAACTCCCACCCTGTCGCGGGGGCGTCGATCAGCATGTCATGCGGCGTATGGGTCAGCCTGTCAGAGATCCACGCAATCCCGTATCCGTGGCGCGAGAACACTTTGTAAGGTGAGATCGCATAGCCATCGACGTTGTACGCATCTAGATCGAGCTGCCCATGGGCCGCATGCTGGATGCCGTCGACAATGATCATGCAATCCGGCGCAACCGCCCGGATCGCGGCCGAGATCGCAGCTACATCCATACCCATGCCGGAAACAGGCGAGGCATGCAGGATCGTCGCCACCGCCACATCCGGGGTCATCAGTGCGGTGTAGTCCTCTGCCGTGACCAGACCGGTATCGTTGTCATGCGGCACGTTCACATAGTCGAGCCCTGCAATCTCGGCCCAGCGGCGCGCGGCGCTACGGGTGGCCGGATGCTCAATGGAGGACCCGATCACTTTGGCCCCTTTGGGTGCGGCCAGACAGGCGGTACGGATCAAGCGGAACAACAGCTCGGTGCCGCTTTCGCCGGCAAAGAACTGGCCGCCTGAGGCGTTCATAAACACGCCCAGATCCTGTTTGGCCTGGTTGATCACATTCTGCGTGCCCTGCCCCGCAGGGTTGATACGGCCCGGATTGTCCGGGATCGCCGCATAAAAAGCCGAGGTCTCAGCCACCGATTTCAACGTCAGGGCGCCGCCTGCATTCTCAAAGAAAATGCGTTCGCCCTGAAACGGGCACGTGTCGACATGAGCGAACCTTTCACGAATGGCATCAATAAGCGCGGGGTTGTCTTGGATCATGGGTCAGTCCTGTGGAAAGTCGATGCGTTCGGACAGCATGCACAGACGTGCCGAACAGATCGAATTCAAACACCGGATTTGTCCCTATGACAAGAAAAAGGGCCGGCTAAAACAACCGGCCCTTCCGCGTCAGTTGAACCGAGGGATCAGTTCGAACCGGCGTTCAGCTTTTCATTCTGCTCGCGCAGCGTGTCCGAGATGATGGCGTACCACTCGCCGGACTGGCGCATCTCGTTCAGACCTTTGTTCATCATCGCGATGTATTCGCGGGCAAACGGGTTCGAACGGTGGGCCATGAAGCTCATCGACGAGAGAGTCGAAACATAGGGGTTCTCGACGATATCGTCCGATGTCAAACCCATGTCATTCATGGTCGAGGCAAACAGCTCAACCTCGAATGCAGCAACGTCTGCTGTGCCGGTGAGAACGGCGTCCAGGCACTCACGCGCCGAGTTCGGATGAATCAGGTTCAGGTTTTTGCCGTTCAGGCCAACTTCTTCCAGAACAACCATGCTCCAACCCGCCATACGGCAAAGGGTTGCGCCTTCGAGATCCGAAAACTCTGTTGCGGCGGCGTATTCGCTTTCGGGCAGCGTGAAGAAGCCACCAACAACGTCGTAGATCGGAACAGACGCCACGAACTGCGTGCAGCGGGCTTCGGTTGCCTCAGACCACTCGTAAGAGCGGTTTGTACAATCGGGCAGCGTCCAGGCAATCGAGATGTCGAATGCGCCCAGCGGCAGCAGAGTGTCCAAGTGCGAAGACCAGTCATCCACGAAGCTGACCGAGAAGTCGCGGCTATTGCCGGCACGCTGCAGGCTGGTTGTCGCCAGACGGGTCATGATGCCGCCGCCGCTCAGGGATTCTGTTGTAAACGGCTCCCAGCCGTTGCCCGCAACCAGTTTGATCGGTGGTGCATAGACGTTCGAACGTTTCACGCTGGCCGCACGCTGTTCTTCCGCCGCGATGATTTCCTGCGCCGACTGACCGTTGGGCAGGCTGCCATCCTCACACGGCAGAGCCAGGACCAGGCCGGGCTCTAGCGAATTGGGGTTGGTGATCTCGTTGCGGTTCGCGTTGAAGATCGGCTGATAGTTCGATGTGCCATAGGCTGCGATCGCGATGGTTGCCATCGTGTCGCCGTCCTGCACGGTGTAGTTTGAACAGGCTTCCTGCGCTGCTGCAACACCTGCGGAGAGTGTGAGGACGGCGGTTGCCGTCATCACTTTGGTATTGAGTTTTTCTCTTAGCATTTTTTATTCCTCCCATAAGTTGGAATGTGGAGATGAGGTTTCAGTTGATTGCGTCTAGCAGTCTTTCGTTATGCTCATTCAGGCTATCCGAGATGATGGCGTACCATTCCCCGGTTTCACGCATTTCGTTCAGGCCCTTGTTCATCAGGGCAAGGTATCTTTGACCCTGAGGATTGGACCGGTGAGTGATGAAGCGAAGGGACGACAGCGTCGAGACATAGGGGTTCTCGACTAGGTCGTTGGCATTCAGGCCCATTTCGCTCATGGCGTCTGCGAACAGCTGCAATTCGAACGTGGCGATGTCGGCTGTTCCAGTGATGACCGCATCCAGGCATTCCCGTGCGGTGGCGGGCTGCACAACCGTCATGGTGTCGTCGCGCAGCAAACCTTCTTGCTCCAGATCGTGCAAAGGCCAGCCTTCCATACGGCAGATCGTGGCGCCGTGCAGGTCGTCAAAGCTGGTGGCTCCGGCGTATTTGCCCTCGGGCACGCTGTAGAAACCGAACACGATGTCGTAGACTGGGGCCGAGGCGTGGAACTGCGTGCAGCGGACCTCGGTCTCCCATGACCATTCATAGCTGCGGTTGGTGCAGTCGGGGATATTCCAGGCCATCGACACATCGAACGCGCCCAGCGGCAGCAGGGTTTCGATATGCGAGTTCCAGTCATCCACGAAGCTGATCGAGAATTGCTCGTTATTGCCACCACGCTGCAGCGTTGTGGTGCCCAGACGGGTGATGAACCCGCCACCGTTCAGGGTTTCATCCGCGAACGGAGCCCAGCCATTGCCGGTCACCAGTTTGATCGGCCGTTTGAACGCACTGCTCTGCGCAGAGTTTGCAAAACGCTCCTGCTGCGCCGCGATGATGTCGCTTGCGCTCTGACCGTTTGGCAGGTTTCCGTCCTCACAAGGCAGGACCAGAGACAGCCCAGGATCCAGCGCGTTAGGGTTGCTGATCGCATCGCGGTTCGCGTTGAAGATGGGCTGGTAGTTGGACGTGCCATACGCGGTCAGCGCGATGGACGCCATGGTATCGCCGTCCTGCACGGTATAATTCGTACAGGCTTGTTGGGCGGCAGCGGCTCCGGCACTGACCGTCAATACGGCAGCGGTTGTCAACGCAACATTATGGAGCGTGAAGTTGGGCATTCGGTGTTTTCTCCAGATAAAATTTGAGATGGCTTTTCAGTTTTCTCAGCCGTTTTCCATTTGATAGCGAAGAGCGGATGACACGATGTCTCGCCATTCGCCGGATTGCTGCATGATCGCCAGACCCTTGTTGAGCGTTTCCAGAATCGCTTCTCCGTCCGGGTTGTCCTTGTGCGTCATGACATTCAGCGACTTGATCGCCGCCAAATTCGGGTTCTCGACTATGCGGTGTTCGTAGCCAAGCCGACCGATGGCTCCGTCGGCCAGGTGCGCTTCGATTGCGACAATGTCGGCCTCGCCCGTCATCACTGCTTCAAAGCACTCGTCCGGCGATTCCGGGCGCAGCAAGGTGATGATCGGCTCGTACAGACTGACCGCATCCATATGTGACAGCGACCAACCTTCGGGGCGGCAGATCGTCGTTCCGGCGAAATCAGCGTAGCTGAGCGCTTCGACATAGCTTGTGCCTTCGCGGGCGAAGAACGTGTCGACCACTTCGTAGAACGGGTTCGAGAAGTTGTAGGTCTCACAGCGGTTGCGGTCGTTTTCGGACAGCGCCGCAGGTTCTTCGCAATTCGGACGCGACCAGGGGAACGTGCCATCGAACGCAAGCGTCGGCATCAACAGATCCAGATGCGAGTTCCAGTCGTTGACGAACTGAATCTTGTAGGCCTGTTCGGGCGCGGCGCGCAGCATCGCGGTTTCCACCAGATGCGTATAGAGGCCACGGTGCGGCAGTGCTTCGTCGGTGAAGGGCTGATAGTCACCGCCGGTGATCAATAGCACCTGACGGTCGCGCACTTCTGGGCGTTCGCCCGTTCCGGCATCGCGGATCAGGGCGGCACCTTCGGCGCGTGCGGCCTCGATTTCCTCACGCGCGGCGGCCTTGGCTTCAACCACGGCCTGTTCACTGACCTGCTTGGCCTCGGCTTCGGCGGCGGCTACACGGGCTTCGGCCTCTGCGATTGCCTGTTCTGCACGCTCTTCGGCTGCTTTGACCAGCTCGGCTGCCATTTCGGCGGCCAGACGCTCGGCCTCGGTATCAGCCAGAACCGGAGTGCGACCGATATCTTCAAGGCAGGGCATTGCCAGCACGTCACCGACCCGAATGATGTTCGGATTGGATCCAATCACATCGCGGTTGGCGTCAAAAATGATGCGGAAATCTTCCGTCGCATAGACCTGAATCGCCAGCTCTCGCAGACTGTCACCGCGCTGAATCTCGTAGTTCGAGCACGCCTCTTGCGCCGATGCTGCACCTGTCGCCGCCGCCAGGGCCAGGCTCGATATGATCAATGTGTTTTTCATGGGTCCCGTTGCTTTGCCTTATTATTGTTTCGCAAGTTTCACGACTGCGATTGAGAGGTTGTCTTGATCAGGGTTGTTCTTCGCCAGCACCGCCTGCTGCAGCGCTTCTGCGATTTCTTGCGCCAATGCCTGAGAATGGCTGCCTACAACCGCTTGAAGCTCGTCATCGGTCAGGGTCTGCAGGCCGTCACTGCCGAGGATGAGGATATCCGCAGCCGTCACGGCCAGCGGATCTTCCGGGCAATCCACTTTGGGAATTGCGCCCCCCATGATGACCGAGGTCAGCTGATTGCGGTCCGGATGAGCCCGCGCCTGCGCTTCGGTCAGCGTACCGTCGGCAACCTGCGCGTCGATCATCGGCGCCATCGAGTGGTCTTCGTTGATCTGCATCAGCGCGCCGTCCCGAAACAGGTAGAGCGGGCTGTCGCCAATCGAAATCCAGAACAGACGCTGCCCCAACAGTAAGGTGCCCAGCAAGGTGGACCCCATGTTGCAGCCTTCGCCCTGTTCTTCATTGCGGTTCGAAATCAATGCGTTGGCCTGCATGGCCGCCAATGGCAGTGCATCTATCGCCGCGCGTTCTGACAGAGTGTCGCTTTCCAGCTCCGCGTCCAACGCCTCGCGCCAAGCGGCGACGACAAGGCTTGAGGCGACCTCACCGGCCTCATGCCCGCCCATACCGTCGGCAATCACCACATAGCCTGCATCCGCTGCGTCGAACATACGCGCAGCGATGGCATCCTCCTGCGTGTCCCGCTGACCCTGATTCAGGATCAGCGCGACGTCATATGCCGGAGTCGCGAGCATCTATCAGGAATCCCGCCAATCAAAACCTTCGTCGCAGAAGGCCATGAAACGGATCGAGGTTTCGCTGATGCGGATCAGGTCGCCATTGGAAAGCGCCACGGTGCTGAGAACCGGCTTGCCATTCAGGCGCACCAGATTGGCCTTGCCGCCATGACCCAGATAGCATTTGCGATCTTCCGGGTCATAAGCAATCACGGCGTGGTTGCTGCGCGAGATTCCAGTGTCGCCGAAATCCAGCTGGATGGCCTGATCATCATTGCGTCCGATCTGCATCAGACCTTCGGTCAGGGTGATGCTGGACCCACGGCCAGGGCCTTGGGTGACAACCAGCCAACCCACAGGGAAGGTCTCCTGCGCGGCTTCGGTCTTGGCGACCGGCTCGGCGGTTTCGATCAGGTCCTGAACGTGGGTATCTGCACGTTCGAAGCCCAGGAAAGTGGTCTTCACACGCGAACGGCGGTCCTCGGCTGGGGCCGGGGCCGGGGCCGGAGTTGGCACTGGAGTCGGTGTTGGCGCAACCGCTGCGGCCTGCACTTCGGGTTCGGGCTGCGGTTCGGCGGCTTCCGCCACCGGCTCCTGAACTTCGATCTCAGGCTCGACCGGAGCGGAGGTTGCTTCCGGAGTAGGCTCGACCGCGACCGGTTCGATCGCTTCGGGCTCTGCCACTTCGACCTCATCCTGAACCGACGCTTCGACCCGCTCGTCTTCGGACAGATGCAGGGTCACGATCTGCTCGTCAGCTTCCGGCTCGTCAATCGCTGCTTCCTCGGCCACCTCTTCAGTCACCGGAGCCTCTTCTGCGAAGATCGACGTCTCTTCCTCGGTGTCCTCGGCCACGTCTTCGGCATCCGAAAACTCTGGCATCTCGCCTTCGGCGGTCAGCTCATCCTCTTCGTCATAAGTTTCTTCATACGCCTCAGAGGCCAGATTGCCGCCGCCCAGCGCCGCGCGCAGCGCGTTAAAATCCGCAATCGGTTCGGGCTTTTCCTCGGTCGGGGCTGCTGCCTCAGTCGTTTCTTCTTCTTTGGCTTTGCCGGCACCTTCTAGAAGCCGGCTGAGAGGGCTTTTGTATTTGAACATGGTGTCGACACCTTCAACTTGTTGGCACACAATTCTGTGCCGTTTCGCTACCCGCACCGCGACTGTCCGCGCTGCGGTCTTCAATCTTGAAACCAGGAAACTTTTTACCTTTCTGCGCCGGGCCGGATCCCGTCAGGGTGGCTTTCTTTCGAGGGCCACCCTCAGCAAACACACGCTGGCAGATTACGTTCGAACCGGTCTGATCACTCCTGCGCAAGAGGCATGGTTGCGTTGGCATCGGCACCGTTGCGCGATACCGCAAACTGCGCCTGAGGCTGCTCGCCAGACACCAGTTCCGCCAGAACCGCATCGAGGCTTTCCGGTCCTTCGAACGCAAGACCCGTTTCGGCCTCGCTGACCAGCACATCCCCTGTTTGCAAGCTGCCCGACGCGCCCTCGGGCACCTCTGTCACAACTGTCTGCCAGCCACCGGCCCCATTGCCATTGACGCTAAAGCCGTAGCCGTTTTCCAACCCGATCGTGCGGAATGCAGGTAGCGCCAGCAATCCGTTCTGCGCCCGTGTCTCTCCCAGAGGACGGTAGCGCGCGGCCACGCGCAGATACCCGTCGGGATCCACCTGCAGGTTCTCAAGCACCTGTGCCGCAAACGAGGCATCGTCGCGCACCGGCTTGCCGTTCAAGGTAAAGATGGTGGCCCCGCGCTGAACCCAGTCGCCGATCACCGACATATCCTGATTGGCATCCACACCCGTGATCGAGAACATATTGCCGGTCGAGGCGCGACGGCGGGACGTGTCAAACGGAACCTCAACATCCCAATGAGAGAACGCCACCTGAGCCTCGGCCAGATTGACCGGAGCTGCAGGGACCTCAGACTCAGGCGCGGTCACTTCGGGCGCGACCGCCGTTTCTTCGGGCGCGGCTGCGGTTTCTTCAGGCGTTGCTTCTTCGGTCACCGTTTCTGCGGGGGCTGCTTCTGTGGCAACCGTCTCCGCAGTTTCAACCGGCTCCTGCTCGACAGGCTGCACTGCAGCGCTGACTTGTTCCAGTTCCTGTGAAGGCTCTTCAGTTTGGGCCGGTTCGACCGCCGCTGTTTCGGATTCCACCGCTGCGGTTGCGGGTTCCGCCGCCTCCGTCGCAGGGGCCACCGCCGCTGCTGTCTCGACCTTGTCCGCATCACCGGATATCATCACATACCCACCTGCGGCCAGAGCGATGGCCACAACTGCCACGCCAGCCAACAACTTGCCATTGCCGCTCGATCCGCTTTTGACTACCGTATCAACGGCAACCGCCGGTTCTTCGCGAGGCGAGAGCTTGGAAAGATCCTCTTCGGCCTTGTCCTCATTGCCCATGACAATGTCGGAATTGCCCGCCAACAAAGCGGTCACAACCGCCTCGGCATTTTCGCTTTCAGCCTTGATCCGAGCTTTCTCGGCCTCTTTGTCTTCACGGTCCATGCCGACGATGACCGAAACCGGACGATAGGCGAATGTATCGAACATCACCCCCGGCCCGCGGAACATGCGCAACCAGTCCAGCGCCGATTGCAGGCGGTCGGTGGCATGAACTTCCATCGCCTTGTCGATCGCTTCCAGGAATCCTTCGGGATAACCCTCAAACCGTCCGGTCAGCGGGGTGTAGGGATCTTCCTGTCCGTTGTTGAACGCGTTCAGGCGGCTTTGGCCATCAATCGGACGCTCACCGCTGATCGCGTGATACAGCGTTGCCGCCAGCACATAGAGATCGCTACTGGGGCCTTGCTCAGCGCCACGCACGTAGAATTCATGCGGCGAGTAGCCATCCTTGATCACCCGCAACGTCAACAGCGCCGCCGACTTGTTCGCCGCCTGCTCGCGCGCAGCGCCAAAGTCGATCAGAACCGGATCGCCATTCTCGTCGATCAGGATGTTGTCGGGGGAAATGTCTCGGTGCAGCATGCCGCTTTGATGGATGAACGAGACCGCCGACAGCATCTTTTCTGTCACCTGCACGATAAAGTCATGGCCGCTTTCGTTCTCGGGCTTGTCCATGTAGTCCAGCAGGTCGCACCCGCGGATCAGGTCCATGGCGATATAGGCGGTGTTGTTGTCCTCAAACACCTGATGCACATCGACGATGTTGGGATGCACCAGCCGCGCGTGGTTGCGCGCTTCCTGAATAAAGAGATCCACAATCGCGCGCAGGTCTTCGGAGTAGGAGGGATCAGCGGCTTCGACCAGGTCCCCATCGCGACGGCAGAGCGCGCCAGGGAAACATTCCTTTATCACCACGTCCCGCTCCAGGCTGTCACGGGCCAGATAGGTGATTCCGAAGCCGCCATTGCTGAGATAGCTCAGGATTTCATACTGCCCCCGCAGGAGCTTGGCTCCTGGTTGCAGACCTTCAATTTTTGGTTCGTCGTGCGATGCACCGACAGCCTGGTTATGGCTCATTTCAATCCGCCCGTATTTCTCAAATCGCGGTACAAAAAACTGGGCAATCAGCCCGCGAACTCATAACCAAAAACAACCGCAGGACACTTAAGTCCGGTTAGACGTTTCAAATTTGACTTTATTGGGGCCGCCTCATGGCTTCACTATGGATCGTTTTTTCTTCAAATCAACATATAGTGTTGATCCCATTTTGCTATCATAGATGTGGTAATTTCACATATATAATTCGAAAACTGAACCGACCAAAACAAGCGGTTGGTCTACGAATTCGAAACAATAAGGAATCGTTTTGGACAGGCCTCGAATCGCCGCAGTGCAGCTCAATTCCAGGTGGCGCGCGTCAGGTTCCGGTCTTGGACTGCTCGGTCGCCACAGTGCTACCAGCCCAGGCGAGGTTGTCGCTCAGCTGCGCCAGAATGCTGATGGCGTCACGCAAAGGTGCGTCGCCGCTTTCGAATTGCAGCAGAAGAAGAAGGTCGGTGGCCTTTTCGAACTCACCGGGAATCCAGTCCGCATCGGGGTCGATCTCACCGCCCTGTTCCAGACGTTCGGCAAAGTCTTCGACGATTTCCTGACAGCTTTGCAGGAACGCGGGCGGTTCGATATCCGAGGATTCACGCAGGTCCTCATAGATGCTGGCAATCGCGGCCAGCCAGTCTTCGAGGATCGGGTTGTTCAACGGTGGCAGGGCCGATCCGAGCGCAGCTTGAACCGAAGGGCTTTCGGTCTCCGGCTCTGGCTCGGGGACAGCGAGGGTTTCCAGAAATGGCTGAAAAAGCTCGGCGATGTCTTTTCGGGCTGCGTTCAGGTCATGCATCCGACGAGCGGAAGCCGCCTCAAGCACCTTCTCGGCCAGATTCTGACCGCCGCAGTTTTCCCACAGATCAAAATCTGGTTCAGGCTCTTGCGCCATAGCTTTCACGGCGACAGGCGTACCGATTGGAACCACGGCGTTGAAAAGGCCTTCTTTTTCCTTGTTCAACCGGGCAAGCACGCGGTCCAGAGCATCACGGACGTGAGGCAAATCGGTATGGGTAACGGCCAGCAGACTGTTGTCACGCAATTCCTGCGGTACCTGTGCCCAGAGATGGCGCTCGGTCTCTCGCCAGGCATTCGTGCCATTTGTACACCAGATGGCGCAGTCCACGAAGCGCAGCAGGTCGAGCGTTGGCTTGTAGGTCTCATCCAACGCGCCCGAGCCGGGCAGGTCGAACAGAGAAATCTCACGCAGCGCGGGCGTGTTCAATCCGACCGAAATGAAATCAGGCTTATCTTCCGCCGCTTTCTCTAACACGATCCCTGAATAGGTCTTGGGCTCCTTGTCCCACCAGCCGACGGTGGTTTCCGGTGCGTCCGCATAGGCAACGATCACAAGGGGCAGCTTCAGATGCTGTGGACCGGTGGGCAGAATGTCCGCCCCAGCCAGCATATTGGCGAGGCTGGATTTGCCCGCGCCGAATTCCCCGGCAAAACCGATATTGACCGCATTGGACAGACGCTCAGCATGGGCCACAGCCTTCGCACGCATATCCTCCAGCGCCGAATCCATTGGCAGGGTTTCGGTTGCGTTCAGAAAGCGCTCAAGTTGCCTGACGTCCTGTTCGGTTCCGGGAAATTCGATCATTCCGCTGCCTTTGCTTGTCCTTCATCCGCGCGCACCGGGCCGAACACCGTTTCCAGTTCATCGGCGATGCGACGGGCCCGGTCGAACGCATCCTGCGCTTCGGCCTGAGCATTAGTTTCACCCGATCCGGTCCGGTGTTCAAGATAGCCGCCCAACAGCGCCACGTAGTGGTCCAGAACCGTTTTCAGCCGCTCCATCAGGTTTTCACGCGCCGTGTCGATCAGATCATCCCCAATCAGTTCGAATTCCTGCACGATCATCCGCTCTGCGCGTGTGACGACGCTTTTGCGCGAAATCAGGCGCGACAGCCAGTTCACCCGCAACTCCACCGTAATACCGCGGGTCAGCGCCGTCGTGTCCGGACGGAACCACCGCACCGCGCTGGTGTTCATGCGGTTGTCGACGGGGTCCTGCCATCCGGGCAAGGCGCGCAGGGCCGCGTTGGCCTGCATGTCGATCGCATAAAGCTCGCTCAACATGCGCTGGCGAACGACCTGCGTGGCCCCCTGGATCAACTCCCGCATCCGGTCGCGCAGAGGGGTAAAGTTCAGCTCGGTCTCAGCGCCTTTGGCCAACAGAGGCGAATTGCCATCCGGGCCACGCACCACGGCCGAGACCGCCTCAGCCACCGTGTCATCCATGACGCCGCGCAGATTTGCCAGCACGTCATCCATGTCGCGCGTCATCACCTCGGTCTTCTCGGCGACAAGCGCCCTGAGTTCACCAAGCGTCTTGTTGTTTTCGTCCAGATCGACTGTTGCCGAGCCATCCTCGGACTCCAGCGCGCGCAGCTCGGCCTGCGACCGTTCCAATTCGCCCTGCGCGAAGCTGTTCAAATGCTGCCACGCCATCCGCAGCTGTTCGCTGCGAGGGCCATCGGCCAAGGCCTGTGTCACGTGCCGCCGCAGATCCGGCAGGCCCGAGGCGATCATGGCAGCAAAGCGCAACACGCCTTCACGGCTGATTGGGCCGGGGCCTTGCTTGATCTCTTCCACACCGTCCAGATACTGCTTCATCTGCTCGGGATGGGCGCGCAGCCAGGCCAGAACGTCATCGTGATTGACGCCGGTCTCATCCCCGGTCAGCGCATAATGCGCCCATTGGGCACTGCCCATCAGCACGTCAATGTCCGAGTTCCCCAGCGCTTGTTCTAGGCCGTCCAGAACATCACTGCGCACCTTGCCGGCGTCCTCGGCCCCGCCGCCCAGCTCATCCACGCGGTTGATGAAGACGACGATCTGGCCCAGTTCCAGCGCCTGCATCAGGCGGAACAGCTTCAGATCAGCGCGCGACAAGGCCTGATGCGCGGACAGAACCACCACAAAGAAATCGGATTCCTTGAGGTACTGGCGCGAGATTTCCTCGCGGATCAGCAGCGGGTCGTTCACGCCCGGCGTATCGGTAACGGTCAGCGGAAACGGGAAATGGCCAATGTCGAAATAGACCTCGGCCTTACGGGTGATATCGCTGTAAAGACCCCGATCCGAGCCAGGGTCGTGGGTTTCGCTATCGCTCGGATCATCGCCCGCGCAGACATAGCGGGCCAGATCGTCCGAGTTCAGGTCTTCCAGATCGTGGTGCTGACCCAACAATTGTTCGTAACTGTCGCCCAGACGCAGACGGGCGCGGGTTTTCATCGCCTCGACCTGCTCTTCGATCATCTCGCGCTTATAGCTGTCCTCTTCATCAGGGAACATGTTGCGCAGCTCTTCACCCTCGGCGATCAAGGCCTGCCACTGGTGATTGTCGAAGAAGTGGAACTCTGCCCCTTCGGTGCGACCCGAAGGATGGCCGAAATGCATATCGGTGATCACCGTCGTCCACGGGTTCACATCCGAGGGCAGGTATTCTGCCTGCCCCGTGAAGCCATTGATCAAACGCGATTTTCCCGCCTTGATCTGCCCAACAAAGGCGATCGACGGCTTCAACCCCGAAAGGTCTCCGACAATGCGCGAGATGAACTGACGGGTTTCGTCATTGCTCGTCTCGTTCATGTCTTCGGCGATGCGAATAAGCTCGCGGCGACTGGTCTCACTCATAACTTTTTACCCTGGTAACAAGAAACACTGGTTTGAATTGATGGAAAATTTGAAGGATCGGGAGGCACTCATGAGTCACCCCCGGAAAGTTTGGTCCACAGGCCAACAACGGCACCCAGCTTGCGCGCGTCATGCACGGCAATTGCGGTCTGCTCTTGATCCTGCACCACCGCCACGGCAGCCCCCTTGCCCCCAGAAGGACGCATGACAATCAGCTGAGGTTGCTGCAGCTCGGACTGGCTATCCTCGTTCCATCCGGTCAAATCCGCCATGAAACACGCCAGAAGATCAGCATCGGGGCTCAATGCCGCGTCCCCTTCGAACTGAGGATCACCCCCGTCGATCAGGCCACGCGCCTGCGCGAAACGCTCAGAGCTGTCAAAGAACCCCCGCGCGGCCGACGCCATATCCGATACCTGAGACGCAGGCTCTTCAACATCCGGTACAACCGAAACAATCGGCTCGGCCGGGAGTTCGATCCGGGCACAGGCCGTTTCGATTTCGCCAAGTGTGACACCGACGTCATCGGCCTCAAGCTCGGCATCGGGTTTCAGCGAGACAAACTCCAGCGGCGCGGGCGCGTCGGCGATGTCCGACACCAGCTGCGCAAGTTTGCCGATCAGCCCTTCGCGTGGTTCGGTTTCAAAATCCGGCACCATACCCGACCGGACGCGGAACACATCGGTCACGCGGGCATTGCTAACCTCGATCGCCAGCACGTCGCCGTTGGCCGCGGTGAACTCCAACCGGCGCGGCAGAACGGTACCGCGAATTGCGCGCAGAACACCCGCTCGGCGCGCAACCGAGGTCTCGCCCTCGACCGTGACGGCAGGCGACAAACGTGCAACCGAGGACCGCCCGATATTGTCGAGCATGTCGAGTATGTTCGTATCCATCATACCGTGACCCCCTCTGGTCCCGTTCAGACTGCGGCCGCAACCGGCCCTAAGCTGAGATGTGATTTGGTAAGCGCCAACCCTGCATTCGCGCTGTTGCTGCAGATGTAGCAGACCACATGTTCGGGATATTCCCGGGTCCGCTGGAAAATGATCAACCTTTCGCCGGAAAACACCGCGATTTCCCCAAATCCCGGTGTTTCAGATGTATCCCCGCCTGCTTCACGCAACATGGCTTCAAAGGCCACGACCCCGCGCCCCTGAAACAGGTTCGCCGCGGCCAAAGCCAGCGTGTCCAGCACGTCCGAGGCATCAGGGTCCTTAACGCTGGTACCCAGCAACATACCCGTTTCCATGTCGACATACCCGGCTGCAACGCAGTCGGGTATCGTCTCCATCGCCGCGGTCAGAGCAACTTGAATAGACATCTAAACCCTGACCTTCTTCATGTCTTGTCGGCGTCGGCTACAGAACATGCCATTCTGCCCCTCTGTGTTCCCCGGCTTTGGGAATGGACCTGATCGCCTCTTTGGCCTGAGTTTCGATATGCTCAAGGGCAATCTGGTCGAACTCAGCCAGGAATGCCAAAAACGCGCGTTGAAGCCCCTCGGCATCTGTGGGCAGATCCCCTGCGGCGGCAAGCTCTCGCCACATTGCGGCTGCGCTGGGAAGCTCACCTGCGGGGATGTCCAGCAGCCCTTCCGTTGCATCTTCCTCAACCTCTTCCGGTTCGGGCTGCGGCATCAGTCGCACTTCAACCAGACCGTTGGTTTCGGGCTCCGGTTCAAAGTCGTCGTCATCGCTTCCCGACTGTTCCGCCATCAATGCCGTGATCGACGAGACCGAAACCTCGATCCCGGGCGCATCCGACTGGTCTTCTGTGGCCTCCGTCGGCACAACCTCGGGTGTGTTGGACAAGGTCTTGTTGAGCGATTCCAGAAGGTCTTCAGATTCCTCAGCCTCAGGCGCTGCCTCAGCCACATCATTTGAGGGCCTGGGTGTTTCATCCTCTTCGGCAAAGACATTCTCATCTTCGTCTTCCGCACCCGAGAATTCGAACACGTCTAGGTCCGCCTCGTTATCAGCGAAAGAGGAGAGGTCCAGCGGGTCTTTGGGTTCTTCTCTGAACTGGGCGCGCAGCTGGTCCTCTTCCGTCTCGGCGGGTTGAGGGTCCGGCGTCGGGACCATTTCGGCGCGCAGACGCTCGGCCTCGTCCGCGTTGATCCGCTCCCGCTCTACCTCGTCCGAGCGGCGTTCGACGCGGGACGGGCGCACTGGGAAATTGGTGACCACGCTACTGTCCTGATCTGCGACCTCCGGGGTCTCCGAAGGAACCGGATCCACCAGCTGCAGCGGGGCGACCTCAGCGGTCTCGTCCTTGCGCTTGGGCCGGGTCGGGCGCACCAGCGGGCCGTCAGACTGGCTCTTGTCAATTTGGTACCGCGACAGATGGCCGGCGCGGGTGTCCATGATCTGCTCGGTGATCCCAAGGAAGCAGTCGATCATCTTGCCGCCACCGCTACGCGCCCACATCTCGGGGTCGCCGGTCTTATCACGCGCGGTAATCGCATCGCGCGCGGAAAACAGGATTGAGCGGTTGAACAGATGCCCCGCCTCGCGGTTGACCCGCCGCAGAACTTTTTGCCGATCCTTCTGACCCAGCGCATCCGCGCGCGTAATCAGCAGGATCGAATTGTTCTGCAACCGTTCGGGCAGAGAGACCCATGTCGCACGTTCAGTTTCCCGCCAGGCCTGCGTCGCATGGGTACACCACAGAACGCCATTGGCCTGTCCGACAGCGCGCTGCCAAACATCGGTCGAGATTTTGGGGTCCGAGATACCGGGCGTGTCGATCAGATCCACTGCCTCAAGAATATCGGCCTCAAGGAAAATTCGAATGAACTGCGCGTCGTTGACACCCACACTCTCAAGCTGATCCAGCGAGATATCTTCGGTGCTGCCATCATGACGTTTGACGTAAGCCGAGCGGTTGCCATAGCTGAACCAGACCGGCGGCAGCTGGGTTGCGGTGACTTGCGTCGGCAAGGCCTGCTTGCGCAGCAGAAAGTTCATAAGCGTCGATTTACCGGCGCTGAACTCGCCCATGAGGGCGAAAACCGGCTTACGGCGCGACCACTGCTCGATACGCTCCCATGCCTTGGGGGTGATGAAACGGTTTTGGATGTCTTTTGCCATTTTTCTACTTACGCCGCTTCGTTGCTTAGATCTTTGAGGATGCTGCCCAGAATCTCGTCACGGGATTTCTGCAATTGCAGACCCGCCATCAGCGCCGGATTCTGCCCTGCATCCTTCTCGGCCGTGGCGGAGATATTCAGCAGGGTTTCCTTCTGCTCGCGCAGGAAGTCGGTCAGGACGGCCCGCACGTTTTCAAGCACGGCGGCGACCTGATTTTCCTCGATATCCTTGGTGATCGAGTTCGCTTCGGACGCGATCAGACGGGTGTAATCGGATGCATAAGCCTCGAACCCTTTACGCCGCTGCCACCAGCGCCGCCACCATGTGCTTTGAAGGTCCAGCGCGATGGTGCGACCGATCCCAAGCGGGGGCGGTACACGGGGCACAATCGGGGCTTCGATGTTGAACTCACCCAAATGATTGCCAAGCAGTTTCTGATAGAGCGCCTCGACATCCGCCGCCGCAGCCGAATAGAGAGCCCCAGCTTCCTTGCGCATCGAACGGGCAAAGCTGAAATAGGCCGCTTTCTGCAGCGTCCTCAGACCCGCAGGGTCATACTGCCACGTCCCCTGTTCACCATTCTGTTCCAGATGCGAAATCAGAGAGTCGGTGGCCCGTTTGACAAAACTCGTCTCGGCCGAGTTCAAACGCTCCAGCACCTTGTCGCGCAGCTTGGCGGTCAGGTCGGCGGCCTTTTTGTCATACTCGGCGGACACGGCGGCAATCGCGTCCTCGGGCGACGCGCCGTCAAGATCACGGACGACGCCCTCACCCCCGGACAGAGTCTTTGCAACTGCGGTGGCGCGAATCTGGCTCGCGATGTTGCGCGCCCGGTGGCGCACGCGGTCCAGCAATCTGGCCCCTGCCCCTTCGGCGATGCGTTCGTTCATTGCCAACAGCAGGTCGGGCAGGCCCGAAAGCGCCCAGATCTTATCCAGTGACGGCGCCTGATCTCCGAACCCTGCAGCTAGGTAGAAAGTGTTCAGGGCCTCACGCGACTCCTCGGTCAGGATTTCGGGGTTGCCGGTCAAGGCGGCCTCGGCCCACAGGGCGCTGCCGAACACGACACTTGTGTTAGCGTCGATGTTGTTCTGTTTCAGCGTGTCCTGGATCCGGTCGCGGATCTCGGGCACCTGGTTCACCGGATCAGCCAGCTCGTCGATACGGTTCACGAACAGGACGATCTGACGGTTTTCGAACTGGGCGATGATCCGCATCAGCGCCATATCCATCGTGGTCAGCGCCTGGCTTGCAGCCAGCACGACAACACAAACCTCGGACCCGCGCAGGCTGCGCAGCGTGATCTGCTCGCGCACCATGAAGGTATCGTTCACACCGGGCGTGTCACAGAGCTTCAGCGCAATCGGGTATTGCGGGATGTCCATGTAAAGCTCGGCCGATTTGGTTACATCGGCGAACCGTCCGGTTTTGGGGTCGATATCCGGATCGTCCTCATCGCCCAGACAAACGTAGCGCTGGATCAGCTCTTCATCGAAATAGTCGTACTGGTGGCTTTGACCCAGAATCAGGTCGAAATGCTTGCCAAGACGTTCTTCGGATTTGGCTTTCATCTCACCGATCTGACGGCGGATATCGTCCATTTCGTCATCCGCACCGGCGCGGTTGGCCAGCTCGCCCAGACGGCCGCCGCCCACCATCAGGTTGTCCCATTCTTCCTGCTCGAAGAAGGTGAACTTGGACTTGGTGTCGCCGGGCGGACGCGTGTTGATGTTCAGCGTCGTAACCACCGAGGTCCACGGGTTCACATCTGACGGTAGCAACGCAGGGCGGCCTGCCAGAATATTTACGATCGAGGACTTGCCAGCCTTGACCTGCCCCACCATCGTCACGCTGGCGGTGAAGTTCTCCATCCGCGTCTTGAGCGTCGCCAGACGCGCCGAGGAGCGCGCATCCGCCACCTCTGTCAGTTGGTCTATCTGCGATGTCAACGACGTCATCGCCGACGTCATCGGCATCAGAGCTTCATTGCCCACAGACAAAAGGTGGTCATTGCGCGCCATGTTCAGCCTCCGGTTCCTGTTGCCGCGATCCGGTGCGCGTGGTCCGCGCCTTGAGCCGGGATCCCGGTCAGGGTGTCGATACGGGCGATCAGGTTCAGGGCGTTGCCCAAAATCTCGGCCTCGGCCCGTGGTGTAATGGTTTCATAGCCTTCGGAATCTGCCAGAACCTCGATCGAGCTGAAGCGGTCGCCGTTTTCAAGGCAGGCAACGCGACGCCCGGTTGGAAAGCCATCGGACTTGCTGGCGGGCAGCGGCATCCGCGCGTTTGCCAGCAGATAGTGCTGGCCCGAATGGGTGCGCAGTGAAATTCCAAAGCCGGTATTGGGGTAGTCACGGTTCAGGGTTTTGAGTTCACCCAGAAAACTCTCACGTGCAAAGATGACGGCATCCTGCTCGTGGGCAGCGGAGTTGTTCAGATCGGTCACAGCAATGAACCTCGAGACTGGAGTTGAGCAAAAAACTCGTAAAGGTGCCTAAGTGGCAGAAAAGACTCATTAACTCCTACGCGACCAAGAAGCCCGTTCAAGGCGGTGTTAATTTGACGCGAATAAGATATTTTGGCGTTTCAAATGTGGCGCCATTAAGGCGCGTGATTCATAAGAATGCCTCAACCCCTACGTGTATGGGGTTCTCTTTCAAAAACATCTATCTCGCGACGAACCGCATAGTTCGCAAATTGGCAACGTTGGCGGACTATACCGCAGCGCTTGGCAAACACCAGCGAATCGCAATGGCGTTTTGTTCAAGCGCAAAAACTTGCCATTGGGTGGATTTTACCCCTCGCGCTGGCGGAAAAGCTTTGCTATCCAGCGCTCCAGTCCGACGCAAAAGCGTCCGGTTGCGGGTGTGGCGAAATTGGTAGACGCACCAGATTTAGGTTCTGGCGCCGCAAGGCGTGGGGGTTCAAGTCCCTCCACCCGCACCACTGATATCCATAGGTTATAATTTTAGCGTTTCAGCTCGTACGCTCAGCTAGGCTATACCTGCGAAACCAGAGGCCAGCCACTTAGTTTCGCGATCCGAACCATTTGCGGTAAATCTCGTCATAGGTGCCATCTTCGCGCAAAGCCAGCAGCGCCTGATTGACCTCTTCCACCAAGGGTGATCCCGTCGGGAAGGCTATGCCGTAGTTTTCGCGCAGGAAGATCCCTCCGGTCATCGTGGCGATCCGACGACCCTCATGGGCGGCGAAATAGGACAGGACAGGGGCGTCAAACACGACGGCGTTCAGGTCTTCGGCTTTGAAGGCCTCCAACAAATCGTCAAGGCCCGGATAAGCCACGAATTCAATCTCGCGACGGTTGAGGAAACTGGCGGCTGTTGATCCCTCGATCGTGCCGACATTTTTGCCGTAAAGATCATTGACCGAGTTCACATTTCCGGTGATCGCATCCACCGTCATGACACTGGTGATCCGGGCGGTGAAGACCGAAACAATGAACAGAGACGACACCACCAGTATGACGCCCAAAATCCGACCAAAAGGCGTGCGCGGCATCCTCTCTTCAAAGCCGCCATTGACGACCAGATTCAGCGCCCACCAAAAGGATGGAAACCACGCCTCGTTCAATTTCCGGTCGAAATAGGGCTGCGCGCGACGTTCGAACCCCCACATCAGCATGCCGCCGCCCAAAAGGATGGCAAAGGCCAGGCCGATGGCAAAGAACAGCTCGGCCGACAGCAGCGCTTGCAGCAGTGACGGCTTGCGCGCTGAATCCGAGGGCACCATGATTTGCAACCCGGCCTCAAAGATCGGCTGGCTGAAATCCATCTGCGTCTCGCGTAGTGCAGTGATCGAGATATTTGCGATCGCCAGATCCGCTGTACCATCCTGAACGGCCCCCAGCATGTCACCGAAAGCCTCGACCCGGGTGACGGAGTACTCCCACTCCAGCGACTCGGCGAGGGCCGCCAGCAGATCCATAGAAAAACCAGCCTCGGCACCGTCCTCAACATAGGAAAACGGTGGGCGGGTCACCGTGGTGACGTTCAAGGTTTGGGCCAGGCTTTGCTGTGCGAGAACGGCGAAAGTCAGGCTGATCAATGCGTAAAAGGCGCGTTTCATGGTCAAATTACCTGTTTCGCCGCCCTGTAGCGCGATTGAGGTCAAAACAGCAAGGTCACCGCAGGGTAAAGCACCATGTTTTATTGGCGTCTCAACTCGACACATCGTGGGAATTACCGGGGGAATCTGGCGGATTGGGGTTGGCAATCCGGCCAATTCGTTGAATCTGTGCGGTAACCTGAACGAAAACCCAACCCCGAGGCCCGAAATGACGGACGCAGTTCAATTGACAGCGGATTTGATCCGTTGCCCATCGGTCACACCCGTTGAAGGGGGAGCTTTGGTCTTACTGGAAAATCTGCTGTCAGATGCGGGGTTTGACTGCACGCGGGTGGATCGCGGTGGCATCTGCAATCTGTTCGCCCGTTGGGGTGACAAAGGGCACGCGCGCAGCTTTGGTTTCAACGGCCATACCGACGTTGTTCCGGTGGGCGACGAGGCCGCATGGACCAAGCCCCCCTTCGGGGCCGAGGTGCATGACGGCGCCATGTTCGGACGCGGCACAACCGATATGAAATCCGGAGTCGCGGCCTTTGCCGCCGCAGCTATTGATTTCGTGCGCGATACGCCACCCGACGGGGCCATCATCCTGACCATTACCGGGGATGAGGAAGGCGATGCGCTGGACGGCACAACGGCCCTGCTGGACTATATGGATCAATCGGAAGAGCGGATGTCGGTCTGTCTGGTAGGCGAGCCGACCTGTCCGAACCATATGGGCGAGATGATCAAGATCGGTCGTCGCGGCTCAATGACCGCATGGTTTACAGTGACCGGGGTGCAGGGGCATTCGGCCTATCCGCATCGGGCGAAGAACCCTCTGCCGGCGATGGCGCGGCTGATGGATCGGCTCGCCAGTCATGAGTTGGATCAGGGTAGCGACCATTTCGATGCCTCCACGCTGGCCGTTGTGACAATCGACACCGGCAACGCCGCGACCAACGTGATCCCGGCGCAATGCAGTGGGGCGGTGAATATCCGCTTTAACGACTTGCATTCCGGGGCTGCCCTTAGCGATTGGTTGCTGCAGGAGGCCGATCAGGTGGCGCAGGATTTCGGCGTTGAGATTGAGACACGGATCAAGATCTCGGGCGAAAGCTTTCTGACCCCTCCGGGCGAGCTGTCCGATCTGGTGTCTAGCGCCGTCAAAGCCGAGACCGGCATCACGCCCGAGCTATCGACCACGGGCGGAACGTCCGACGCGCGGTTCGTCAAGAACCACTGTCCGGTGGTCGAGTTCGGGCTGGTCGGACGAACCATGCATCAGGTGGATGAATGCGTCGAGGTGGCTCAGATCGAGCAACTCAAGGCGATTTATACCCGCATCCTGAAAGACTACTTCGCCTGACTGGCTCAGGGGGCTGCGATTTTAGTCATGACGCCGTCGCACCACCGTGCTAGGCCAAACCCATGACTCGCATCCCCACCAAGCAAGAGGTCCTGGATTGGATCTCGGCGAACCCCACCCTGACCTCGAAACGCGATATCGCCAAGGCCTTTGGCATCAAGGGCGCGGATCGGATTGATCTGAAACGCATCCTCAAAGAGCTTGAGGCCGAAGGGCATCTGGAAAAGCGCAAGCGCAGTTATCGCGACCCGGACCGTCTACCTCCGGTCAGCGTGCTGCAGGTGAAGGCCCCCAATGAGGATGGCGACCTGTTCGCGCGGCCATTGGAATGGCATGGGGAAGGGGTTGAGCCGATTGTTCTGCTGATCACTCGCGCCAGCGACCCTGCCTTGGGCGAAGGCGACCGGATTCTGGCCCGTCTGACCGTGGTGCAGGAAGAAGACCACAATTACGAGGCCCGCCTGATCCGCCGTATCGGGACCAATCCGCGCAAAATTGTGGGCCTGTTCCGCAAAGGGGCCGAGGGTGGGCGGATCGTGCCCATCGACAAAGCCAGCCAGACCGAATGGCAAGTGCCCGAAGGTGCGGTGCATGGGGCGAAAGATGGTGAGCTGGTCGAGGCCGAACAGGCCGGACCCAAATCCCGCATGGGCTTGCCCCGCGCCCGCATTGTCGAACGTTTGGGCGACCCGTCCGCGCCCAAGGCCGTGTCGCTGATCGCGATACATCAACACGGCATCCCCGACGACTTCCCCGACAAGGTCATCGCCGAAGCTGACAAGGCCAAACCCGTTGGCCTGAAGGGTCGCGAAGACTTGCGGGACATGCCGCTGCTGACCATCGACCCCTCGGATGCGCGCGACCATGATGACGCCTGCTACGCCCATGCCGATGACGACCCCAAGAATCCCGGCGGTCATGTGATCTGGGTCGCGATTGCCGACGTTGCGGCCTATGTACAGCCCGGCACCGCGTTGGACCGCGAGGCACGCAAACGCGGCAACTCCAGCTATTTCCCGGATCGCGTGGTACCGATGCTGCCGGATCGCCTGTCCGGTGATCTGTGTTCCCTGCACGAAGGTGTCCCGCGCGCCTGTATCGCCGTGCGGATGCAGATCGACGCCGAGGGCAACAAGATCGGCCACCGCTTTGTGCGCGGCCTGATGCGCTCAGCCGCGTCGCTGCACTATGCCGAGGTGCAGGAGGCCGTCGACGGCTCCCCCAACGACCGGACCGGTCCTCTGTTGGAGACGGTTTTGAAGCCGCTCTACGGCGCCTATGCCGCGCTGAAAACCGCGCGCGCAGCGCGGCAACCGCTGGAATTGGACCTGCCCGAACGCAAGATCGTCCTCAGCGACACGGGAGAGGTCACCAGCGTCGCCTTCCGCGACCGTTTGGATGCGCATAAGCTGATCGAAGAATTCATGATCCTCGCCAACGTCGCCGCCGCTGAAACGCTGATTGCGAAACGTCGGCCCCTGCTGTTCCGCGTCCATGAGGAACCCGCGCCTGAAAAGCTGGAAAGCTTGCGCGAAACGGCCCAAGCTGCGGGCCTGAACCTTGCCAAGGGGCAGGTTCTGCAAACCCGCCACCTAAACGCCCTGCTGAACGCGGCGGCAGGCACCGAAGATGCGGAACTGATCAACCTGACGACCCTGCGGTCGATGGCGCAGGCCTATTACAATCCCGAAAACTTCGGTCATTTCGGGCTGGCACTACGGAACTACGCGCATTTCACCTCGCCTATTCGTCGCTATGCTGACCTGATCGTCCACCGCGCGCTGATCTCGGGCCATGGCTGGGGTGATGACGGTCTGACCGAGGATGAAATCGCCCGGCTGGACGAAACCGCGACCCATATCTCTGACACCGAGCGGCGCTCAATGATGGCCGAGCGCGACACGACTGACCGCTATCTGGCGGCCTATCTCAGCGAACGTGTGGGCAATGAGTTCACGGGCCGGATCAGCGGCATCGCGCGCTTTGGGGCCTTCGTAAAAATGGACGAAACCGGCGCGGATGGGCTGGTGCCTGTCCGCTCACTGGGGCGTGAGTTCTTCCATTTCGACCGCGAGGCGGGAACCCTCATGGGCTCGGATACCGGTCTGATCATAGCAATAGGCCAACGTGTCACCGTGCGATTGACCGAGGCGAAACCGGTCACGGGCGGCTTGGAATTGGAGTTGCTCTCCACCGACGATCAGGCCCTGCCCCGTGGACGCGGGCCGAAGGGACGCGCAACCAGACGCAAGGCGGTCAGCACCAAGCGCAAGAAGGACAAGATCAAGCGTAAGGTCGAACGAAAACGGCGTCAGCGCTAGCCTTTGTCCGCAGGTTGCGACGACCCCTTTGCAAAGACAAGCAAGTCACGCATGCGGTCGTTCAGGTGGGGTTCAATCTTTTGCCGCGCCCGGGCGATCCGCGCGCTTTCCTCCAACTTGCAGGATAGGGCGTCGATATCCACACCGTTTCGCCTCAGCCAATGCTGCAGCGCCTGCTGATCAAGCAGGCGGTGTTGCTGTCGAAACTCTGATACTGCATGCACAAGGTCTTCGCCCGGAACGGGTTGCCCGGAGCGCTGGTCCAGCGCAAGAGCCAGTGCGTCGATCTCTGCGGCAAGGCGCAGCGCGTCGAACCGATCACCTGAGGCAGTCTCGCATCGCGCAAGGGCCTCGGGATCGTTAATTGGGTTATGTGACAGCACACCTGTCAGAAGGGTTTCGAACGCATCCGTATGCCGAAACTCGAACGCTGGCGCGTCGGGTAGCGTGTCGTTCAGCCAGTCGCTCTCCACGCGCAGCAAACAAGCCTGAGCATCCCGGTTTTTCTGATCAATTCGACCTTCGGGCAGCCATAGCTCAAGGCGATCTGCGGCGGCCGGGTCCAAAGCTGCACAGTCCTCCAGTAGGCTGTTAAAGCTGCGATCGGGATAGAACCTGCGACGGGCGGCTGCGACAAGTGCGTCCGCCATCCGCCGCTCAACAACCTGCGCGGCGACGGCGGCATCCAGCGTCCAGCGGATGTTCACCAGTGGCTCGGACAGGTTGGCAAAACCGACCTCTTCGGGCGCATGGATCAGCGCGACCTCATCATCAGCTTCAAGCCGGAAATGGGCGAACGCGTCAAAGATCTCTCCGACCCCGATCATGCCAAAACTGCCAAGCTCACACGCACGCAGGGCTCCGATCGAGGCGGCACCATAGACGGGGATGCCTTCAGACAGGGCCCACAGGATTTCCTTGTGGTAGACGGCGGGCAAGGCCTCGAAATAGCCATCCAGCAGGATGATGGCACGCGGGCGGGCAAGCGCCGCCTTCAGCAGATCGCCCTGCGCTGCAGGCCCAAGGCGCCGGATCGGCAACCGGTCTTCCACACCGGTTGGGTGCGGCAGGGAAGGACCGGTGAAAAGGATGATATCACCTTGGCTCATGACACATTCCGCGCACGCGCTCCGGGGCGGTATCCGGGCGCGTAGGATGTACCTTCAAGCCCCGGTGCAATAACCCGTATGACCGTCGCGGGCAGGTCGGGTACCGAAAGATCAACGGCGACCGGCACATCAAGTCCGGCTCGTTCAAGCGCGGCCAGCATGCAATCAAGGCTATCACGAGGGGAGCGGACCTGATGCAACGGTACATTGTCGAACCGGTGCGGCGTGTCCGCCTCAACAACCTCCGCGCGCTGCGACCGGAGCGTCTCCGCATTGCGCCGCACTTCATAGTAGTCGCGCGTCCGATCATCCCGCGCGCCCGAAATGAGGGTCAGCCGACTTTGCGCCGCTTCGGTCAGGGCACGAGACAAGGCGATGCCCCGCGCCGGGTGGCACCCTGCCCCCGAGGCCGCCTGCAAGCCACGTCTCGTGTCATCCTGACGGTCGATGATCGTCACAAAGAAGGCTGGAATTCCAAGGTCCGATGTCACGTCCCAGATCGCACAGGCCACGCCTGCGGCGTTGAACCTGTCAAGAAGCGCTTTGCAAGTCGGGTCTGTGACGGAGTGCAGATCGACCCGGCAAGACGCCGTGATGCTGGGGTTGCGCTTCCATAAGGTCACCGCATCACGCTCCAGCGTTTCGGCCAGAGCCTGACAGGTAGCCTCATCAACGCTGCTGCCTGAGGCGAGGCCGGTCGACGACATCAGAAAACACCCCAACCCGGGCTGCAGGGGCAGCGTGTAATCCATATGGACCAGCTCGTAAGGAACCCAGACCGAATGGCCATCTGAAAGCGCCTTGCCCTCGGCCCAAAGCACGGGTTTGCCGCGCGAAATGGGGTGACCTGAAATCCGAGGCAGACTCTCAAGATCAATCACGTTTTCCGACTTCGCCAAGTCTTCGGCGCTTGCCAGACGCAGGGGCAAGACCGGAGTTTCTGCGCAGCTGAGCTCGACCGCCTCCATCAAGGCCGAAACCTTTGCATCCGCGACGGTCGCGCCTTTGCCTTGCGTCACGGCCAGAGACCGCGCATTCGGGCGATGCGCGGCGTAGACGGGAATGCCGATGCAATCCAGGCCGGTCAGTTCAGCCAGCCGGGTGACGCCCAGGCGTTTCATATGGGGCAAGACGCGGTCCAGAACTTGTACGGACGGAACCGCGTGGGCAGGCGCTCGGTGCTGGTCTTCCCCCTCCTGCCCCATGTCTGTCTGCGGGGCTGATCCTAGCTGCGTGTGAATTTGTGCCTCTGTTTCAGCCCGTCGATATTGACCAGATAGCAGGTGCCTTCGGGTTCGAACTTATCAGGCGGAAGGAAGTCTTTGGGCGGGATGGTGGCAAGGTTTACACCACATTCCAGAAGCTCGCGCACCAAGGCCCAACCCTTGTCGTTCTGGTACTTCTCAGGATCAACCTGATAGGCTTTGTTGTCCCAGACCTCACGCGGGATATGCAGCACTGTGCCATCATCGCTTGCAATAATCAGGTCGTGTCTAAAGTTCTCAATATCGCTTTCGGACATTATGTCTCCTCCACTCAATACAGGCACGTTCACTACAGCAAATCGAACCCGGTGCCGCAAGCTTTCCCTCGGGCCGGAGCAATCTTGCGCAAATGAGCCGTGTTAGAGGAATCCAGAATAGCGTGCAGCGTCGATCAACGCGGCGATGCGCTGTTTGATCAGGGGCACGTCATCCGTGCCAGTCAGGGTGACAATATCTGCCACGACATTGCGCAGCGTCTCGGGCAGGTTCTGCTGGCTGCTGTCCAGAAGGCGCGCGCATAGCTTTGGCACCTCGGAGAGGTCTTTCTGCGTCTGGCTGGATGCGATCAAAGGCAACAGCGCGGACCATTCAAACGGATAAGCGATCGAGGTCTTCTCGAACTGAACCATCGCGTCGCGGGCCAGCTTGCACGCGGTACTGTCTGCGCTGCGCTGCCATGCCTCCCAGGACAGGTTGGCGGTCGCCAATGCAATATACTCATGCATCTGTAGTTCCCGCGCTAACGCGATGCTTTCATGAGACAGGCGCGTGGCCTCGGATGGATTGTGCATGCGCCGGTGGACGAGGGACAAATAAGTCATGCAGCGCAACTCGATCTTGCGGTGACCGGATTTGCGCGCGGCCTCCAAACCTGCGCTCATCGCCTCTTGTGCCTGAGGCAGGCGGATACTGTGCAGATTGACGAACCCAAGGATAAACAGGGCCGAGGCAACAATGGCGAGATTGCCGGTCTCCTCGGCCGCAGACACATAGTTCGATGCGGTTGCGATCGTGTCCTCGGTCGGAACATAGCGCAACATTCTTAGGTCACGCAGTACCAGTTGATCGAAATACTCGGCGCGTTGTTCGGCCGTCATGCTACCCACATCCTGCGCAAGCCCGGACGCCAGTCGAGACATCGCCTCGCCATCCCCGCTCCAGTAGTGAACGTTGAGCGTATTAAGCTGGATGTCGATCCATTCCCGCAGCAGCTCGGCGTCGTCCCGCCACGCGGTTTGATCCAGAGCAGCCTCGGCGGCGGCAAGTTCGGCCAGTGATCCCGCGCGATCCTGTTGCAAGGCATTGCCGGTCAGACGGTGTAACCGAGCCGTTTTCCGCGGGTTGTCTTGAACCAACCCTACGGCCTCACGATAAGCCGCAACCGCGCCGTCAAGGTCGTGAACCAAGGTCAAGACGGTGCCAAGCTGTTCCAACAGATCGGCACGCTCGGGCAGAGTGCCAGGGTGCAACCCGTCCGAAAGGGTGACCTGTTCCAGATGGTTCAACGCGGATTTGAAATAGGCCGTGGCCTCTGTATTTGCATAGCGCGAACTTGCCTGCTCCGCCGCCTGCTGGAAGCACCGTGTTGCTTCCGCATGGTTGGCGGACAAACCCCAATGGCTGCCCAGAACATGGGCGGGCGTGATTTTGCGAAACCGCGCACCAAGTACAGCCGCAATACGCGCATGCACCATTGCACGCACGGATCGCAGCATGGTCTCATACGCTGCATCGCGCATCAGGGCGTGACGGAATGAGTATCTGCGAGCCGCAGCCGGGGCGGGAACAATAATCTGCGCCGATACCAACGTGTTTAAATGAGCCGACAGCGCATGATCGGATTCATCAATCACGGCAGACAGAACGTCGAAGGAAAAATCCCGACCAATGGCCGCAGCCGTCTGCAGTATCCGGCGGGATTCGGGGTGACGATCAAGGCGGGCGACCAACAACTCGTTCAGCGTGGTCGGTACCGCCGTCTCATCAATCGAGGTGCCGCCCCCATCGGTTCGGTCAAAGACCCCGGTTTCAATGAACGACTTGGAAAGCTCCTCGGCAAAAAGCGGCACCCCGTCGGACCGATCCGCGATCAATTCCAGCACCGGCATCGGCACCGGTTTCAGATCGTAGACATGTGCCGCAATCTCACCGATTTCCTCGTTGGACAGCCGGGTCAGTTCGATGCGCGTATTGACCTCCCACGCGGTTTGAAACGCGGGCCTGCAGGTCAGCAGCAGCATGACCTGCTCATCTTTGAACGTCTCAAGCAGCCGTCCCAATAGCTCTTTGGTGGTCGGGTCGATCCAGTGAAGGTCCTCGAAGACAACCAGCACTTTCTTGTCGCGCACATACCATTCGAACAGGGCAATCAGCGCCTGAAACGTCATCTCTTTCCGGCCCAGCGCATCAAGCGGCAGCGTGGTGTCGCGCGCGTGTTCGCGAAACTGCATCAAGGCATCCGCCAATGAAGCTGTCTTGCCCGGGTCCAGGGTTGTAGCCGAAAAAATCTGTTCCAGCCGCTGGGCCGTGTCCCCTGCCGAAAGCTGCCCCCCGCCCAAAACCATAGACCAGATCTGGTTCAGTACCGGATATAAGGCGTCATTGGTATGAAACGGCGAGCATTGAAAGCGCAGAACGTCGCCCTCTGCCTCAAGCACATGCGATACGAACTCTTCCACCAGTCGGGACTTTCCGATCCCCGGCTCACCAGAAATGAGCGTCGACCGCGGTACGCCCTGCTCGACCCGCTCCCAGGCACTGTCCAACTGGGCCAGTTCAACCTTGCGATTGATGATCGGCAGCTTTTCTTTTGACCGACGCTTGAAATCGGGGGTGGGGCCGTCCGTTGCGCCTTCGACGCGCCAGATACGTACCTCGCCGCGGAAGCCTTTCAATTTGTGATTTCCCAGATCGGTCAGATCGAATTTGCCTTCAACAATCTTCTTGGTTTCATCCGAAATCGCCAAGGTGCCCGGTTTTGCCATCAACTGAATTCGCGCGGCCAGGTTGGGCGCGCGCCCAACGGCCTGATCTTCTTCGATGTATGAGTTGCGGATCAGGTCCCCAACAACGACATTGCCTGTTGCGATGCCAATGCGGCAATTCAGCTTAACCCCATGTGGCCGGCCCAGAAAATGCATCGAGTCGGCGATGCTCAGCCCTGATCGGACCGCACGCTCGGCGTCATGATCATAGGCCTGCGGCCAGCCGAAATAGGCCAGAACGCCATCGCCCAGATATTGCGCGACAAAGCCGCCATATTCCTCGACGATCTCGGTCACGGCGCTTTTGTAGCTGGTCAACAGGGTCGAAAGCTCTTCTGCATCCAGTTGTTCGGACAATTGGGTCGAGCCGACAAGATCCGTGAACACCACTGACAGCTGCCGCCGCTGTTGCGGCGCGACAGAATGGCTGCGATCCGCCTTTTCCGCAAAAGGTCCGTTTGCCAAGTCCGATGCCTGCCCGCTGCGCAGCAAGGCAATCGCATTTAACAACTGACGGCGATGGCCAACCGATGCGATCCCCATATCCCTGAGGTCTTCTGCAGTGATCGTCGGCAGCAGGCTACCATCCACATCATGGTCATGAAACGCCGTGACGTAGCGCTCCATTCCAAGCGCGCGCAGCCAATCGTCGAGATCAATTGCCATCGTGTTGTTTCACCATTCACCCTACCAACGGGCACTTGCGACACGACTGAAACACACCAATCGCCCGCCTGAAGCGCTGCAATCTGAAAGAGAGCGCAAAAAACAATTATCATCATGATACCGATTCCACTATCCTCGGAATCGCAACATTATCAAGGGGAAGAACGTCGTCGTGCCCAACTCAAGAAATTTGCTTATCGTCGGAACCGGCAATGTCGCCAACGCGCTTGCGCGCCGGTTTTCTGCAACGGATCATGTGGTTCATATCGGTTCGCGAGATACCGGACGTGGGGTCGAGGCCGCGGATCGGCATGGTATTAAAGGCGGCCTTGCAGCCGCTCTAGTTCAACACGCCGAGGTTGTGTTCATCGCCGTACCGTTCACGGCGTTGGATGATACATTGGAAGCTTTGGGATCACTGGAAGGCAAGGTGGTGGTCGACTGCACTAACCCTCTGACCGATGACTACATGGCTCTGACCCTGGGGCATTCCACGTCCGCAGGCGAGGTCTGCCAAGCGAAGCTGCCGGGCGTCCCGGTCGTCAAAGCCTTCAACGCGATCTTCGCGGATGTCGTTGACTCGGATCCGACCTATGGCGGCATCCGCCCTCAAGTATTCCTTGCCGGGGATGACGCTGGGGCAAAAGAAACGGTGGCCGAGCTGGTGCGTGCAATCAACTACGACCCGGTAGATAGCGGAGCGATGCTGAGTGCGCGGTATCTGGAACCTCTGGCCGAGTTGATCATTCAGATGGCCTATGTTCAGGGCGAAGGCACGCGGATCACGCCCGTCATACTGCGCTCCGACGCATAGTCGCGCTTGAATACGCAGAGAAGCAGGCAGGCTCGGACGCTCTGCCTGCTTCAAAGGCCCATTGCAAAAGCGGCATACGCCGCGCATCTGGGCCGGAACTTCGGATAGCCGCTCGTTGACTTCCGACGTGATAGCCTCATTGACCGTGTCACCCGCCATACGGTTCTTCCCAGCTTCGCAAAACTCTTTCGATCAGAAGGAATAAAGGCTTTCTGCGACATAGCAGCAGCACAGGGTGGCAGTACTTGTCTGTCCACCGAGGTCGGTCGAAATATAGTCCTGATTTCCTCCTCAGCTAAGTACTGCTTGGGTGTCTTTCGTTTGACACCTCTGACCAGCTTTTCAGCCGCACTCTTCGATGCGAGATTTCTGGGACATATCAGAACAGTCCATCGCGCAATATTGGCCCAAACGGCAAGCCGTTCCGTCTCAATAGAAAGAGTGGAGCCTTTTGGACAGTTGTCAGCTATGCGGACTTAGCTGTCGTTGAGCTATTCAACTACGCAGATCGGAAAGTCGCCCGGATTTCGCCTACCACCCTTGTCCAAACAAATATCATCGTACATAAACTGGTGAAACTTCTGATCCGCCATAAATGACGATACTGCAACTAAAACTAATATTTGAGATTATCCACTTTTTCATAGTTTATTGCTAGCAGGGCACATCGAAATCGCAAGTCGCAAAATCGAGTGCAAATCTTCAAAGACCCTGACGTTCAAGTTATCTGCTTTGGGCTCGCTGCCGAAATTCAATTCGGTTCTCCGTCACGTAGATCTGCAACTCGTCGCCAATTTCATCAAAAAAAGGAACGTTATGCCGGTTGCCTGCGTTGCAAAAGCCCTGAGTTCCAATTCCTGCAAACATGCGAGCAGATCGAATGCGTTTGAAACGCGTTTATCTACGATGGTAGAAAACCGACCCACGTGCCCAAAGAAAATGACTGAAACATGGTCATTCGATCGCACTGATAGTGCGATTGGCCCTGAAAGCTGGTTCAACTCATCAAGCGTCGCCTTCCACCAAAGGTTTGGGTGCTGCTCTGACCAGCCGGGGTGTTGCGGAGACGTTGTAGTCCCCATTGAGGACGTCGCGAAAATTCGATCAAACAAGCTTGACCGCCGATGTCCTGGTATCAATCACGAGATACATTCAAACCCTGTGCCCACGGAAACAAACAGAACTTGCCTGGCTATTGATCTTTTTAGCGCGCGCAAAGAATATGTAAAAGTAAGATAAGATCAAAGCGGCTGTGATCCGCAGGCAGACTGGCATGACCAAAATCAAGAATATGGAAGAGTTCGCGGCGCTCAGCGGAATATCGCGGCCCACGGTGTCCAAATACTTCCACGACCCCGATAGCGTTCGCCCAACGACGAGGGCGCGCATCGAAGAGGCGCTGGAGCGGTTTGACTATCGCCCGAATATCTATGCAGTGAACCAGAACCGGAAGCTGACCAAGAATATCGGCATCGTCGTGCCCTATCTGGCTGATCCGTTCTTTGCCGAAATCGCTCGGTATCTCGAACAGAGCTGTATCGCAGCCGGGTATCGGCCTTTCCTTTTCAGCGCTCACGGGGAACAAAAGCTGGAAAACGAAATTCTGGACGGTTTGCAATCCCTGAAACCTGCGGGTGTCTTGTTGGCGCCTTTGGGGCGTATCTCTGACAAGTCAGCGATCGAGAAATTCTGCGCCAGTGTGCCGACGGTTCTGTTCGACAGTAACCTCGACGGTTTGGGCGCGGCGTTTATCGGGTCAGACAATTTCAGCTTTGTGTCTCAGACCGTGGAATACATGACCCGCACGGGCGAGCCGCCCTCGTTCTTCGAAATGCGGACACCTGCAAACCCCAATGCCAACAAGCGACGGAAGGCCTATGTCGAGGTGATGGAGCGCCTGGGCTTTGAGCCGCATGTGATCAAAATCGAAGGCACGGGCTGGGCCTTTGAGGAGATTGGTCGACAAGGTGCGCTCAAGGTTTTGGATGAACGCAAGTTACGCACGGATTCGGTTTTGTGCAGCAATGACCGATTGGCGATCGGCTTTCTGGCGGCCTGTTTTGAGCAGGGGATTCGCGTCGGGCGGAAAGAGGATTGTGCGCTGCGAGTGGCCTCAAACGACGACCATCCTTTTGCGAAATTCACATGCCCCTCCCTGACAACCGCGGCGCATGATTATGACAACGTGGCGGCCCGAAGTGTCGAAACGCTTTTCGAACTCATTGAAAACGGAGGGAAATTTGAGAAGCGGACAGAAACCCTCTTCCCGGCCCGATTGGTTCTCAGGGAATCCGCATAACGTCAAAAATTAACGCGCGTAAAGTTTTTATTGACGCCGCGACAAATCTTGAACTAGTCTTTCTGCACAGCATCCAAGCTCAGGGAGGACAGGGATGTACTTGAAACACGCACTTCGTGCGGCGACAGCTTTGACGTTCGTCGCGACGGCCGCGGCCCACGCACAATCCATCACGATCGCCACAGTAAACAACGGCGACATGATCCGGATGCAGGGCTATACCGACAAATTCACCGAAGCGACGGGTATCGACGTCGAGTGGGTGACGCTGGAAGAAAACGTACTGCGCCAGCGCGTGACGACTGACATCACCACCAAAGGTGGTCAGTTCGACATCATGACCATTGGTATGTACGAGACCCCGATTTGGGGCGCAAATGGCTGGTTGGTTCCGCTGGACGGGATGTCAGCTGAATATGACGTCGACGATCTTCTGCCTGCGATGGCTGGCGGTCTGAGCCACGAAGGCACGCTATACGCTGCTCCGTTCTATGGCGAAAGCTCGATGATCATGTACCGCACCGACCTGATGGAACAGGCTGGTCTGGAAATGCCCGAAGCCCCCACATGGCAGTTCATCCGCGAAGCGGCAGCGGCCATGACCGACCGAGACAATGACATCAACGGGATCTGCCTGCGCGGAAAGGCCGGTTGGGGTGAAGGCGGTGCCTTTATCACTGTGACCGGAAACTCATTCGGCGCGCGCTGGTTTGATGAAAACTGGAAGCCCCAGTTCGATCAGCCCGAGTGGAAAGAAGCTCTGACCTTCTTCGTCGACATGATGAATGAATCCGGTCCGGCAGGCTATGCGACCAACGGGTTTAACGAGAACCTGTCTCTGTTCCAGCAAGGCAAATGCGGCATGTGGATCGACGCCACCGTTGCCGCGTCCTTTGTGACCAATCCCGATGACTCGACTGTTGCGGACAAGGTCGGCTTTGCTCTGGCTCCGAATTCGGAAGGCGTGGACAAGCGCGCCAACTGGCTGTGGGCGTGGGCTTTGGCGATCCCTGCAGGTACACAACAGGAAGACGCCGCTAAGCAGTTCATCGAATGGGCGACCTCAAAGGACTACATCGAGTTGGTGGCTGAAAACGAAGGCTGGGCCAACGTCCCGCCGGGCGCGCGAACCTCGCTATACGAGAATCCGAACTACGTGGATGTTCCGTTCGCGAAAATGACGCTGGAATCGATCCTTGCGGCTGATCCGCAGAACTGCTGCGCACAACCTACGCCCTATACCGGCATCCAGTTTGTCGCGATCCCTGAATTTGCTGGCATTGCCACTCAGGTGAGCCAGGAATTCTCAGCAGTCTATGCCGGACAGCAAACGGTGGATGAGGCGCTGGCTAAAGCGCAGGCCTTCACCGCCGAAGAAATGGAAGCCGCAGGGTACTGAGGCATCCTCCCACGCGGGCGGGCAGAGAACTGCCCCCCGCTCACCCCTTCCACAACCCACATTTTTCTCGCAGGCTAAGCTACGCCTGAACAGAGAGGGTTTGCGTAATGGCTACTCAACACTCCCGATCCGTCGCGCGCCTGATGATGGCACCCGCAGTGGTCCTGCTGCTTGGCTGGATGCTCGTGCCCCTGACGATGACGCTGTATTTTTCCTTCAAGAAATACCTGCCCCTGCGCGGTGGGGATCTGGGCTGGGTCGGCTTCGACAACTACGTCCGGTTCGTATCATCCAGCTCCTTCTGGCCCGCGGTTCAAGCAACGCTTGTGATCGTCGGAGGGGTTCTGGTCATCACCGTTATCCTGGGCATCCTTCTGGCGATGCTTCTGGACCAGCCGATGTGGGGCCAAGGGGTTGTCCGTATTCTCGTGATCGCGCCCTTCTTCGTTATGCCGACCGTGTCTGCGCTGGTCTGGAAGAACATGTTCATGGATCCGGTGAACGGCCTGTTGGCCCATCTGTGGCGCTTTTTTGGGGCTGAGCCGATCTCGTGGCTTTCTGAGGCGTCGATGACCTCGATCATTATGATCGTTTCTTGGCAGTGGCTGCCCTTTGCGACGCTGATCCTGTTGACCGCGATCCAATCGCTGGACAGTGAGCAGTTGGAAGCGGCTGAGATGGATGGTGCGCCGGTCCTGAAACGGTTCTACCACATCATCCTGCCGCATCTGAGCCGCGCGATCACCATCGTGATCCTGATCCAGACAATCTTCCTTTTGTCGATCTTCGCCGAGATCTTCGTGACCACCGGCGGCGCATTCGGCACCCGTACACTCACCTACCTGATCTTCCAGCGCGTACTGGAGAGCCAGAATGTTGGCCTCGGATCAGCCGGAGGTGTCTACGCAATCATCTTAGCCAACATCGTTGCGATCTTCCTGATGCGCATCGTCGGCAAGAATCTGGACGCGTGAGGAGGTAAGATCATGGCCCGCGCTGTCACAACCCGCCGCAAATCGCTGAATACCGCCCTCGCTTGGGCCGTTGGTTTGCTGATCTTTTTCCCGATACTCTGGACCATCCTGACCAGCTTCAAGACTGAGGCACAGGCGATCGCCAGCCCACCGTTGTTCCTGAACTTCAACTGGACGCTGGAAAACTACGCCATCGTGCAGGAACGGTCCGACTATATGCGGTTCCTATGGAATTCGGTCATCATAGCCGGGGGCTCGACCATTCTGGGCGTCATCATCGCCGTCCCCGCCGCATGGGCGATGGCCTTCGTTCCGTCCAAGCGCACCAAGGACATTCTGCTTTGGATGCTGTCGACCAAGATGTTGCCTGCGGTCGGCGTTCTCTACCCAATCTACCTGCTGTTCATTCGGTTGGGCCTGCTGGATACGCGCGGAGGGCTGGTCGTCGTCCTGATGCTCATCAACCTGCCGATCATCGTCTGGATGCTGTACACCTATTTCCGCGAAATTCCGGGTGAAATTCTGGAAGCTGCACGGATGGACGGGGCGACATTGAAAGAAGAAATCCTCTACGTCCTGACGCCAATGGCCATCCCCGGCATCGCTTCGACCGTGCTGCTGAACTTCATTCTGGCTTGGAACGAGGCGTTCTGGACCCTCAACCTCACTGCCGTCGACGCGGCACCGCTAACAGCGTTCATCGCCAGCTATTCCAGCCCCGAAGGCCTGTTCTTTGCCAAGCTCAGCGCGGCCTCGACCATGGCGATTGCGCCAATCCTGATCCTCGGCTGGTTCAGCCAGAAACAACTTGTCCGCGGCCTGACCTTCGGCGCTGTGAAATAAGGAACACGACACATGGGACGTATTCAACTCAAGTCCGTGACCAAAAGCTTTGGCGACGTACAGGTCATTCCACCGCTGGACCTGACCATCGAAGATGGCGAGTTCACCGTCTTCGTCGGCCCCTCGGGATGCGGTAAGTCCACGCTGTTGCGCCTGATCGCAGGGTTGGAGGATATCACCTCGGGCTCCATAGACATCGACGGCGCGGACGCCACCGATGTGCCCCCCGCGAAACGAGGGCTGGCGATGGTGTTCCAGTCCTATGCGCTCTACCCCCATATGACCGTGCGCAAGAACATCGCCTTTCCCCTTCGGATGGCGAAGCTGGATCAGGCCGAGATCGACAAGCGAGTCGAAGGTGCGGCCAGCGTCCTGAACCTGACCGACTATCTGGACCGCCGCCCAGGCCAGCTGTCTGGCGGCCAACGTCAGCGGGTCGCCATCGGGCGCGCTATTGTGCGCGAACCAGCGGCGTTTCTGTTTGATGAGCCGCTGTCGAACCTCGACGCGGCGCTACGCGTTGGCATGCGGTTAGAGATCAGCGAGCTGCACGAACGCCTGGCGACCACTATGATCTATGTGACCCACGATCAGGTCGAAGCCATGACCATGGCTGACAAGATCGTCGTCCTTCAGGCCGGAGTGATCGAACAGGTCGGCAGCCCGCTGGAGCTGTATCGCACACCTCGAAACCTGTTTGTCGCGGGCTTCATCGGCTCCCCCAAGATGAACTTCATCGAGGGTGAAGAGGCCGCGAAACATGGCGCGAAAACCATCGGCATCCGCCCGGAACATATTACTGTTTCGGAAACTGAAGGCGAATGGTCCGGGGTTGTCAGCGTCTCGGAGCATTTGGGTTCAGACACCTTCTTCCATGTCCACGACACCGGATTGGCCGAGACGATCACGGTTCGCGCCGATGGCGAGGTTGGGTTCCGTCACGGGGATCGTATTCACCTGACGCCACGGGCCGACGTCATCCACCGTTTCGATGAAAAAGGACTGCGGATCGAATGACCCGTCTGAATGGCAAAATCGCTCTGATCACCGGTGCCGCGCGCGGCATCGGGCTGGCCTTTGCCAAATCCTATGTCGCGGAAGGCGCACGTGTTGCCATCGCGGATATCAACATCGAACGCGCCCAACGGGCCGCAGCCGAGATCGGCGCGTCCGCCATGGCCGTCGAAATGAACGTGACAAACCAGCAGAGTATCGACGACGCCATCACCCGCACGGCATCGCATTTCGGCCCGATCGACATATTGATCAACAATGCAGCGATCTTCACCGCTGCCCCGATTGTCGAGATTGAGCGCGCCGACTATGAGCGTGTCTTTGACATCAACGTCGCGGGTGCCCTATTCACCATGCAAGCCGTCGCGCGCCATATGATTGCGCATTGCACCAAAGGCCGGATCATCAATATGGCGTCTCAAGCCGGGCGGCGCGGTGAACCGCTGGTCGCCGTTTATTGTGCCAGCAAGGCCGCGATCATTTCCCTGACCCAATCTGCGGGCCTGAACCTGATCTCGCACGGGATCAACGTGAACGCGATCGCGCCAGGTGTGGTGGATGGCGAACACTGGGACGGCGTCGATGCGTTCTTTGCCAAACACGAAGGCAAACCGCCGGGACAGAAGAAACGCGAAGTGGCCGCTGCCGTTCCCTATGGCCGCATGGGCCGGGCCGAAGACTTGACAGGCATGGCAGTGTTTCTCGCCTCGGACGAGGCAAAATACATCGTTGCACAAACCTACAATGTCGACGGTGGAAATTGGATGAGCTGATGAACCCAGTGGCACACTCAAACCCTCTGATTCAGCTGCGGCAAGACAGGCTTGCAGACCTGCCAGCGACTGTCAGCACCCCTAGCTATCAGCGTTCAGAGCTGACGCCGGGCATAGTTCATATCGGCCTTGGAAATTTCCACCGCGCCCATCAGGCTTGGTACATCCACCAGCTCTTGCAGCAGGGCCAAGCCTACGATTGGGGTATTATCGGAGCCGGAGTACGCAGCTATGACGCTGAGATGCGTGAGAGGCTGTTGGCGCAGGATTGCCTGACCACGTTGATCGAGTTGGATCCACAAGGAATATCGGCAGAGGTCATAGGCCCGATGATCGACTATCTGCCAATTGAGGCAGGTAACGCAGCACTCATCCGCCGGATGGCGGATCCGTCTATCCGAATTGTTTCCCTGACCGTAACCGAGGGCGGCTACTTTCTGGATGCCAACACCGGCGTGTTCAACTTGGATCATGAAGACATAAGGTACGACGCGAAGAACCCGCACGAGCCACGCACAGTATTCGGTGCGATGGTCGAGGCATACAGGCAAAGGCGTGAGAATGGTTTGGAACCGTTTACCGCGCTGAGCTGCGACAATCTTCAGGGCAACGGCGCAATACTAAAAACCTGCATTGTTGGTTTGGCGCGTCTGGTCGACACGGAGCTGGCCGACTGGATCGCCCAAAAGGGCGCATTCCCGAACTCGATGGTGGATTGCATCGTGCCCGCAACGACTGAGCAGGTCATTTCGCAATGTCGGGCGCTTGGAATCGACGATCGCGCTCCGGTCTCGCATGAGAATTTTCGGCAATGGGTCGTCGAAGATGATTTCTGTGCTGGGCGGCCGCCCCTTGAACAAGCTGGGGTCACGATGACCCACGATGTTCACGGATATGAAATGATGAAACTGCGCATTCTGAACGGAGGTCACCAGCTGCTTGCCAATATTGGGGAAATTCTGAACGTACCGACGATTTCAGACTGCATGCAGGATCCGGACATCGTTGCGTTTTTCAAGAAGGTTCAGACAGAAGAGATCTTGCCCTATGTCGAAGCCGTTCCAGGCACCACGGCAATTGAATATCTTGGATTGGTTGAAAAGCGATTTGCAAACAGCACCATCCGCGACACGACACGTCGCGTGGCATTTGATGGGTCTTCACGACATCCGGGGTTCTTGCTGCCGTCGTTGCGCGATGCCCTTGCCTCAGGCCGATCTCTGACTGGTTTGGCACTGGCCGAAGCGTTCTGGTGCCGGATGTGCGCAGGCGTTCGCGAAGACGGCTCGGAAATTGCGCCAAACGACCCCCAATGGGAGCATTTGCAAAACACCGCTCGGGCCTCCAAGGCCAATCCGAGATTGTGGATCGAGCAAAGCCAGTATTATGGTGAGCTAGCTGGTAACACGCGGTTTGCAGAAGCTTTTTCCGCTTGCCTGTCCATAATCTGGCAAGTTGGTTGCCGAGCAGCGGTAACCGACTATGCCACCTCATAGGCAAAGCGACACTAATCGTGACACGCAATGGGCGTAAACTTCCCTACCCCTCATTAAGCGGAACCGTAGTTGCACTCAGTTCAATTCGGCCAGAAAAGAGTTGGCTTTTTCCAGATGCTTCTCTTTTGTTTCCAGCGGCATCCTATCGCCTGTACGACACATCATGGCCCAACGCGGATTTTTTGAAAGCGTGTCTTTGTGTTTGAAAATGAAGCGCCAATACAAGCCGTCCCAAGTCTCGGCCCATTCGCCTTTGCCCCAATGGCTCATCTTCCGAATGTAGTTTGATCCGGAAAAATAAGGCTTGGTCGTGATCAGCCCGCCATCCGCGTTTTGACTCATTGCGTAGACATTTGGAACCATGACCCAATCGTAGCTGTCCACGAACATTTCCATGAACCACCGATAGACGTCGTCTGGTTTGATTTCACACAAGAACATAAACCCGCCGAGGACCATCAGCCTTTCGATGTGGTGACAGTAGCTAGTCTGCAGGATCCGCCTGATCGTATCGTCAATCGGGTCTATCCCTGTTGTGCCGTCATAGAAAGAGGAAGGCATTGGTCGGTTGTGACGCCAATGATTAGTTGTGCGCATACGCACGCCCAAGTCCTCATAGGTGGCGCGCATGAACTCTCTCCACCCTATGATCTGACGGATAAACCCCTCTACAGAGTTGAGGGGCGTATTCTTACGCTGGGCATGGTCCAGAGTTGCGTCAATGACTTGCTGTGGCGTGATCAAGCCAATGTTCAATGCAGGTGTGAGGACAGCATGCCAAAGCCAGCTTTCGCCCTCAACAATCGCATCCTCAAAGTCACCGAACCGGTCGAAACGCCGTTCCAAAAACTGGTGAAGCCACGCCAGTGCAGCCGCGTGCGAAGTTGGATAATAAAGGGTATCGAGATGTCCGCGCGCGTCGGGAAATTCAGACAGAACATTGTCTTTCGCCGCTTGGTCCACACTGTCGTGCTGCGGCCAGTCAATCCAAGGCAAGCTTTGTAGCAGGGCTTTTGGAACCTTTTTGCGATTGTCTTCGTCGAAACTCCATTGGCCGCCCAAGGGCTGATCGTTCTCAAGCAAAATGTTCAATCGGCGTCGCTGGCTTTTGTAGTATTCCGCCATAAACCAACGTTTGCGTCCGGCAGACCAGGCCTGATTGCTGGCACGTGTGTTCAGAAAGCCGGGCGAAGGAAGGAATTCGATCGCAATTCCTGTTGCTTGCGATGCCTCACTCAAACGCTTTTCAACGGCTGAATCGACGGGATCAGCCATCACGACCCGAGAAATCTGATCCAGAGAAAGCCGCTCGAACAAATGCAGGCACGCTTTGGTCGAGGGCTCATACTCGAAGAGGTCCACATCAAAACCCTTGATCTCGAGCTCTTGGCGATACCTGGCCATGCTCGCCCTATGGAGCCAGAGCTTCTGCTTGTGCATTTTGGCGGGATACTGTGGGTCTCCGAAGAACAACGGATCTTCAAACAAGATCACCTTTTGCAGCGGCATCTCAAATGCGGGGTGTTCTGCAAAAATTTGATTTGGAAGCACAATTGCGGCGTATGTCACGGCGTTTTCCCGGTTTGGTTTACACGGCTAAGAGGTCAGATTCAGGGCCAGCAATATGGACGGGATCTTCTTCTTGAAGCCAAAAAACCCTGCTTTGGCGTACGGCCACGCATGCGCATCGTAAGGGCGCATCAGACGATGCAGATGAATGCCCGCCTCGATCAGCTTTGGTTCGGCACGGTCCAAGCGCACTCGTGTCGGACCGATAGGACAATAGGGTGTGACAATCGTATCAACATTGTTTGTTTGGGCGGCCTTGATCAGAGGCTCGGACCAATCATCCTTGGCTTGTTCAATCTCTCCAAACGGCAAAAGTGCGCTGTTCATTGCGTGTTTGACAAAAGCTGATGGCAAGTCTCCTACCTTGCCCCGCGAACGACCATGTGTGGCCAGCAGGCCGACCGCAGCCACGGGGCGCAATGATTTGATATCTGCAGCAGACATGTCTTCCTCTGTCATCAGCAACAGATATGGCTTTGAGAGGGGTTTTTCTGACTGCGGGCGGATTTCGATGCGCGGATGATCTGTTGCTTCAAGCAGCGGCTCAGCGACGTTGGCCAAGCCTTGGGGCTGAAACCGTCCATCGGTGTATTTCGCGATATTGTCGGCGCGCGCGAGATAGGTTTTTCCCTTTGTGTGTAGACCCGCCACCCAACGCCAACTTAGTGTATTTGATGCCGGATCGCCGTCGACGAGGTGACGCATGAAGACGTCTGCGCCCAGTTCCCAAGGGAGTCTGAGCGTGAAAATCCAAATGGAGGCCACCCACATCCTCACGTGGTTATGAAGATACCCCGTCGCGTTTAACTCGCGCATCCAGAAATCAAAACACTCGATACCAGTACGGCCTGACACAGCATCCCTATACGCCGCATTCAATGTTGCATCGTTTTCCAAACGCTCCAATTGTGCCACCAAGTTTCTTTGGTAGCTAAACCAAACACTTGGCCGTTGCTCCAACCAGCCTTTGAAATACGTGCGCCAAAACACTTCGTGAATGAACTTGTCGGCAACCTTTTCACCATGTGCGGACAGAACGCCTGACAGAACCTCTTCCTCAGTTATCAATCGGTGTCGCAGCCAGGGTGAGAGAGTAGATACATTGCCGCGTCGGTCGGGGCCAAAGTCATAATTTCGGCTTTGCGCATAGTCGCGTCCAGCGCGGGGCACAAATTGCTCCAGACGCTTCATGCCTGCGGCGCGCGTAGGTTCGAACTGCAGCTGTTCAAAAGCCTTACCCACTACAGGAACCTCCAAAGTCATGCAGCAGCCTTGCAGCGTTTCGAGCAGTATTTAACGTCATCCCAGACCTTCTCCCATTTCTTGCGCCACACGAAGGGACGTTGGCAGACCGGACAGATCTTTTGCGGCAAATCCGCCTTCTTGCGCATTTTCACGTGAGGTCTCCGAACGGTAGGTCAAGTTGAGCCGCATTCCGCGGTGTTCTGGATTTTCTTTTACGAGAGCGTTCAGCCTTTCGGCTTGCGTGTTTGGTGGCGATTGCGTGCGCTCGATCGCGAAATTCGGGCCCGCGCCTCACCGCCCAAACCTTTTCTCGCGCAGCCTTTGCCGCCGCCAGATGGTCAAAGACGCGCATAGGGTATTCTCGGTCAAGCACCGCGTCTGCATTGTCCGCGTTCCATGGGTCATGCAGATGTGCATCCGGTATTTCTGCAAGTTCCGGCACCCACCGACGAATGAATATGCCGTTCGGATCCTGATCCAGGCCTTGTTTGACGGGGTTGTAAATACGGATGGTGTTGATGCCGGTTGTGCCAGATTGCATCTGGACCTGACTCCAATGGATACCGGGCTCATAGTCGGTGAACATTCTGGCCAGGTGCAGGCCCGGTGAACGCCAATGCAGCCACAAATGATAGCTCGCAACTGCCATCACCATGGCTCGCATGCGGAAATTCAACCAACCTGTCGCGCGCAGAGATCGCATGCAGGCGTCCAAGAAAGGATACCCTGTCTCACCTGTTGACCAGGCTTGCAAAAGCGCCGCGTCCGGTTCCTTGGGGCGTAAGCCATCATAGAGCGGGTGAAGGTTTTCGAACTCTATTTGCGGTTCGTCCTCCAGCTTTTGAATGAAATGACAATGCCAGTGCAAACGCGCTGAAAAGGATCGCATCGATTTCTGCCATTTCCCTGCGCCCACGGGAAGCGTGCGCCGCGCATTTTCTGTCTGTTGCGCAATTTCGCGAACGGAGATCGCGCCCCATGCAATGTAGGGAGACAGCCGCGAACATGCCGTCGCACCACTCAAGGGGCTGGACATTGCACGTTGGTAGTCAATGCTCCTTTTGTTCAGAAAGCTGTTCAAAAGCCCCAGCCCCACTTGACGCCCACCTTTCTGCCGACCCGTACATACGGCCCCTGCAAGGCCAAGATCTTTGCTGCATGGGAGCGCGCCAAGCTCTATTGGCAATGGTGCAAGCTGCGGTGCTTTTTCTGTAGGTTGCGACATCTGCGCATCCCAATGGTTCGCCCAGCCGTCTCGCGACTTCAGTCGGCGGATAACACCGTGGTTCTGAATCTCATGCCAAGGGACACCTGCGTCGCGACACCAAGCCGCGACATCTCGATCCCTCCGATAGGTCCAATCGTTGCCCGTCTCCTCGTGAGACCATAAGGCCTCCAGAAAACCTTGTTTTTTCAGTTCCGTAAGTGTCTCAATCGCCGTCCCGATACGAACAACCAGTGGCTGACCTAATTGAGCAGTTGCCTCCCGCAATTCCACAAGTGTTTCAGAAACAAAACTCCATTGCCGTTCTGAGGCATCAGGCTGCAGCCACAGTTCAGGTTCAACAACATAGAGCGGCAATACGGGGCCAACCCTGGCTGCATGTGCCAAAGCCGCATGATCCAAAACACGTAGATCTCGCTTGAACCAGACGACTTGCAAATCCGTACACCCCACCCAAGTCATTCATTGAGTGATTACGCGTCATGGAATGCAACGGATCAGAAAAAGTACTGTCTTTGCAGAATGATCGCGACGTCTTTGCCTGCATGTCGGCGACTGCAAGTAGTGCCCGCTTGTGCGCTTTTCCTCAGTTTAATCGCTGGCAATAAAGCGCGACAAAATCGCTCTCTACCAGACATGGAAGGACGGCTTAGCCCGCGCCCGCAACCTAACTTACTCCACAATCTTGCGGGTGTAACGAATGTCAGTTTTGGCGGGTCGCATTGCAGCGATTTAGGTTGTTGGCCAACGACAGGAAAAGGCCGCGCGTATCGGCCAACGGACCAGAAAATTCCCCCTAGTTTTTTCGCCAAATGGCAGTCAGTTGAGAATATCCGCTATTGCACCGATCAGGTTCAGAACTTCGTTCGTTCGTCGATCTACCTCGTAGACATAGTTTCCGGCCCGCACATAGTATCCGTTTCTTTTCAGACCATATCTGTAGGGATTGTTGATGCGCACATAGCCATCGTAGATGTAATCCCCAGCTCGGTATCGTTTGACTTGTCCGGGGGGGACGCACGGAACTGCTTTTTTGGCCAAGCCCGGTGGGCAATGTCCTGCTTTTGATTTCACTAGAACAGGCTGCATAGCATTGTGCGACCCAACAGTCTTTCTAAGATCAAGAGACTGGACGTCAAAACTCGCACTCGCAACCGGCCCGGTTTGCATTACGAACACCGTCGCTGTGATTGCAAAAGCCGTTTTCATCCTTTTGCCTCCTTTAACTGCGTTTTCCATTTATGATCCCCGTCGGGATTTGGCCAATACAATAGGCGGAGACTGGCTTACCGCTGAAGTCTACCACTATGACGCGATGGTTCGGTGGCACGACAGACTCAGCTAACGACCTTTCAAACCGTCAAGTTGGAATGAGGTAATTGAAGAGGCGCACGACCGGACAAATCGTTTGTTCTTATTTCGTAAACAACATTAACCGAACGTGAACAGTGTATTCGCAGTGGGTTCAAACAACTTTAGGCATACTGACCAAGTTGGATCGAACGAGACGTATATCGTTTGACGAAAACAAGGGGAACAAAATGGTCAAGCCTGCCTTTATGACTGAAGATCGCAGCACTGAAATTGCGATGCGGACCTCTAGCGAATCTGCTGAAGAGCGCCTGCAAACCACGATGAATTCGAGCAATAGTCGCTTCCCTCCTATTGAAAACGCACTGACAGAGATCATAAAAAACAAGCGGCTATCCGAGGCTCACCAGAACGTCTGAAGACAAATCAGTTGACCCCCCCGACAATTCTCGATTATCGTCCTAAACATCGGAATTGTAACATAAATCCCGCTCCAACTCGGGGCGGGATTTTCTTGTTGTGCATCGCAATCATCAAGAGTTTGCGCCTAGCAGGCCGACTGGGTCGACCTGCCAGCTTAGTATCCGAAAGGCTTATCGACGCTCCAGCTTTCAGTTCATCCTGAAGTGTGGAGGCTGGCGATGGCCGGGAAGCCTCAGGTCACAGTCCCAGCAGGGCTTTGACCTGTTCCTCAACTGCATCGGTGACAGGCTTGTTGGCAGCGGCTTCCAGGGCCTCACGTTCAGCCAGATCTTGCTCTTCAACAAGTTCTGTCAGCTCTTCCACCTCTTCAACAGCTTCGTTGTATTCAATGGCTGCCTGTCTCTCGTCATTCAAAGTCTGGGCTTCATCAATCGAAGCGTCCAATTCGGCTTGGGCTTCTTCTAGCTGCGCTTCGATATCCGGATCGCTACCGCCCGCGTCCTCCAAAGCCTGTTCAAGCTCTGCGACCGTATCCCGGTTGGTTTGAACCTCGCCCAATGCGACTTCCAAGTCATCCTCGATTTCTTGAACTGTCCGATCTGGTTCTTCCAACCCCTCAAGGAGCTCCAACTGTTCTTCCAGTTCCTCGCGCAAGGGCTCTCCGGCCAGCACAGTGTCGCGGTACGTGGCAATTCGGCCAACCCGCGAATTGGGCGCAGCATTGGCGAGGGCCGTTGGACTTGCATTGGCCGCGTTCAGTGCGCCCAACTCGGACGGGTGTGCACCAAGCAGCGCAGCCATACGATTACCTTTGGTGCGGGAAACGGGACGCTTGGACTCTTCTACAATGACAGTCTGACGAACCGTTTTTTGCACCTTGGCCTTCTGCGTTCGAAGGGTTGTCGTGGCAACCCTTGAGGTGGTTGCTGTTTTGCGAGTTTTGCCATTCCCGTTGAACAGTTCTTTCAGAGAGAACCCGCCGCCTTTTTTCGTACCGGACCGAGCAGACTGAGACTTTGTTTTCCCTTGCCCGAATATCCCGACTCTGGTGCCGCCACGGCTTTTGTCGGCCCCGTTGCTACGGCCACCATTTCCAGCCGAGCTGTTGTCTCCGCGATCTCCCTGAGCGCCGTTGCCATTGCCGCCGCTGTTTCCATTGCCACCGCCGTTACCGTTGCCATTTCCACCGCTGTTGCCGTTTCCGCCGCCGTTACCACCACCGTTTCCGCCGCCACCACCGTTTCCGCCGCCATTGCCGTTTCCACCGCCATTGCCGCCACCATTACCGTTGCCTGGTTTGGCATAAGCAAAATCAGGAGCTGCGACGGTGGCTACAATGGCCGTTGACCCCAACAAGGCAATCGCAATCGTCGAAGCTTTAAGCAGTCCGCACTTGGTGGTTTTCATCTTCAATCTCCTCAAAACCTACAGCAACGACAATCAGCGTGCTGAGGTTGACCACAGTGTTTCGGCAGTCTGACTCGCAGTCGAATCAAAGCCCTTGCCATTGATTTAACTTGAGGTCGCTTGAACGCAGGGCTAACTGCTTGTTCATCATCGGTTCATGTCTGGCCTAGTAGTCTTCAATGAAGGTGTTTGAGGGTGTTATGCAGGCCAAAGCGTTTTTTCTGGTTGCAGCTTTGCTAACCGCCTTGTCCGGGGGACAAGCGGCGGCAGATGCACGCGAACTCAAACAGTCTGAACTGCGCATGGCGACGTTGTCAGGCAGTGCGATACGGCTGAACCGTGTCATCAAAGGTGTGAAGAAAGCTTACGGCGGAACCCCTGTTGATGCGCGCGCATTCAAAACAGACAAGATCTACTATCGTATTCTGGTCAAAAAGCCGGGCGGAAAGATCGTCAGCGTGATCGTGAACGCCGAAACCGGCACAGTCGTCTCGAACCGCTCAAGTACCGGTCGCGAGATTTCAGAAGCCGCACGCAATTCGACCAAATCCCAAAGCAACAACGGTCAGAGTGCCTCTGCCACCCGTGGAAACAGTGCAGGCCGAAGCAATGCTGGCGGCAACGGCAACGGCGGCGGTAACGGTGGCGGCAATGGCGGCGGTAACGGTGGCGGCAATGGCGGCGGCAACGGGGGCGGCAATGGCGGCGGCAACGGGGGCGGCAATGGCGGCGGCAACGGTGGCGGCAACGGTGGCGGCAATGGCGGCGGCAACGGTGGCGGCAATGGCGGCGGCAACGGTGGCGGCAACGGTGGCGGCAACGGTGGCGGCAAAAATTAGAGTTAAGATCGCGCTGATTTAGCTGTAGTCTCTGGATATGCGAATACTCCTTGCTGAAGACGAACCCCAGCTTTGTGAGCAAGTCAAAAAGCTATTGGGTGCGGAAGGTCGCGTGGTCGACGTGGCTAACAATGGCACAGATGCCCTGCATCTGGGGTCGACTGAACCGTACGACATGATCATCCTCGACATCGGCCTGCCTGAGCGTGACGGCATTTCGGTCCTTCGCGAATGGCGCAGCGCGGGCGTCACGACACCTGTTTTGATCCTGACTGCCAGAGATGGCTGGAGCGAACGCGTCGACGGCCTAGATGCCGGCGCGGATGACTATATGACCAAGCCGTTCCACATGCCTGAATTGGCGGCACGGGTACGGGCCATCTTGCGACGTCAGAGCGGTCAGTTGAACCCCGTGATAGAGATGGGAGAGGTTTCTCTGGATACGCGGAATGGTCGGGTCACCGTTGGGGGCATACCTGTCGACTTGACCGCGCAGGAAATCGCCGTTCTGACCTATCTGGCGCACAACATCGGTCGGATGGTGTCGCGTACTGAGTTGTCTGAACACATCTACGAATATGACGGCGACCGAGATTCCAACACGATTGCGGTTTTTGTGACCCGCCTGCGCAAAAAACTGGGCTCCGATTTGATCACAACCGTCCGGGGTCGCGGCTATATGATTGACTCCGCCTAATGCTCTCGTTGCGCCAACGGGCCTTACTCGGTGGTATTGCTTCGGGAGCGTTGTCCGTAGGGGTCGGTACGCTGATGGTGTTTTCCTACATCAATACGCGCGTTTTGGAGCAGTTCGACGCAACGTTACAAGACCGGCACACGCAGGTTGTTGTTGGCCTAAGCGCCACCACTGATGACCCTGAAACCCTGCGGCAGTTGGTATTCGACCCGGCCTATAGCAAGCCATATTCGGGGCGGTATTGGCAAGTAACGGACAGTACCGGCGCCATCTATACGTCTGCTTCACTCTTCGATGAAACAATCGCCGAACCTCCGCGCGGAAATGACGAAACAATTATCTGGAACACCTCCGGTCCAGATAGCGAAGCCATTCGTAGCGTCTATCAAAGAATCACGTTCGAAGACGGAACGGAGTGGGGCGTAACTGTCGCCGAAAGCAGGAGCGAACTGATCAACGAACGCAGCGCTGCACAAAGATACCTTCTCCCGGTTTTTGGATTGGTTGGTTTGATCGGAGTGGCAAGTTCTCTTTTGTTGATGTCCGCCATTGTTGGACCGCTCCGGAAGTTGCGCGCCGATGTCGCTCATCGCTGGGATCGAGGCGATGAGCTGACTCCCGAGGACTACCCGGAGGAGGTTTCTCCCTTGGTGGAAGATCTCAACAAACTGCTGCATCGAAACCGCGAGATTGTCTCAGGTTCGAGAAGACAAGCGGCAGATCTGGCGCATGCCCTCAAAACACCGACGGCTATCTTGCGGAACGAATTGGCAGAACTCGCAGACGCCGGCGCACACACGGAGCCTGCGGAAGAAGCCCTAACCCGAATTGACGCCCAGCTTAGCCGTTCACTCGCACGCATGCGCGCATCAAACACAGGCGAGTTAACGCATTCCAGGACAGATCTTTCGAATTCGGTCGAACGGCTGTCCCGGCTGTTCTCGGTGATGGCCGAACGCGAGGGGAAGACGCTTGTTTCGTATTGCGAGGCTGGTCTTCACGTTCGAATGGACCCCCAGGACATTGAGGAAGTGATCGGAAACCTCCTCGACAACGCCCTCAAGTGGAGCCAGACAACATTCCAAATCACTGCGCGGCGAACGGATAGCGGCATCGAAATTCGCGTCGAGGACGACGGACCCGGAATCCCAGAGGATGCCCGGCTTGAAGTCCTGCGTTCCGGCGGTCGACTCGATACCTCAGTAAAAGGAACAGGGTTGGGGCTGCCTATTTCCGTTGATTTATTGGCCGCCTACGGTGGAACGCTGGAACTTGGGACATCGAAGCGCCTGGGGGGCTTGGCCTGTAAGGTGAATATTGGGCGCGAGACACATAGCCAATAGATGAGCAAAGTGGCGACGGTGTCCTACCACGTCGCCACACGGCGCCAAGACAGCCGTGGACAGTGTATTGATATGATGCAGTACTAAACTCCCTTTGCCTAAATGGTCCGCCGCGCAGAAAACCTGCGCGACGGGCACCTCATTTAATCGACGATCTCGCTGTAGTCCCCGCGGACTTGAACCATCACTGATACGTCACCAGAGTCTCGGTTGCGCCAGAACCAGCCATGTTCACCGGTAAAGGCCGCTTCGATGGTGCCTTCGGCACCGGTCGATCCACGCCCTTTCTCATAGGTGATCGACTCACCGCCACCGTGGCCATGCAGGTCGAAGTTCACCCGGCCGCCTGTCACGACCATACGGTACTCAACCGTCGCGCCTTCTTCCATGACCAGCTTCCATTCAGTCGACTCTCCGGGCGTTAGTATGAAGCTGGTTTCATCCTGCCAGACCTCGGCCTCTTGCGCATGAGCCGACCCGACAAAGAGGCCAAGGACGTCGTTCAGCAAGCTCGACTGATCCTGGCTTTCGAGTTTGCGGTCTGCTTCGGCCTCGTCTGCAAGTTGCGATTTAATCTCGCCCATCTCTTGCAGCCCGAGCACGCGGCCAACGCCGGTCGGGTCGATCCCGTATTCTGCTGGCAGAACCACCGTGACAAGGATCGCGACGGCAGACGCACCTGCAATGACGGTCGAGCGGATAAGCTGAGCCGAGCTTGGCAGTTCTTCAAGACTTGGTCTTTCTGTGTTGAACATTTTCTGAACTCCGTTACGCGGCAACAAAATAGCCGGTCATCTGATAGCCCATCAGAATGAACCCGAGGGTCATCATGATGACGTTTACGCTGTAAGCTTGCTGGAAGAAGTACGGGCTTTTGCGCCAGAACCCCATAACGATAAGGATGATCGCAAGGGCCGTAAGCTGGCCAAGTTCCACACCCACGTTGAACGCCAACAGATTGGCAAGAAGCCCTTCCGGAGCGATATCGTAGTCGAGGATTTTGGTCGCCAGACCCATGCCGTGGAACAGGCCAAAGATCAGCGTCGCGACTTTGGTATTCGGCTGAAACCCCAACCAGCGCTGGAACGCACCAAGATTGTCGAGCGCCTTGTAGACAACCGAAAGGCCGATAATGGCGTCGACGATATATGCGTTTACGCCCCAGCCAAACCAAACGCCCAACAGCATTGTTGTCGAGTGTCCGATCGCGAAGAGGCTGACATAGATGCCGACATCTTTGGCTCGATAGAGAAAGAACACGACGCCAAGCAGGAATAGGATGTGATCGTAGCCTGTGACCATGTGTTTTGCGCCAAGATACATGAAGGGGATGATGTTCACGCCCCAGATTTCTTGGATGTAGCCCGCATCGCCTTCAGTGACGTTATGAGCCAGCACCTGAGACGTGCTCAGTGCCAGATTGGTTATAATGAGGGCCAGCAGGAGCGTCGCGCGCCTGTCTAGACCCCGTGAGATTAGATTCATGGATGTTCTCCGTTGTTATGTGATGTCGAAAACCCCGAATGGGGCGACGTCACACGCGCGGAGGCCGGTCTATACCGTAGTTCTTGGTTGGGCCGTCCGGCACTCGGTCGAACGCCCTGTCATCTGAGAGCGAGGCCAGTGACAGCGCATTTTCCGGTTCCGGTATCACCATTTGGCTGTGGTCGTGATCTGCACCATCATGACTGTGCCCGTGCATCGCCCACAACAAATCTTCTTCAAAGCCATGGGTATGCCCGTGCTCTGCAATGATCTGCAAATGCTCCTGCACGGTTTCAATCACTGTCGGAGCATGGCCCACGTTTGGCTGAAGCGACCAAAAGATCAAAGACAGGCAGATCAAAGCTGCCATCGCATTCTGCGTATATCTTTGAACTGCTCTCACGTTTTCAGTGCCTCTGCGGCGTTTCTATATCCCCCCCCAAGGGTTATCTCGACTTGTATGTCAAAACCACCAAAAGTCGCAAGCCATCCAGCACGATCAGCGCGGCAGAAACGTGCCTAAGAGCCTCTGCGGTCCGTTTGGCGCCCAGGGTCGGTTGGCAGTAGCTCTATTGAACAACCAAGAAACCTTCCAACGAAGTAACAGCAGTTCCTTCAAGGATGACGCGGTTGCCATCCGCTTCACAAGCAATGACTCCGCCTCGCGCAGAAAGCTGACGAGCCAACAAATGTTTTTTCTCCAGTCTCCGAGACCAGTATGGCGTCAAACAGCAATGTGAAACGCCTGATACGGAATCTTCTGGCACACCATTTGCCGGGGCAAAGAACCGTGAAACGAAATCAAATTCCCCTGTCCCTTGCGCCGATATGATCACTGCGGGTAACGGTAGTTTTGCCAAAGCGGCAAAATCCGGAGCACAGCTCAGAATATCATTTTCGCTCTCAAAAACAGCCAGATAGTGCTTTGCAGCCAATAAAGCTGAAGGCTTCTTCCCAAGTGCTTCGATCAGACCCGTGGGGGCATCGACCACCTCTGGCACAAGTGCGGGCATATCCAGACGCAATCCGTTTTCCCCACGTCGAACAATCATCCGGGCGGATTTGGAATGGAAGGTGACCGCATCCAACCCGACCTCGAGATTGGAGAATACGATGTGAGCGGCCGCTAGGGTCGCGTGTCCGATCATATCCACCTCGCGCGTTGGGGTGAACCAACGTATGTCGAATTCGGAATGCTCTGCGCGGTTGCGCGCATTTGCTCGAGGAACAAAAAACACCGTTTCAGATTGGTTCAGCTCACTCGCGATGGATTGCATGATCGGTACAGGCAGCCATTGATCCAGTGGGCAAACGCCAGCAGGGTTTCCGCTGAGCGTGCGGTCTGAAAAGGCATCGACGATAAAGGTTCGAAGTTTCATCTCTAGCCGTCTACATTCGGGCGCGGGACTGTGAACGCCCCATCGTTTTCGATGGCAAAGGCGGCACGAAGAACCGTGCTTTCTTCGAAATACCTGCCAACCAGCTGCAAGCCTATCGGCAATCCTTCCGAGTGCATTGCACAGGGCATCGTCAGAGCAGGATGGCCGGACATGTTGAAGAAGGTGGTAAAGCGCGTGATGGCATTGCCAACTGCTTCTTCCACACCGTCACGGGTTGTCTTCACAGTTCCCAGCTTTTGCGCAATTTCCGGCGTCGCCGGCGTCAGGATCAGATCGACCTCATCAAACAACGCGTTGGTCTCTTGCCGATAGAGTTCTACGAAGCGCTTGGCCCGAATGTAGTGTTCCGCCAGGAGCGTCTGTCCCAGCGCTAATCCGGCGCGAAAATCCTGCCCATAAAGCTCACCCCGGTCTTGCAAATAGGCCGAATGCGCGCTCAGAGCTTCCGGCATCTGAACGGTGAGAGACACGGCGCGGCTATGTTCAAGATCCGGAAATGTCACAGGAACAAAGGCCGCGCCTTTCGCAGTCACAAAGCGCTTTACATCTTCCAATGCTGTCAAGATTTCCGGATCGGTTCGCTCGAAGTAAAAATTGGTCGGAATGCCGATGCGCAACCCAGAGATATCGCCGTCGAGCGCTGCGGCATAGTCTTCGACCGCAAGGTTTTGCGAACCCGGATCGCGCGGATCGTAGCCCGCAATGATCCCGAGTAAATCAGCGCAATCTGTGACGTCCCGAGTCATTATGCCCACATGATCTAACGTCCAGCAATACGGCACCACACCCGTCGTCGGCACTCGGCCAATGGTTGGTTTCAGTCCGACTAGTCCGTTCAACGCTGCTGGAGCTCGCACTGAGCCGCCAGTGTCCGTACCTAGGCTGGCAGGGACCAAGCCGAAGGCCACCGCTGCCGCTGATCCGCTGGACGATCCTCCGGCCAGTCGGCTTGGGTCATAGGCGTTCACGCAAGTTCCATAGACCTCATTCTCGCCGGTTGCGCCGTAAGCAAACTCATGAAGATTGGTCTTGCCCAGGCTCAGCGCGTTTACCTCTCGCATACGGGCGATGACAAAGGCGTCCTCCGATGCAATTCTGTCATGAAACACGCGCGATCCCGCTGATGTCAGAACCCCTTCGATGTCGAAAAGATCTTTGGATGCGTATGGAATACCCGCAAAACGCGACCGCTCCAGATCGTCGCGCGTGAGGGTTTCGGCCACCTGGCGCGCAGATTTATCTGTCACGGTGATAAAGGCTTTAGATCGGTCATTGTGCCTTGCAATCCGCTCGGCAAAAACCGCGACGAGTTCAGTTGGCGTTATGTCACCGGCATCGAGCCTGGATTTCAGACCGCGGACAGTGTCAAACGCTATTTCATTTGTCATCTGTCTATCGCTTCTGAACAGTCAGGGCCGGAGGTATTGTGCCAAGGTCGATCTTGCGAAGGACCTCCAACTCGTCCAACAACTCCTGAAATCCGGTAATGATGCCTAATTTCGGGTCTACAAGTTCGTCTATTTCCGCATCGCTCCAGTCGTGCGAGGCCATCTGATTGCAGATACCTGTCAGAGTCTCTTTTTTCAGTTTTTGCATGTTACCCATCCACGCAGGTTCCGATGAATCCTCCGGCGCGCCAAGACGCGCGCCGCACTCGTGCGTCACAGTTGCGATAGTTCAACCATTTGGCAATCTGCTGCCCTGACCGATACCACCGTCTGTAGGCCTATTTACTAAGCAGGATCTCACGCGGATAGTTGGTGATGTAGTCAAACCCGGTTTCCGTCACGACCACCGAGTCACCAATCCGACCTGCAGTGACACCATCGACCGAAATGCCGCCGTCGACCGCAAAGGTCATGCCCGGCTGCAGAACTGTCTTGTCTCCGGCTTTCAGCTCCGGCGCTTCCAGATATGCAACACCGATGGATCGACCGGTACGGTAGCCGGTTTCAAAACCACGCTCTTGATAGACTTCGTTGGCGGCTGCAGCGACGTCTTCGGCCAGAACGCCCGGGCGGATCGCGTGGATCGCGGCTTGCTGTGCGTCGATCGCAGCCTGCTGCACCTCGCGGTCCAGGTCTTTCACTTCACCGATGTGGAACATACGGTCGAAGCCCAGCTTGTACTGTTTGAACTGCGCCATGTTGCAGAAGCAGAAATAGACGGGATCAAACTTTTCATAGGCTTTTACACCGGCGCGACCATGCACCATCGAGGTATTCTTGCCGCTTTGAACAATCTGCAGGTTGTGGATCATGGGCGAGACGAAGCTGTCCCAACCCTTGTCGGTCAGGAAAGTGGCCGCCTTGCGCGAACCTGCATCAATTACCGCCAGCGCGCTCTCGTATTCCTGTGCGCCTTCTTTCAAGGAATTATGCGCCGCAAGCATCATCGCGCCAGCGATCTCTCCAGCCTGTTTCATCACTTCTATTTCGAAGGGTGACTTGATGGTCCGCATCGCGCCCAGTACCGGAGAGATATCCTTGAGAGGAACGCCCGGATAAGTCTCGTCCAGATGATTGCGGACAATTGCAGGGATCGAACCCTTTTCAACCCAGATCTCGGATGGGCTCTCGCCCAAAGCACCGGCCAGCGCGCGGCCCCATGTGCGTTGTCCGATATCTTCCCAGGTGCGCACGTCTTCGACCCATGTCATCGCACCGACCATCTCCGACTCCATCAGCGGTGTGATGACGACTGGCGAGTCATCCGCGTCCACCACCAACATCGTTGGGCGCCCGAACTCGATCCCCAGGTAACCCCAGAAACCTGCCAGATAGGCCATTGAGCTTTCATCCGTAAACACTGCCTTTTGAATGCCTGCATCCTTCATGCGGCTCTGAAGCTCAGTCGTTCTTTGTTTTGCGTGTTCAAGCATGTGCCTTTTTCCTTCGAGAAAAGCCAACGGCATGACACCAAAACCGATGGCAGGGTTGAACTTCAGGCCGTCCTGTCATTGTCGCCTGGGCGGCCATTTCAATTTTCAATTTCAACGCCGCCCGCCTTCCACGCGGGCGGCGTTTTCGCGCCTCAGTTTAGGAGACCCGGCAAGAAAAGAGCGACCGGCGGCACGAAGGTAACAACGAAGACCATCGGCAGGTGACCCAACAGCAGGAACTTCAAGGTCGGGCCGACATAGGTTGACAGGGGTTGTCGTGTGACGCCCCCGGCCATGTAAAGCAGCGGTGCACAGGGCGGAGAGATGTTGCCCAATCCCAGGTTTGTACCGACAATGGCAGCGAAATGGATCGGATCCAAACCAATCTTCTGCGTTACCGGCAGCAGGATAATCGCAGCCAGAACGCCACCCGAAACGTCGTCGATGATCATGCCCATGATCAGCAACAGCAGATTGATCAACAACAGGATGACAATCTTGTTTTCCGATATGGTCAGCAACAGATCGGCAAACTGTGTCGGCACCTTGGCCAAAACCATACCGCGGCTCATGACGAACAGGAAAAACAGAACCATCAGGATCGCGCCAGTCAGACGTGCGGCTTCGACTGTTGAGGCAAACAGTTTGTCGAACGGCAGCGTACGGTAGATCAACAGACCAACGGCCAGAGTATAAACCAGCGCCATCGACCCTGCTTCGGTCGGAGTGGCGATGCCGCTGTAGATGCCACCCAAAATGATCACCGGCATGATGATCGCAAGGCTTGCACGTTTACCGGTTTGGCCGATTTCTTTCACGGTGCCCGAGAACGACAGTTTTTCAGCGACCGTGATCGTCGTGTTGTTGCGCAGAAACCAGAAGTTCAACGCGCAATAGGTCGCGGCAAGCAGGATCCCGGGGCCCATGGTTGCAAGAAAACACTTGGCCACTGACTCGCGGATCGCAATCGCGAAGACAATCATTGGAATGCTGGGTGGGATCATCAGAGCCAGAACAGAAGAAACAGCCACTAGCGCAGTTGCATGGCCCGGCGGATACCCTTCCTTGATCATGCGCGGGACCATGATTTTCCCGATGGCCGCAATCGCAGCAGAGGCCGATCCCGAAATCGCGCCAAACAACGCACAAGTCACAACAGTAACTGCGCCAAGCCCGCCCTTGGTGCGTCCGACGAAGGAATTAACGAAATCCAGGAGTCGCTCGGATATCCCCGAAGCGCCCATCAGGGTGCCCGACAGGATAAACAGCGGAATGGCAAGAAGCGAGAAGGCACTGACCTGCGAATAGCCGAACCCGGCATGAAACGAGATGTCTGTGCCCTGTAAAGTGCCAAAGACAAGCGCGCCGATGCCGAAGGCAAAGCCGACGGGCACCTCGATCAGCAGCAGGACAATGACAATTGCGATGGCGACGAAAAACAGCGTCATGTCATTCTCCCCCTTTCCCGGTGATCAGGGCGCGGGCTTCGAGGAAAATCTGCAGCAGCATGTAGAAACCCATCAGCACGAAGCCGAAGACCATGCTGAGATCCCACATGTATTTTGGGAATTTCATGTACGAGCTTTTGCGGTTCAGGTTGATGTTGAACTGCGCAAAATCCCAAGCATATTTGGCAAAGACGACCAGTGCGACCAGGCACAGGATTGATCCGAACAAACGGAGGGCAAGCAATGTCTTTCGATTTCGAAAGACCAGCGACATCACTCCACCTTCGATGTGGTCACGCTCGCGCGAGCAGTACGCCATTCCGATGAAGTAGATCCACAAGGCCATCATCGGCGCCAGCTCTTCGATACCGAGAAACGGAGACGAAATGACATATCGCATGAACACCTGCGCGGCCATGACCAGGCCAAGGGCAAGCATTGCGAAAAACATGATGACGCGCATCAGCCACGCAACTTTGGCTTCCAGCGAGTACATGCGATCCAGGCCGCGATAGACAGGCAGTTCGCGATCCTCTGGCGCAGGCACCGGTATGATCGGCGATGGCACCAGAACATCGTCCAGACTGTCTGTGTGCAAGATATCCTTGGTCATTTTCCCTCCCATCCCCAAAAGGAAACACGCGCAAAGTTTGGTTTGCGCGTGTTCGTAAGTGGCGCTATTCCACGCCGGCCGCCTGCTTGATGGCACCCATCACTTCTGTGCCGATGATCTCCTCCATGTAGGGGTATTCAACTGCGACAACCTTGGCACGATAAGCGTCCAGCTGCTCGGGGGTCAGTTCGATGACTTCGATCCCGGCAGCTTCGATCTGCTCGAACCATTTGGGGCTTTCAGACTCGGCGTTTTCCCAGGCCCAGGTGACGGCTTCATTGGCGGCCTCTTTCACCCAGCCCTGCTGTTCCTCTGTCAGGCCATCAAACCAAGCTTTGTGGGCAGTCCAGAAGGTGTGTTCAAAGTTCTCGCGCGTGAAGACGTAAGCGCTCAGCACGTCCTTGAACAACAGAACTTCGGATGGCGGCGAGTAAGCCCGACCGTCAATCGCACCGGTCTGCAATGCTGTATGAACCTCGGAGAATGCCATCGGAACGGCCGAAAAGCCGGTTGCCTTGTAGCGCTCGATCGCCATGGGCATACCCGGAACGCGCATCTTGAAACCTTCTGCATCGGCCGGGAAGTCTACGGGAACGTCAACGCCTTTGCGCACAACGAAACCGGTGAAGTCAGTTGGGATCGTACCCAGCAACTCCATGCCCAGGTCGTTCATGATGTCGTTGTAGACTTCGTTCATTGTCGAACCGGGACCGTAGACTTCCTTGCCCGACTCCCAGTCGTTGGCGACATAGCCCAGAACGGACACGTCCCAGCGCGGATCAAGCTCGGAATGGTTCCACGACATGGTCATCTGAACAGCGCCTTGAGCGACCTGCTCAACGATCGATGTCCAATCACCAAGATCACCGCCGGGGTGATAAGAAACCGACATGGTTCCACCAGAAAGCTCGTCCAGCCGTTCGATGAACTGTTCGGAGACTTTGTGGAAGATGTGTTCCTGATCCATGACGTGGCCCAGAATGATGTCCTGAGCCGATACACTGGACACGGCGAACCCGGCAAAGCCGAGCGCGGCAGCCCCAGTTTTCAGAAATTTTGACACCTGCATTTACGAAGGTACCTCCCTTTGATCGAATCTCGGCCTGTGCTTGAGGAACCCCAATCAGGCTGGCGGGACAGTTGACCTGTATACAGCTTAATGTCAATGATCAACTTTAGTCGCTATTTTCACATAAAAATGAGGTAGGTGCATGCATGTAATGAGAATTGATCCAGGATCCATGTTCGATGAGGGCCGCCACAAACGGGCAAAAATAGGATTCGTTTTACTCGCGACCGAGCAGACAATCGAAGACGATATGATGGAACTGATACCAGAAGGCGTCGGTGCACATTTCACCCGGGTGGCCATTCCAGACAGCATCACAGTTGACAGTCTGACCGGAGTCGGGTCCGACCTGGCACGCGCCGCGTCGACCTTGTTGCCAGATGGTAGTCTGGATGTGATCAGCTATGCCTGCACGTCCGGCAGTTTGGTCCTGGGCGAAGACACCGTATTTCGCGAACTGCGCAAAGGCGCACCCAACGCAATCGCGACCTCTTTGATCACCTCTGCCATTCGCGCCTTAAAAGCACTTTCGGCAGAAAAGATCGCGGTGTGTACACCTTACCTTGAAGACGTGAATCAGAAAGAAAAACAGTATCTTGAAGAACGAGGCCTCCACGTCACGAGGATACGCGGTCTGAACCTGAAAAAAGACAGCGACATGATCCGTGTGCGCCCGGACGTGATCGAACAGTTGGCCCATTCGGTCGATTCTCGGACGGCCGATGCCGTGTTTATTAGCTGCGGTGCGTTGCGGTCACTCGAAGTTATTGAACGGCTCGAAGACACCCTGAACAAACCTGTAATTTGCTCCAATCAAGCCATGGCCTGGGATGTCTTGCGTAAAGCGGGTGTTGATGACCAAATTACTGGGTACGGTCGGTTGTTGAGAGACTACTGATTGGTAGTCTAAGACAGCAAAGAGCACCCAGAGGGATCAGAAACGTGTCTATCGCAGATTCAGGAATTGCGACGCCCTCAAAGGCAACCGTAGACGAGATCCAAGAACAAATCTTGGAGCGCATCTGCTTCGCGCACTACCCTCCGGGCACTCAACTGAAAGAGGCTGCGCTTGCCACAGAATTCGGTGTCAGCAGAACCCCCGTCAGAGATGCCATCGCGCGCATCGGGCATCTTGGATTAGTAGAGACGCGCAATGGTGTCGGCACCGTTGTCATCGAGCTTTCAGCAGAACGTGTCCGCCATCTTTACGAAATGAGGATGGAGCTTGCACAGTTGATCGGAACCTTGTCGCCGATCACTGTCACAAAATTTCACCGCGAAGAAGCGCGTTCGATCCATGAAAAAGCCGTCGCGTTGCGCGAGCAGCTGGACTCTCAAGAATACGTAAAACTGAACCAACGACTACAGACCCTGATCACATCTCTGATCGGAAACCACTCTCTGCGCGAATTCTGGAACCAGGCATATTTCCAGTCGTCCAGCGTCTGGCATCGTATGGAACAGATTGTTGGCATAATTGCCTACGACTCATTGGTGCGAGAGACCTCTGATTTGGCCAACGCACTGGAGCGTGAAGACATCGCCGCTGTCGGATTTTTGCAGAGAGTCTACATCGGATATGCTTTTCAACTGATTGAGACACATCTTTTGAAGCGACAAGAAGAACGTGAGTTTTGAGTCGATTGCTCAATGCTCGTTGGAATTTTCTTAGAATTTCAGAAAAATTGGTTTCGGCAGATCACCTGGCCTTTCCCATTGGCACAACCGCATTCTGGTTAGATTTCGAACCATTAGGAGCAAACGCTTCTGTTCGCCTAGAATTAAACCTTGGACATCAACGCAAACAAGAACTTCACAGCCCGGGTGTTTTGTGAAGCGACTTTCAGTAGAGTTGCACGCTACCCTACGCTTCTCGACAGACCCTCAGAAAGCGGCGTTTATCATACGCACGCAGAATGATTGTGACGCCCCCTATTCGGCCATTGCAACTTCTCGCGGCATGTCAGCTCAGAGCCTCAGCGCAATTTCTATCACTCTGACTACCTTGCAAAAAAGGTTGCAGCCAAAGCTTCTAATGACGACACCCAATCCTCGGTTGCGCACTGACCCCTACAACTAGCGTTGTTTTCATTGACACATTGCCTTGCATGCGATCCGCTGAGCTACGTCATCTGTTTTAACGCAAGGATTTGAAGTCATGCCAGAATCGCTCAATCTGCATAAATTTGAAAACCTAAGTCCTTTCCAAATCAAAGACGAACTTATCAAGTTGGCGCAAAAAGAGGCGCGGCAGATGGCTTTGCCATATCTAAATGCCGGTCGAGGGAACCCAAACTGGATCGCCACCAATGCGCGTGAGGCATTTTTCCTTTTGGGGCAGTTCGCCATGACAGAAGCTCAGCGCCATCGGAATGAGCCGGAGGTCGGTCTGGCTGGGATGCCGCAAGGGCCAGGCTGCTATGACCGACTAAAAAAGTATTGCGCCAAATCGGTTGAAGGAAACGGCCCTCCTGGTGCGGAGACTTTGGTGGCGGTCGTTGATTTTGCGATTGAGAAATTTGGATTTACGCCAGACGATTTCGTGCTTGAGTTGACCGATGGCATTGTCGGTGACCATTACCCGATGCCCGACCGTTGCATGGAGCACAACGAAGCGATTGTGCATGAATACGTTATGTGGGCTATGTGCGCGGGGCACCGACCGGATGCGAAGTTCGATATCTACGCGGTCGAGGGTGGAACCGCAGCGATGTGTTATATCTTCAAAGCGCTCAAGAACCAGAGATTGCTGAATGCCGGTGACACGATTGCGTTGGGTACACCGATTTTCACACCCTATCTGGAGATGCCGGTCCTTGAAGATTATGGGCTGAACACTGTGGATGTATCTTCGAAAGAAGAGGACCACTTCCAACTGAACGACGAAGATTTCGAAATTCTGTCCGACCCAAAAGTCAAAGCACTCTTTCTGGTTAACCCGGGCAATCCGTCTTCAGTCGCTATGAGCCCCGAGGTCTCAGCTCGGCTTGTCGAGTTCGTAAAGACCCGCCGCCCCGACCTGATCATTTTGACTGACGATGTTTACGGGACCTTCGTTCCAAACTTTCAATCGATCTTGGGGCATCTACCTGAGAACACCATCGGGGTTTATTCCTACTCCAAGTATTTTGGTTGCACAGGGTGGCGTTTAGGCGCGATTTTAGTGGCTGAGAATAACATCTTCGACAAGATGATTGCGGATGCTCCGGACGAAACCAAAGCCGTCGTCAACGCGCGCTACGAAACGCTGACGCCTGACCCATCCTCGTTCAAGTTCATCGACCGGATCGTCGCCGACAGCCGCGATGTTGCGCTGAACCACACTGCGGGTCTGTCGCTGCCACAACAGGTGATGATGACCTTGTTTTCACTGGTCGAGCTTATGGACGAAGAGAAGGCCTATCAGAAATTCTGCTGGGGTATTCTGAAACATCGCTTTGACGAGTTGGTCGACGGGATGGGTATAGAGGTTCCCGACAACCCGCTGTTCGACAAATACTACGGTATTATCGACTTTGAGTTCTGGCTTCGCAAATACGTGGGCGAAGAGGTGGTCGAGTGGATAAAGGAGAACGTTCACCCGCTGGATATTTCCTTCAAACTGGCGCAGGACCACGGGATCGTACTGCTCAATGGATCGGGCTTTGACGCGCCCAACTGGTCGGCGCGGGTATCGTTCGCCAATTTGGATGATAGTGCTTACCGCCAGATCGGAAGAGCGGTGCGCGCAGTGGCCACTGGCTACGTGCAGGCCTATCGTGCCTCGAAAGGACTGCCTTTGCACGGTTGAGACCTAGCAACAGCCTTGAGCATCTGATCAGCATGATGATTGATACACATGCTGATCTCAACCTTCCAAGCCAGGATTCCGGTTGTTGTGCGGCCTGTCCTACGGAACAAAAGCCACAACCAACGGCCCCCAGAGTGTCAGGAAGATATTGGCCACGGCATAGGTCATGGTGAAGGCAGGTGTGGGTGTCGAGTTCCCGGCTTTTTCCAAGAGTGTCGCAAAACCGGGATTGCCCGAGCGTGATCCGGTCACGACCGCACAGGCCTCAACCGGGTTCTTGATACGCAGGGCGAAGTAGTTGATCGGGAACTGCACGATCATGGGCATCAATGTAACCACAACACCCAAAAGCAGAAGTATGATCCCATATTCCTGAATTGCCTCTAGTGCAGGTTTGCCTGCATTTAGGCCAACAACACCAACAAATACAGCTAAACCAAAGCTCTGAAGGAAATTCGCGGCCCCACGGTTAATACCGCCGATCTTGGGTTGCCGGATGCGCAAATAGCCGATGATCAAACCTGTAACGAGGCAACCGAGGCCGGACCCCAAAGCCACCTTCGTTCCTGCGATGACAAAACTGATCTCTCCGATCAGATAGCCGATGGCCACACCGATTCCCAATGCAATGAAATTGGTTACCGAGGCCGAAGGCGGCACATAGCCCGCAACCTTGGCAACTCGGTTCAAGTCGTCCTTGTGACCGACAATACTGATCTCGTCACCTGCGTGGATCTCAGTATTGTGCAGGACGGGGACATCATGGCCCATGCGAGTGATCTTTGAGATATGAACACCGCGCCTTTGATCTGCCGTCAGAGCTTCGCGCAGTTCTGCCAAGGTTTTACCGGTCAGTTTGCGGTTGGTGACCACGACGTTGCGACGTTCCTCCACAACCGTCAGTTCAGGGGGATACTCTCCGATTTCACCACTGGCGCTCCCCTCGAACTGGGTCAAAGTCGCGACGAGGCCGGAGACGACCACCGTGTCTCCGGCATTGACTATCGTTTCGGGGGTCGGATCCACAGGAGCGCCATCGTGGAGCAATCGTTCTACGATCAGATCGCCATCATAGCCGCTTTCGATGTCCTTGACGGACTTTCCGGCAATGCTTGCATCGCCATTTACCTGATAGGCCCGGGCGTCAAACCGGTTCATGGGAAGGAATTCTCCTTCCTCTAGTTTAGGGCCACCGCCGCCGAGTTTCTGAGCCAACTTAATCGCTTCTTGCCGCAGATCGACACGCATGATGATGGGAATGATGCTAACTGCCAATATCGGGCCGATTGAGCCGAAGATGTAAGTAACCGAGTATCCTACGGCGATGTTGGTTTTCAGTTTTTCCGCCTCATCAGCGGCGAGCCCAAGCAGATCGATGGCGTTTCCAGCGGTGCCAATGATTGCAGATTGTGTCAGGCCGCCAGCGGCCAACCCCGCAGCCAGCCCTTTGTCCAAGCCCGCCAACCGAGCAACGACGATAACAAAAAACAACCCCCAGAGGGTCATCATAAACGCGGCCAGTAACTTGGTCAGCGCAGTTCGGTTCAAGGCCGCAAAAAACTGAGGCCCCCCATTGTAACCGACCATGAATATGAAGAGGGAAAAGAATACATTCTGAACATCGGTACTAAGGTTGATCCCACCGATCTGGCCAATGAAGACGGCCACCAACAAAGTGCCAGCGATGCCCCCCAATTCGAACTTGCCGACCCGAAACTTTCCGACGCCGTATCCAAGACCCAGACAAAGAAACAATGCCATGATCGGGAAGGCGCGAAGCTGTTCTGTAATCAATTCCATTGTGAAATCTCCCGGGTGCTAACGCTGGTCCGTTAGCCTCAAGATACAGCGCCTTACTGTATTGAAAACAAAAAAATTTAGACAATCGATCACGTGCGGACTCTATGAAACCATTCCGATCAATTTCTATTAGTGTCCGGGTGAACTTGAAATCTAAAAACAACTTTCAGAATGTAGGTCACGCCTTCCCTCTTTGCCTTTTGGGGAATGAGCCTTTGCCATTTCGATGGAGAAGCCAAGCGTGCGCTGCAAGACCATCTCGGCTGGTAAGGAAAACAAAAACAGAGTGGCCATCCAGAATGGCGAAAGCGCGAAGGGGCGACGATGCAGCTGCAATATCGAAACCAGCGCGAAAACATCCAATGCAAGCGCGAAAGCACTGAGGATATTGACCGCCAAAACCTGTCCTAGAAATCGGATCAAAGCGGCCAGCAACAACAAGGCAATCGTAGGTATCTGAGAGCCCACTTCTTTTGGACGGCCGCTCAGAACGCTCATGCCGGCCAAACCAAAAATCAGCAGAACATAGATGTATCCGTGCGACCCGTAAGCCGGACTAAGCCAGCTTTGTGCAAGCCATTGCAAAGGCTGCGCTGCAAGAATTGCGGAGGCGGTTGCGAAGGCGCACCATGCCAAGTTATCTGCGGTCAAACGGTTCATGCCGCCAGATGTGACTGGCGAATACGCATTTCCCCTGCCCAAGATGTGCAGATTTTGATGAGACACTCTTAAGTGAGGTCTTTGTCGCTTTTCTCAGTCCTCAGCACACTGCGCGTATTGCCTCATGCCATGTAGGCTCTGCAATCACTTCTTACGCGCGCCGGACTTCAGGCGTCAGCCCTGGATGCGATCATTGGAACATTGTGTTCTGCAGCGCATCAAAGGTGGTCAACTAGCGGGCACCTGTAGAAAACTTGACGGCTACCGGGTTCGCACCTTTTGCGCGCAGTTCCGCCACATGCTCACCCGGTTTGAGTGCGTCGACCCAGGCATCCAGATCTTTCGCGACCTTTTTACCGTCCAGATACCATTCAACAGGTTTTACTGTTGTTCGCCCTGTGAATGTGCCCCAGAGGTGTAGCGGTCTGTCTGCGCGCACCACCTGACCCTCCAAGGGATGAATGATGGCAAGCTCGGGCGAGACCACAGGTAGCTTAACTGGCTTGGTGTCGGCCGTCGCGGTGGAATAACCGTCATGCGCCAGAACCCTGATTCTGACTTTGTCTGCTGGGATGATGGCTGGGTCAATCTCCACAGTGTTGCCCGTCACGCCAACCGTCAGGCCGTTCCAGCGTTCGCCATCAGCGGACCATTGCAGCCAGACATCAGGGGCATAGCCTCGTTTGGCTCCATTCGTTTTCCAGGAAACCTTTAGACCAGATTTGCCAATACTGGCTTCTGCCGATGCTACTTGGATGGGCCGCGCCGGGCGTTTGCGTTCCCAAAGGGTCGTATCACCCTGGCAAATTCGAATTGCAGTTCCAAGGTCGACATCACCCATTGCTGCTATGAAGTTGTAGGGCGGTTCAGCCGGATCCTTTTTGCCGCCTCCGCCGCAACCGCAGCCATCACCATTGGCGTCGTGCGTATCCATTGTAAAGACCGGCGCGAATGAGATTACCTCGTCGTTGTCGCCGATCAATTGGATGACAAGATCAGTGCGCGCGCCAGACATCCGTAGGGGCCGCGTTGGAACCCGCACGAGGCTCGCGACCGATGCTTGCATGTCTTTGTCAATCGCTCCGACAATCGTCACGAATGGACGTATCTGGTCTTCCCGGTCGACTTCCATGTCACCTGCCCCTGTCGCATTGCCGCCAGAGACGCCCGTTGCCAGTGCGACAGGGTCAAATTCGGCACGGTTCAGCATGTAGTTATGCGTAAAGATCGAAACCCAACGCGGGCCGCAATAGCCCATCAGATCCTCGCTGTTGGCCGGTCGATGTATAGTCCCGTCATTTGTGTCGAGACCGTATTCGCCGATACTCGCATCCGAATAGACTGTATTGCCGCTGGAATTGGTTGTTGTCATACCGGCATCGTAGGGCTCGTACAGCGGATAGCTCGCGTTCGGTGTGCCAACCGCACCGCATGGGGCATGCGGCAGGCCCGCCTGATGGCCCAATTCATGCGCGAGCGTGACCGGATTGTTGGACAGGCCAGCACCGTTGCCGCCGCTGGCACATCCTGTGTTGCCATGCGAGCGCGGGATCGCCGCATTCACCAGGCCATAGTAAAGCCAGTCGCCCTGATTGCCGTCATTTGTGCGCGCATTGGCCACGAAATTCAGGATTGGTGTCCAGTTGGGATCGCATCCGCCTGCCGGGAACATGTTATTTGTCAGCCCCTGCGTTGTGGTCTGACTGTCGATGATACGCACGTTGGGTGTACTGCCCACCGGGAAGACCCGAAGCGCAAAACTGGTGTCAGCGGCCACCTGTGCTGCGTTAGGTGCTAGCAACGTAATATTCGCTCCACCACCCATTGGTGGGCCTTGATAGCCGATCGTGACGGCTGCAACGCGCAACTCTTGCTCAAGGTCGACATCGACAAGCTGTTGGGCTGTATCACTACCGCCATAGCAATCATCTGGCGAAGAGACGGTGATCGAAAGACGCAATAGCCCTGTCATAACATTGGCCGGGATGATGAAGTTCAAAGTTGCGTCGATATCGCGGCGCTCTGCGTCATAGCTGGAGAAACTGTCCTGGGCCGTCATCGGGGCGTTGAACGGCGGGATGTTGGCCACCGTGGACCAAACTCCGCCAAGCCGGCGTTCCACTTGAAGTGTGCCGCCGACATTGCCGAGCTGCCCGTTGTCGAAACTCGGATCTTGTCCGCTACGCAAATAAGTCCGAACCCAGGCCGATTTATTGGCCACCAGTTGCAACGAGTTGTCTGGGCCCCGATCGGCGGGATCCGTCAGATGCTGGGCGGCACGATAGTACTGGATCGCCTGCGTTACCTCTATCCCGTCAATGGACAGGTCCGGCGGGCTCTGGAAAACGAGGTCCAGACCCTGACTGACGGTAGCCGGTTTGCATTGCCCGGTCGCTACGATTTCTACACGTACCTTTGTCGTCTGATTGAAATCGGTTTGATCAAAGTCCCAACGCCCCAGATCAGGGGCTGGTGCAATCTGTGCAATGACAGCACCGGTTTCGGTGTTCACGATGCGAACTGTCACAGTGTCTGCGGCACAGACTTTCCAGCGGATTTTGAGGACCTCGCCAGGCAACAGACAGTCGTCATTTTGATGCCCTTTGACGATGAACTTGAGGATATCAGCGCTTGTTCCTTCGAACTCAGCCAACATCTTTCCGCTTATGCGGTAGTCCAGAAAACGATTACAGACGTTGATGGTCTGAGCAGGCGGGATGATCGTCAATCCGCACCCCGCACTGGTGGGCACGACCACGCAGATGCGTTTGTCCGACCACGAGGTCGGCTCCACGATCGGGCCGGGATTCATCGTTCCATGCTGAGTGAACTGCACTTTCCCAGCTATATCGCCAAAGCCGCATCCGCAAATAGCGACAGTATCACCAGGGCAAGCGCGCTCGGGGTTGATCTCGGTCACAGTGTAACAGTCGATACTGCACCAGTTCCGATAGGCATCTGTGATGCAATCCAAAATGGGCTGACGGACACAGAGGTGGCAGCAAGGCACCTGGCCGCAGTGGGCCTGATCGGTGCAGATACACAGCACGTATTCTAACAAATCAATAAAGTGCCGCTCTGAATGAGGCTTTTTGCAGATCAGGTTGACAGCTGCTTCGTGTAGCGCAGTTAACACTTGGAAACGACATAGTTGCTCCAACAGCGCACCCACATATTTGACCATTGTTGGTCGGTGACCGCAGGACACATGCATGGCTGCGAATGCCATAAGGCTAATATCTTCGTCGGCGATCAGGGATTTTCCCGTCGGACAGACATGGTCGGAACAGCAGGCCGACTTATGTTTGGATTTGACCGGTTTGCAGTCGTCGTCGTTGCAGTCTTCGTCAAATATACCCTGCAACACGCCGCCAGCATCCTCGCCGGACGCGCCGTTACAGCTGCAACCCTTTGGCGACGTGGCGCAAAGTGCATTTAGCACATCCACATATCGCCCCTTGGCAGCAATGTTTCCGTTCAGAACATGCCATGCGTCATCAAGCGCATTGCCGAAGATCGCAAGCGTCGGTCGAACGCACTCAGAGAGGTCCACGCGCTTTCGCTGCAACCGACCGGCATCGGCAAGCTCAAATGCTTCCTCTATGTCATCCAAGATACTGTCTGGCAAAAACGGCTTGTCGGGTGCAACCCAGCTTAACGGGCGGTTCAGGTGGCAGATGAGCTCTTCTGCCGGAACAGCAACATCGAAATTGATGCCTTCGCTGCAGGAACAATCTTCTACCTTGAGCCGGGCCTTGTGAATGCGCCTTCCATCGCGATCGCGCAGCTTCATCCGAAGTTCCATGGGGCCTTCGCATCGGCATTCCTCAGGAATTTTCGACGGATCTACTGTGAGCACAAATCGGCCATCAGCGGCCGTCAATACACACCCCAAGTCGATCTTACAGTCATGTCGCTGGTGCCAGGCGCTGCCAAAAACGGCGCGAATCTTGACCAATAGTCCGTGTACCGGCTGACCGATTTCCTTCTGAATGACACGACCAAAAACAAATTGAAATTGACTAGGCATAGCTGAAACAAGCCTCCGATTTAAATATGAACTTCTGCTGATTTCACTTGGGAATTGCGCCAAAAAGGGCGCTTTGCACCAATGGCGACCAAGTGTGATATGCAAATTTCAAATAGGGTTAATGTTAATAAAATATGCTATTATTCTGCGCCAAAATCCCCAAAATGTCAATCAAATGCCGCCCCCGGCGGCGCTCTGGGCGGCATTTGGAACCGTGGGCACGGCACCCTTTCTGAACGGTGACAGATGTGGAATGTCGCTCAGCTCTAAGGTGAAGGTCGCGTTTTTGGGGCAATTATACCGCGCATGCAGCCCAAAACACCGACGGCCCTTTGCGGCAGTTCGTCCAACCTTCAAGTTGCTGCGGCGGCAGGCGCAACAACAGACATTAGTGCGAGGGCGTGAACTATGAGCAGGCAATGACCTGGGCGCGGACTAAGCCGAGGATCGACTATTTCGCTCTTACACCGCTTTGTATTCTGGAAGTTTGGACAAGGCAGATTTCAAGGCGTCGCCCCAACCTTCCGATATCGTTCGAAAGTACTGATCGTCATTCTCAAACCTGGACCTCGTGCCAGCCTCAAGGCTGTCTTCATCGTAAAGCAGTAGATCCAACGGTGCCCCAACAGACAAGTTTGCCTTGATCGTGGAATCGAAGCTGACGAGCAAGAGTTTCACGGTCTCTGGAAAGCTCATTTCGGGATCGTAGGCACGCACCAGAATTGGGCGGCCGTATTTTGTCTCTCCGATCTGAAAGAATGGGGTGTCGTCGCCTGCCTCGATAAAGTTGCCTTCGGGGTAGATAAGGAACAATCGAGACGGCCCACCCTTAATCTGCCCACCCAGAATGAGTGTCGCGTGAAAGGCGCTGTCAGCTTGTTGCCCAGACCGGGCGTGCTCTTCGATGACATCGTTCAGTGTAGCCGCCACCAGTTGCGCGACCTGAAACATTGTCGGCGCTTCCAGAATCGAGGGAGAACGATCTTCCGGCGCCTTTGTACGCTCCTCAAGCAGGCTTACTGTGGCCTGAGTGGTTGCCAGGTTGCCTGCGGTCAGCAGAGTGATCGACCGCTCACCTTCCACCGTCCAGTTGAACATCTTGTTGAAGGTCGAAATGTTATCGACGCCTGCATTCGTCCGCGTATCGGACATGAACACCAGTCCGCGGTTCAGCCGCATGCCCACAGCATAGGTCATTAAGTTCTCCGTTACTGCTGTGCGACTTGCAACTGTACTGTCAATTGCTCGCCCGCTGTCCCAATTCGGTTCCCTATTACCGGCGCAGCTTGGGCATAGTCCAGACCGGTTGCGACGCGTACGTAACGATGATCAGGCGAGATCCCGTTGGAAACGTCAAATCCCACCCATCCGAGCCCGTCCAAATGCACTTCGGCCCAGGCATGGGTCGCGTCCTGCAGCTCCGTTTCGTTCATCATCAGGTAACCCGAAACATAGCGAGCTGGCAGTCCGATCTGTCGAGCGCAGGTAATGAAGATATGCGCATGGTCCTGGCACACGCCGCACCCAGCCGCGAGGGCCTCTTCAGCACTCCAACCCGGATGCGAACTTCCAACTTCATAGGTGACCCGAGATCGAATTCTTTCGGACAAGGCGTGCATCTGTTGAAGCGGTTCGCCTTCAGGCAGCGCGCCGATCACGTCGGCAACCCCTTTTCCTGGCGTTGTCTGAGGCGTGCTCCGATTAAAAAGCCACAGCGGTGTCGACCCTTCGTGGCGTCCCAGGACACCATGTGTGTCTTCCACCGCCACAACGCCTTCGGATATCAAGGAAATGCTTTGGGTATTTGCTTCGAAACTGATCAATTCCACTGTGTTGCGGTGGTAGTCTTCAAAGCTCAGCTCTTTGACCCCTCCGATAACTTCAGTGCTCCAGCGTTCAATGGTCTGGTTGCGAAATGACTTTGGCGTTTTTCTAAGCTGCTGAAGTCCAAAGGGGACCGGCGCGTCGAAATCGTATCGTGTCTCATGGCGAATGTGCAGTTTCATGGGCTACTCATAGAACCGGTAGTCAATCTCGATCTGGCGACTTAAGTTGCCGAGATCTTTCAGAAAATCCTGAATGTATTCATGAAGCCCCAACTCAAAGATATCAGATATCTTCTGGTCCAGATATTTCTCGTACAGTGCATTTGATGCGGCGCATGACGGCCCCGCAAAGCCATAGTCTTTCTTCAGGTAGGACAGGTTTTCTTGAATCTTTCTACAACAAAAGTGAAGACTGCGGGGCATCCGCTCATCCAAGATCAAAAACTCAGCAATGTCAGACGGTCTTGTTTTCTGACCGTGTGTCATCCGATAGCCGCCACCAGCACCGACGGAACGAAGGATGCTTTCCCACTGGATGTTGTCCAGGGACGAGCCGACTGAGAACGCCGTGGGCAATAGAACGTAGTACTTCACGTCCAAGATGCGCCCCGTGTTGTCGGCCCGTTCGACAAAAGTGCCGATGCGAGTGAAATCGAAGATATCATTGCGCAGCATGGTACCCAAAGTGGCGCCACGGACCAATGCGGCCTGGTGGCGAATAAGCTCCAGCATGGTCGGCAAGTCGCGCTCATTCACGCGGCGCTTCATCGCCTCGTCAATTTGCATCCAACTTGCGTTTACCGCGCTCCAAACATCGTGTGTCAGTGCGGTTCGAACAAGGCGTGCGTTGTTCCTTGCCTGTTTAATGACCGACTTGATTGAGGATGGGTTGTCGGCATCGCGCAACACCCAATCCACAGCGTTGTCTTTTGAAATGTCATCGTACTTGGCGTGGTATCCATCCAAAACGCCCGCCGTTTTCAGTACAGAGCCCCATTCTTCGGCAGAGTTCTTGGATCGCGTCAAAGCCATCCTCTGGCCTGTTTCAAGCAGCCTCGCCGTGTTTTCCGCCCGTTCGAGGTAGCGGGACATCCAGAACAACCCGCCAGCAGTTTTTCCCAGCATGGTTAGTCCTCCAGAACCCAAGTGTCTTTGGTCCCGCCGCCCTGACTTGAGTTCACGACGAGCGATCCTTTCTTCAGCGCCACGCGTGTCAAACCGCCGGGCGTGATGTTAACCCCATCTGGGGACACCAAAACAAAGGGGCGCAGATCAACGTGCCTGGGTGCGAGCCCCGAGCGTGCAAAAATTGGAACCGTCGAAAGCGACAAAGTCGGCTGAGCAATATAGTTCCCGGGTCTCTTCTTCAGCTTTTCACGGAAAGCTGAAATCTCTTTCTTGCTGGCCGTAGGGCCAATCAACATACCGTAACCGCCAGACCCATGTACTTCCTTGACCACGAGGTCGGACAGGTTGTCCAGCACATAGGATAGGGACTCTGGATCGCTGCAACGCCAGGTGGGTACATTTTGAAGCAGGGGTTTTTCGCCCGTGTAGAATTCAACGATTTCAGGCATGTAGGAGTAGATTGCCTTATCATCCGCGATACCTGTGCCCGGAGCGTTCGCAATAGTGATGCCCCCCGCGCGGTAGACATCCAGGATGCCAGGAACGCCCAGCGCGCTATCAGGGTTGAAATTCAGCGGGTCTAAGAAATCGTCATCGACCCGTCGATACAGTACGTCGATAGGCTTGTAGCCGCGAGTAGTGCGCATACAAACGCGGCCGTCGACAACCCTCAGGTCGTGCCCTTCGACCAATTCCACAGCCATCTGATCCGCAAGAAACGCGTGTTCGTAATAGGCTGAGTTGTAGATACCGGGGGTCAAAACCGCGACCGTGGGTTCTCCCCCTGCACAGGCCGGTGCGCAGGCTGCAAGAGATCGCCTCAAATTTCGCGGGTAGTCGGAAACGTTTCGTACATTTGTGGCGCTGAAGAGCTCAGGGAACATCTTTAGCATCGTTTCCCGGTTCTCCAGCATATAGCTGACACCGGATGGCGTGCGCGCGTTGTCCTCAAGCACAAAGAACTCATCTGGTCCGGTTCGCACCAGGTCAACACCGACGATATGCGTATAAACCTGACCGGGCGGCGAGACGCCAAGCATTTGCGGCAGGAACGCTTCGTTCCCGGCGATCATCTCGGCCGGTACACGTCCGGCCCTAACGATTTCTTGGCGGTGGTAGATATCGTGAAGAAAGGCATTTATTGCCCGCACCCTTTGTTCGATACCGCGTTCCAGCCGCTGCCACTCTCGTGCGGAAATGACGCGCGGCACGATATCAAACGGTATCAACCGTTCCTCTGCTTCCGCTTTTCCGTAGACATTAAAGGTTATGCCCGTCAGCCTGAAGACTTCCTCAGCCTCGCGCTGCTTAGCTCTTAGCCGTGATACATCTTCCGCATCAAACCAACGACCGATCTCTTCGTATGGACCTCTGAGCGATCCATCGCTGTTGAACATTTCATCAAAATACTCACTCATGCGAGAAGTTTGACGATCAATTCGGGGTTTTCAAGTCATTCGGTCCTTTTTGGTAAGCACTTCTGGAAGAAACGCCTATTTTTCAAGCGAGTTGGTGCATCCACCAATTTGAACAACACCGCTGGTTTTTTAGTTCGAATTCATGCGGCTTTGTTGCACAAATCGAGGAGAAGGCTTGCTCCCGCTTTCCCCTGACAGACTTATCCTTCGGGCTCTGCGACGAATGCGAGACCCCTTGGGATCAAACACTTGATCGGCGAACATTTGGCTGGATTTCGATCCCGCGGCTGATACCTTGCCCTTGCATCGGTTTTTAGCTGCACAACAAATGTACGAAAAGTCTATTGGAGCACACTTTTGGTCATTCCTTTTCACGTTCGGGAAATGCTTCAACGCATTAAAGCGCGTTTTGACGCCGATCAGATACCCCAGCAGATGGCGCCGAGCGACGCGGAGTTTTCAACACTGCGCCCCTCCCGCAAGCCGACCAAAGAGATGGTCGAACGCTTTTGGGGCAAATTGAAGCCCACAGCCAGCGCAGACGATCAAGCACAGATCGCGGATCCGGCGACCATCGAAGACGCCGAAATCTACGGTGCCAATATCGAGAATTTCATCGGGACGGTTAAGCTGCCTGTCGGGGTTATTGGCCCCTTGCGCTTAAACGGGATGAACGCAAATGGCGATTTCCATGTCCCCCTCGCGACCACCGAGGCCGCGCTGGTCGCGTCTTACGCCCGGGGCGCTTACGCCGCCACCCGTTCAGGCGGTGTCAGCACTGCCGTTCTGTACGAAGGTGTGCTCCGTACACCAGCCTTTGTATTTGAGAGCCTGCTAAAGGCTGGGCAATTCGTTGATTGGGTGGTGACAAATGTCGACATGCTCCAATCTGCGGCTGAAGCGACGACCCGTCATGGCAAGCTTGTCTCACTGGAGCCGTTCATTGACACCAACGTCGTTTTCCTGATTTGCCGATATACCACAGGGGATGCGGCGGGTCAGAACATGGTTACCATCGCCACCGACGCTTTGTGCCATGCCGTCGCAGATAGCTGCCCTGTCGCGATTGAAAACTGGTATGTCGAAGGTAATTTCTCGGGCGACAAAAAGGCCTCGGCTTTAGGGTTGGTGACGGGGCGCGGGCGGAAGGTCAGCGCTTCGGTCACGCTTCCAGCTGAGATTGTCGAGAAGACGCTGGGAACCACGGTCGAGGCCATGCTGGACTATGGGCGCGTCGCCAATCTGGGGGCACACTTGTCCGGCCAGTTTGGCGCGCAGGCACATTATGCAAACGGGCTGGCGGCGTTCTATATTGCAACCGGACAGGACGCGGCCTGCGTTGCCGAAAGCGCAATGGGCGTCACGCGCATGGAACCTAGAGGCGACGATCTGTTCTGCTCGGTGACACTTCCTAACATCCTTGTCGGCTCGGTCGGTGGCGGGACCGGTTTGCCCAGCCAGACAGCGGCGCTGAATATACTTGGTCTCAAAGGCAACGGATGTGGCACGGCTTTGGCCGAGGTGGCCGCAGCCACATGCCTGTGCGGCGAAATCTCCATCGTCGCCGCGATCGCAGCGGGCCATTTCACCCGCGCCCATGAAAGCCTGGCCCGCCACAGATGAGCATTCAGAACCGATTCTGGATTTACCAGTCCGAGCGTTTTCCGCTGAAGAAAACCGTCCCTCTGCTGCTGGTGTTTTCCTCGGCCAGTATCTGCGTGTCCGCTCGTCTGGCCGACCGCCCCCTGCCCGAGTGGCCCGCCTTTGCCGCCGGTTTTGTGCTGGCCATGGCGTTGTTCTTCCAGATGCGGGTCTGCGATGAGTTCAAGGACGCCGAGGATGACCGGCGGTACAGGCCGGACAGGCCGATCCCACGCGGATTGGTCTCACCAGGCGAAGTCCTGAGCCTGGGATTGCTCACCATCCCATTGGCGCTTGCTGCGGCATGGTTCTGGCACCCTCCCGTTTTGTGGCTGTTGGGTGCGGTCTGGATCTGGCTCGCAGCAATGACGGTTGAATTCGGCGTTCCGGTTTGGCTGAAGGCCCGACCGGTTCTGTACCTGCTTAGCCATATGGCAATCATGCCCTTGATTGACCTGTTGCTGACGGGTCTCGAGTGGAAGCCAGCAGGTGGGGCTGCGCCCTCGCTTTGGCTGTTCCTGGCACTGTCTTTTGTGAATGGCTGCGTCCTTGAGATCGGGCGCAAACTATGGGCGCCGGAAAACGAAATCGCCGGGGTCGATACCTATTCCGGCCTTTGGGGGCCGCGTCTGGCTGGGCGTATCTGGATCGGCTGCGTTCTGGTGTCTTACGCCCTACTTGTCGGCACAGGCAGCGCCACCGGAGTCGGCTGGTCAACCGCGCTGATCGGTGCGTTGGCGCTAGTGCCCTGCGGACTTGCCGCCCTCCGCTACACTCAGACACCCACCGCAAGAGCCCAACAAAGGATGGACACCGTATCCGGCCTATGGGTGTTCCTCTGCTATGCTACGGCTGGTTTTCTACCCTTCCTGATCGGAGCCGTTGCATGAGTTTCATCATTGCCCAAACGGGTGCCACCGATGTCTCGGTTGTCGGTGGGAAAGCAGCGGCCCTTTCGCATCTGGCGCAACACCGGTTTTCCCAGCCCGCGTTCTTCGTCATCACCAACGATGCATTTCGCATGGGGCAATCAGGACCTATCGCGCGAGAGGGCCTTAAATCGGCTGTAACCGCCGCGATTGAAACACTCGGACCCGGACCTTACGCGGTGCGGAGCTCTGGCAGGTCCGAAGATGGTGTGGACCACAGCCATGCAGGACAGTTCGAAACGGTCCTGAACGTTACCGGCAAGGACGTGATCGCAGCGGCCAAGCAGGTCTGGCGATCCGGTTTCTCAGCCACGATTGAGACTTATCGGGCGGTCAAATCCGGCGGCGAGGCCGAAGCCCCTGCGATCATCGTGCAACGAATGATCGATGCCAAAGCGGCCGGTGTCGCCTTTTCCGCCGACCCGGTCAGTGGTCGGCGCAATGTGGTCGTGATCTCGGCCATTGATGGGCTTGCAGAGCAGCTTGTGTCAGGGGAAGCGGACGGAGAAGACTGGATCATCGGCTCGGATGGCGTGCCGGAAAGCGCTCCGGGCACCCCCACGTATTTGACCCTGCCCGAGGCACAATCCATTGCTGCCCTCGCCCGGAAGGCCGAGGCGCTGTTCGGTTCCCCTCAAGACATCGAATGGGCGATTGATGCGCAAGGGCTGCATATTCTGCAGGCCCGACCGATCACCACGACCCTGCGCCCAGCGCCGCTTGCAGATCAGACCCTGACCATTTTCGACAATTCCAATATCGTCGAAAGCTATCCAGGGATCGTCAGCCCGCTGACTTATTCCTTTGCTCTGCATGTGTATTCTCAGGTCTATCGCGCTTTCGTCAGGCTATTGGGCGTGTCCCGGCACACGATTGCCCGGAACCCAACCGTGTTTGACAATTTGCTGGGCCGGGTGGACGGGCGCGCCTATTACAATCTGATCAACTGGTATCGCGCGCTGGCGCTGCTGCCCGGGTTTTCGTTGAACCGCGACTACATGGAAACGATGATGGGCGTTTCTGAACCGATGCCACGTGAGGTTACGGATGCTCTTGCCCCGCCGCCCACCACCGGCTGGCGCAAGCTTGTGGAATACGCGAAACTGTCAAAAGTTGCGGGCGGTCTGATCTGGCAAGCCATCCGACTGCCACGGACCCGGCGTGATTTTTATCGCAGGTTGAACGACATCCTGCGGGCGGGGCTGGATGTGGATGCCTCGAATGCGACCGAACTTGCCGCTGAGTATCGTCTCATTGAAAGCACGCTGCTGGATCGGTGGGATGCGCCGCTGATCAACGATTTCCTATGTATGATTGCCTTTGGTGGCTCACGCAACCTACTGCAAAAGTGGCTGGGCGAGGACGGGTTGACCCTGCACAATGACCTCATGATTGGGCAAGGCGATATCGTTTCAGCGGAGCCCGCGCAACGCATTGCCCGGATGGGAGAGCTGGTCCGGCAGGCAGGTCTTGCCGAGCCGTTAAAGGCCAGTGCGCATCTGTCGGTTTTGTCCGGACACCCCCAGATCGTAGCTGAGGTTGATGCCTATCTTGAGAAGTTCGGCGACCGGTGTACGGAGGAACTCAAACTGGAAAGCGTTCCGCTGCGCGACGACCCGACCAGCCTGTTGCTGGCGATCGCAGCGAGCGCAGAACGTCCGCCGTCCTTGCGTCAGGAAGGTGTTGAGCCGGACTGGCAGGCGCTGTTTCCGTCAAATCCCCTAAAACGGCATTTGGCCAAATGGATTTTGGTCTGGACCAAAGCGCGCGTCCGCGACCGGGAAAACCTGCGCTTTGAGCGCACGCGTATTTTTGGCTACGCCCGGCGTGTGTTTTTAGGCATCGGTCGGGAATTCGCCGCCCGCGACCTGCTGTCCTCACCCAAGCATATATTCTTCCTGACAACACATGAAGTCCTCGGAGCGGTTGAGGGCTTTAGCCTGTCACCTGACCTGAAGGGCATCGTTGCGCGGCGCAAACGCGAGGATGACGCCTCCTCCCGACGCCCCGACCCGCCCGAACGTATCGAAATCCGTGGTCCCGCTATCGCACCGATCTGGTCAGAAGATGTGGAAGCCGAGGCAGATACGGCACGAGTGAAACACGGCACGGGTTGTTCCGCAGGACAGATCAAAGCGCGCGCGCGTGTGATCCGTGACCCGCGCAACGAAGCCCTGAACCCCGGAGACATTCTGGTCGCCCGCCACACCGACCCGGGCTGGATTGCCGTGTTCTCGAACGCCTCCGCCATCGTCGTTGAACGAGGGTCGCTGTTGTCACATTCGGCCATTGTCGCGCGCGAGTTGGGCATCCCTTGCGTTGTCGGCCTGAAAGGCGCCACGCACTGGATCGAAGATGGCGAGATGATCCGTGTAGACGGGGCAAGCGGCGCAGTGGAGCGGTGCGATGGGTAGCAGCGAGATCGAGACAAAAGCGGATTTCGACCATATCCGCTATGCCCAACTGTGGGAGGACGCAGATGTCCTCACCTCAGCCTTGGGTGAGTGCGCGGGCAAGACCTTGGTGTCCATCTGCTCAGCCGGGGACAATGCGCTGGCGATGCTGACACTCGATCCTGCGCGTGTCGTGGTTCTGGACCTGTCGCCAGCTCAGATCGCCTGCCTCAAGCTTCGGATCGCGGCCTATCAGGTGCTGACCCATCCCGAATTCATCGAACTCACAGGTTCACGCGCAAGTACGCGACGGGGTGCCCTGCTGAACCGGGTTTTAGAGGCCGCCGATGCTGAGACGCGCGCCTTCTGGAAGGCGCTGGCCCCGGAGGTTGAAAAACATGGTATCGGCGGCGTCGGCAAGTTCGAGCGCTATTTCCGCATCTTTCGAACCTGGCTGTTGCCGCTTGTGCATTCTCGCAGAACCATCGACGCAGTGTTCACCCCCCGCTCGCCGACAGAGCGCCAGACATTTTTTGACACGCGGTTCAACACGGTTCGATGGCGGCTGTTGCTGAACCTCTTCTTCTCGCGTTTCGTCATGGGGCGCATGGGTCGGGACAGTGCGTTCTTCGACCATGTCGAAGGTAGCCCCGCCCAACATGTCGCCCGCCGTATCCGTCATGCAGGGGTCACAACTGATCCCTCGCAAAACCCTTATTTGCACTGGATTCTCAAAGGCGATCATGGCGACGCGCTGCCGATGGCCTGGCGGCCCGAACACTATGAGACGATCCGATCCCGGTTGGATCGCCTGGACATCCGCCTCGGATCGCTCGAGGCTTTTGTATCGACTGGTGAGAAAGCAAGCGGTTTCAACCTGTCCGACATCTTTGAATACATGTCCCCCGAGACCTTCCCGCAGGTCTACGGCTCTATCCTGACTGCGGCCGAGCCAAACGCCCGATTGGTCTATTGGAACATGATGGCGCCCCGTCGGGTTCCGCCGGAATACTTAAACCGTGCCAAAACCCTGACTGACATCGAAACCCAGCAGAAAGCCCGCGACATGGCGTTTTTCTATTCAGATTTCGTCGTCGAAGAGGTTCAGCCGTGACTGTTCTTGGGCAGATCCTGTTGGCGGCGGGCTCCGTGGTCGCATTGATCGGCGTCATGATGGTCATACGGCATCTGGCCAAAACCGCCGGGTTGAGTTCCGAAGTACAGCGCAAACTGATGCATGTCAGTACCGGCCTCTTTGCACTGCTTTTACCTTGGCTCTTTCCCGATCGTTGGCCGGTTTACATGCTGATTGCAGCCACAATACTGGTGATGCTGGTGCTCCGCCTCCCCCGTTTCTCTTCGGGTCTGGGTGCGACTCTGCATGGGGTAGAGCGTACGTCCTACGGTGACTTTCTACTCGCCTTGTCGGTTGGGCTTTGCTTCTTGCTGGCTGGGGAAAACACACTGTTCTATATCCTGCCAATCGCCGTTTTGACACTGGCGGATGCCGCCGCTGCGCTGGCCGGGACCACCTATGGAACCAAACGCTACGTGGTGGAGGATGGCGACAAGAGCTTGGAAGGCTCAGTCGTGTTTTTTGTCGTAACGCTGCTGGTTGCGATCATTTGCTTCTTGTTCATGTCAAAACTCCCGCCATCTAACATCATGATGTTATGCCTTATGGTCGCGGGTTTTGGCACATTGGTCGAAGCACAAAGTTGGCGCGGGTTTGACAACCTGTTCCTGCCGCTTGGCTTATTTGTTTTTCTAAACGGCCACTACCACAGCTCTTTGGCGGAGCTCGCCCTGTTGGCTGCTCTGTTCTTTGCTGCTCTTGCCAGTTTCGGCGTGGTGGGAACCAAGCTGGGCCTGACCAAACATGCGACCCGTGTTTATGTTGTTGCGGTTTTTTTGCTGCTGGCCGCCGCAAAATTGCAGAATACGGTGCTACCGATCATGGTTCTGGCCGCGCACGGATGGGCGCGCACCGCTTCGCCTTGTGACAGCAAGTACCCCGATCTGGATATCATCGCCGCCTTGGGTCTTTTGGGGTTTGGTTGGCTTGCGATGGGTCATGCAACGGGATGGGATGCGATTTCCTTTTTTGGCCTAAGTGTAATGGGGCTGGCCATGGGGCATATTGCAGTGGCGCTGGGTTCCAAGGCTGTTGCGATACTGCTTGCCGCGAGTGCCCTGTTTCTTATTCGGATTTGGGCTGTTTCCCAGAATTCCGATCCGTCAAACTGGGCCGAACCTCTGACGGCTTTGGCCCTGTTGTCACTCCTTTGCACAGCCGCAGTGCCGTTGGCCCAACCACACTGGTTCGAAAAAGACAGAGTGTTTAGACTCACGCTGTTGGCCCTCGCCCTGCCCTTGTTTTACTACGTTTGGAGCGTTGCCGGATCGCTTGGTGCAGGTGTTGTTTCATGACCAAAGAGACCATCAAAACAGCAGATGCAAAACTGACCGTCTACCTGAACGGCCCGAACTGGGAGGGCGCGCCGACCGCAACTTTCGGTGATTTTTCCTGCAAAACACCTGAGGCCGGTGCTGAGATTCTGCGCGAAGGGATCGAGCGGGTGCAAGACGCGGGCCTGGACCGCATTATTGGGCCGATGTCGGGCGATACGTGGCACAGCTACCGGTTCGTCTCGGACAGCGATGGGTCTGCTCCGTTCCTGATGGAGCCCAGCAACAAACCCCATGAGCCCGAGGTTTTCCGGTCAGTGGGGTTTGCAGAGATCAGCCGGTATTTCTCGGCCCGAGTACCGCTGCAGGCCGCTGCTGCGACCGCACTGCCGGATAGCGGCAGCTTCGTGGTGGAGGCCTGGGACGGAACGGACCCCGAGGCCCTGTTTCGTCAGGTCTTTGAACTCTCAACCCGGGCGTTTTCAAACAACGCGTTCTACAAGCCGATATCTGAGGCCGATTTTCTGGCCATGTATATGCCGGTCGTGCCGATGATGAAGCGCGACCTGATCCTGTTTGCGCGCCGCAACGACGGAACCCTAGCCGGGTTTTTGTTCGGCATACCCAACTATGCCGAAGGCCCCAATCCGACATCCGCCATCCTCAAGACCTACGCCAGTCTCGAACCGGGGGCCGGGCGGCATCTGGCCCACAGGTTTCACAAGACGGCCTTCAGCTTGGGATACGACACGGCAATTCATGCGCTGATCCATGATGACAACACCTCGGCGGACCGCAGCGCTGCCGAAGGCGCAACGATCTTCCGGCGCTATACCCTGCTTGGGCGCAAGCTGAATGGCTGACCTGTTGTCCCATTTCGCCGCTGCGGTTGAGCGGGTTCCGAACCAGACCGCCATCGTGGACGGCAAAGGGCGCCAGATCAGTTTTCAGGCCCTCCACAAACGGGTTCAGCAATTGGCGGGTCGGTGGCAAGACAGAGGCATCCAACCGGGGGATCGGGTGCTGTTGGCAATGCCGGTCAACGCGGACCTCTATGCCAGTCTGGCCGCCCTGTGGTCCCTTGGTGCCACCGTTGTCTTGCCGGAACCAGCCATGGGACTGGCTGGTCTGCGCCATGCCATTCGGACCACCAAACCAAAAGCATTCTGCGCGGCGGGCGCGTATTCTTTGCTGAAGTTTCTGGTTCCCAGCCTTTGGACCCTTCCCGTCCTCACGCCCGGAGAAAGCCACATCACCCCGAAAGTGCACAAGGTGCAACCGGATGATATCGCCCTGATCTCCTTCACCTCCGGCACGACTGGTAAGCCCAAAGCCATTCCACGCTCGCACGCGTTTCTGATGGCACAGCACGACGCCATCGCACCCCTCCTCCACAGCGACAAGGCCGAACGCGACCTGGTCGCCTTTCCAGTGTTCACCCTGATCAATCTGGCGGCTGGGCGCACAAGTGTTTTACCCAATTGGAAGCTCAGCAAACTGGACCGCCTATCATCCACGCAATTGGAACGGTGGATTCAGGCGCAGAACGTCACCCGGGTCCTGATCCCGCCATCGCTGTGCGAAAAGCTGGTTCGATCCGAGGACACTGGGCCGTTGCACACGGTATTCACCGGCGGTGGCCCGGTGTTTCCAAACCTGGTGGAGACATTGAGAAGCCGGCACAGGCTGTCGGTTGTGTGCGTCTACGGCTCGACCGAAGCTGAACCAATCGCGCATCTCAATGCCCTCGACATCTCGGAGGAGGATTACCGCGACATGGCTTCTGGAAGGGGGCTGCTCGTGGGCTATCCGGTCCCTGATATCACGCTCCGCATTCGCGACAACGAGATTCAGGTCGCCGGCGCACATGTGAATGAAGGGTATTTGGACCCAAATCACTCACGGCAAAACAAAGTCCAGGAAGGTGACATTGTTTGGCACCGGACTGGTGACGCGGGCACGCTGGATGATGACGGACGTTTGTGGCTTTGGGGGCGTATCGGATCCGAAATTGAAGTCGCGTCAGGTACGCTTTTCCCCTTTGCGATCGAAGTCGCTGCACAGCAATGGCAGGGCGTGGATCGATGCGCTTTTGTCACAACGAAAGTAGGCCCCACACTCTGCGTCCAAGGAACACAAAAGTACCTCGAGGATTGGAAGCGTTCTGCGCTTGGGTTTGGCGTTCCCAATGTGGTTTCGATTGAGAGCATCCCTATGGACAAGCGCCATGCCTCCAAAGTCGATCGCGCGAAACTGGAAAGCAGCCTGACAACTTAGGGACGATACGGCTCAACAATCCCTGCGTGCTTCACCTTTCAACCCTTCTTGCGAACGGTTGAAATACCCATCAACCACATACAAAACAAACAGGCGACAAGCCGTCCGATGGGCAAAGAGCTACCATCGAACAAGCGCGAATTGAAGCGTCCACAAACATTTGCCAACCCTTGCAGATGAGCTGAACAAGCCAACTTGAGGCAGGTTGGTGTCGGCGACCGATCTGTTCTAGCAGTCCGAGCTTTTGTCGGGAAAAGTACACAAATTCCGCCAACCGAATAGCTTTATGCTCTACAAGGTCGCCAAGGTTGATATGCGACTCGAATTGCGAGATTTACAACCATTGGGTTTTTGTTGGCGTCATATCGAACCGTGAAGATCGCTTAGGCCGGTTATAGTTGACAGGATCTCTGGTTGAGTGGTCAAACGGCCTGTGTCTCCAACACAATTTCACTTGGTTCTGTCTTGCATCAGGCGTTCACCGTACTTGCAGAGAACGGCCGCCGTGAGCGCAAGACGGCTATTGCTGGGATAGCCAAGTACGGCAGCTTAGCGCAAAAGCAGATTTTGCAAAAGCCAACTAAGGGCCGATAGCAGCCCTTTTCCTACTTCACACAATAACGGCTTTGAAGCATGATAATTCTTCTTAAGAAGTGGTCTAGATCCTCATTCCGCCACAAGCGCGACGACGGCTTCGTGGGGCTGGGAATGAGGGTGATTGGCCAAACGTCGTTTGTTGAATGATCCACGATACATCAACGCGAACACGGGCGGGGTGAAATAGAAGGATACAACAGTCGACAACAGTACCCCTCCGGCGATGGCCACGGCGAATGGCGGCCAAAATGCTCCACCGCCTATGATCAGGGGTAGGAACCCACCAAAGGTCGTGACCGTTGTCGAGATGATATGCCGACTTGAACCGGTCACAACACGCGCCATGGCTGCTCGATCGCCTTGGCTTGCGTCAACGTCTTGTTGCAACCCAGTCAGAATTATGATCGCCGCGTTGATCGAAACTCCAATCGAGCCGATAACTCCGATGATCGCCGTTATTCCGAACGGGAATTGCATAACGGCCAGCGATAGCATGGAAAGCCCTGCAGACAATACGCACACGACCAAGGTCACGAGCGTCAGTCGGAACGAGTTGAAGGTCAGAACGATGGTCGCGATGGAGAGTGTGACAATCAAACCAACAGAGGCAAGCAGATTGCCTACAGTATTGGATCGGGCATCACTGTCACCGCCCAAGGACATAGAATAGCCTTGTGGTAACACAAATCCGGACGCATCAAGCGCCTCCAGTACGTCCTGCAATGCCTCTTCGGGTAAAACACCGGGGACGATAAACGCCTGTATGGTGTTTTCGCGCACGCCATCCGTTCGGGTTATAACGCTCTCCGCTGGTTCGATCACCGGTGTGGCCAGTTCAGACAGCGGCACAGCAGGGAAAACACTAGTGGCGGATATGGCGGCGGCATTGGGCAGCAGGATGGGCATACTGACAATGGCGCTTAGGTCTGATCGCACCTCGTCACCAAGACGAACTCGCACCGGCAACTGTTCAGTCCCTTCGATCAGTGATCCTCCGGTGACGCCAACAAGTGCCGTGTCCAACTGATCGGCTATGTCGGCCACGTCCAATCCCAGCAGACGGGCTTTGACCTCATCAATCTCGAACCGGATTTGAGGATTGCCGCCGTTCACGCTGGCGCGCGCCTGCGTCACCAGGTCGAGATTGGCCATAACTGAACGCACCTCGTCGCCCAGATCGCGCAAAACCGTGATGTCCTGGCCCTGAATTTTTACTTCAACTGGTGCGTCGACCGGAGGGCCCTGCACGAGACTACGAATGATGATCTGCGCGTCAGGAAAGCCGGTATCCAAACGACCCTGCAGGGCTCCGACAAGGCGGGCTGCGTCGTCGGCCGTGTCGGTCGTGATCATGGCCTGTGCAAAACCGGGCTCGCGTGAACGGTTGCCAACGATGTTGTAGTAGAATGCAGGGCCGGATTCTCCGACTGTCCAGTAGACACTTTTGACCCCATCATCTGCCAGCAGCATCTCATCGATCTGGCGGGCGGTTGCTTCGGTGGTGGCAATTGATGTTCCACCCGGCATGTCGACCTCGATATAGAATTGGTTGCGGTCGACGCCCGGGAAGAATTGCGCGGTCAGCGTTGGAAAGGCCGCAAAGCCAAGCACGGGCAAGACCAGTGCCAACGCGATGGATCGCACCGGATTAGTGACTGACAATCGAATTGAGGCCTCGAACATTCGGGCAAGCGGCGGGATGCTGATACCGCGGCTCAGCATTCCTGCGTCGGGGCGGTCGGACAGTACCCAGCCCGCAATCGCGGGGGTCACCGTCAAAGCGACAACTAGTGACCAGACAAGCATAAGCACCACGGCGATAGCGATAGCACCAACAAAGTCGCCGGCGGGGCCAGGCAGCAAGATCATCGGCGTGAAGGCGAGCGCCGTTGTTACAGTCGACGCCAGCAGAGGCGCAGCCAACCGGCGAACAGCATCTCGCACGGCTGAAAGTCTCTCCATCCCATCCTGCAAACGACGACGAATTTCATCCGTCATCACGATGGCTGCGTCAACGAGCAGACCGAGGGCAACAATCAGGCCCGTCACGGACATCTGGTGAATTGGCAATCCAATCATGTTCATCGTCGCCAGAGTTGCCAATGAAACAACCGGTAATACCAAAGCCACAATCGCGGCCGCCCGAACCCCCAAAGTGACAAATAAGACTGCCACAACTAGCGCCACACCAATGGTCATGTTGATCCCAACCTCGGACAAACGATCCGTTGTGTACTGGCTTTGATCAAACAGCAGTATTTCCTGCATGCCCAAAGGTACCGCTGCGGCGCCGGCCTCAAGCTCATCCCGTAGAAAGCCTGTCCAGCGGTCGATCTGCACGCCGTCCTGCGCCAGAATCCCCACCAAAACGGAGGGCTTTCCGTTGGCAAACGCGATTGAGGACTGCGGTTCGCGTGCGCCCCGGTCTACGCTGGCGATATCTCCGAGCTGCACCACGGCACCGTCAGCGTTTTCACGCAGGACGATGCTTCGAACGCGATCCAAACTCTCAATTTCTCCGCTGACGCCTATGGTCAGGTCGACATCAGATTGCAGCCGCCCAGACTGAACCTTTCCATCTGCTTCGGCGATCCGCTGGGAAATCTCGGCAGCGCCAAGCCCAATCGCAGCGGCCTTGTCCATATCGACACTTACGAGCACCTCTTCTTCCGGCTGACCGAAATAGTCGACGGCTCGTGTCGCAGGTATCGCACGCAATCTGTCACCCAGTGCTTCAGCATGACGAGACAGCAAGGTTAACGGAAAGTCGGGGTCCTCGGCCGCAACTGCAATGACCGCGGAATAGGCAGCAATACCCTCGGCATCAAACTCTGGCGGCAAAACTCCTGCCGGGAAGTTCTGGCGCGCATCTTCGACGGCATCCCGAGCCTCGGCCCAAACCTGCTCAATGGTGGCTTCGTCTAGCGTTTCCAGCAATTCTACCGAAACGACAGATACGCCCGAACGGGATACGGAACTGATCTCATCCACCTCGGCGATCTTTCGCAGCTCTTCTTCGATTTCTGCGGTCACCAGTGCTTCAACCCGTTCTGGGTCTGCACCCGGGAACTGTGTCGTTACAGTCGCGAAGAGGTTGGTGATAGTTGGGTCTTCTTGCCGCCCCAGCGAAAGGAACGAAGACAGTCCTGCAGACACAAGCACCAAAATGATCAGAGCAACCAGCCGGGGGTGGCGAAAGGTAAGGGTTTCCATCAGATCGCTCCGTTACTCGACAGTGTTGAAGGCGACGCGCTGACCAACGCTGACTCGCTGCGGCCCCTGATCGATCAGGACGGTGCCTTCCGGAAACGCGCCGCGCACAAAGACGCGGTCATCTTCGGCATGCAGCACTTCGACCGTCGCCAGGCGCACAGTCTTTTGCGCGTCGGCAACCAGCAGTGTCCATTGCCCGCGCGTTCCTTCCTTCAGCGATGTTGTCGGCACCCAGGTTCCCGCACTTTGGACAGGATCGAGCACATGAACACGTGCGGTTTGTCCGAAAGCAACATCGGGAGCGTTCTTCAGATCGAACAGCGCGGTGCGGGTTCGGGTCACCGGGTCAATATCGGGTCGCAAAGTTGTAAGCTCAGCCTGATAGCTTTGAGCTGCTATTTCGATCTCAACATCTGTTAGCAGCGCCGGATCAACATCGAGAGGGATACCGATCCGAACCTGCGGCGACACGACCTCGACCATACCCAGAACCAGCTCACCCGAGCGCAGGGTTTCACCGCCGTCCACGTGTCGCGCGGTTATTTGACCGGCAAATGGGGCCTCGATGCTGGATTTCTCAATCCGAACGGTCACATCGCGCAAGGCCGCATCCAGCTCACCAATTCTGGATAACAATTCATCTTGCTGAGAAACGGCTTCGTCCAAACGGGCTTGACTGGTAAAGCCTTGTTCGATGAGTTTCGCGTTTCGCTCGACCGTCTTTCTTGCAAATTCAAGCTGGGCTGCAATGGCGTCACGCGATGCTGTCAGACGGTCGCGTTCGACCTCCAGCAGTGCGATGTCCAGTGTCGCAAGAAGTTGACCCTTGGCAACCTCGTCACCTTCATCCACCAGAATTTGATCGAGCGTCCCGTTCAGTTCGAAAGAGATATCTGCCGAACGTTGAGGTTCGACCTGCCCGATGAACACACGGTCGACTGTGTAAGCGCTCTCGGATGTTATCGGCGTCACGGATACCGGGGTCACAGCGGCGGCATCAGGTGCGGGCACCGCCTCTGCTCTACGGGTGAGCTCGGAAGCGCCAAAGTAAACGGCGGCCGCTGCAACGGCTATAAAACTGACGGTCACTCCCAGACGCACAGTGCCGCGCAACACACGTGCAAATAGGCTCGGTTTGGTCGCTTCAGTAGATGGATTTGCAGGATTCGGCATTTGGGGACCTCATCAAGTTAGTGTCTCTAACATATGTTAGAAGTTCTCACTTTGACAAGAGATACGTGATCTGGCACATGTTGGATCATGAGCAGCATCGAAAAAAATCATCAGACAAGCAGTCAAACGGCGGGTCTTTCCGTCAGCAAGAAAGCCTATCATCACGGTGATCTCCGCGCTGCACTGATCGAAGCAACCCGACAGTTGGTCGAAGAAAAAGGTCCGGACAGTTTTTCCGTATCCGAGGCCTGCAGACGCGCGGGCGTATCAACCGCGGCACCTTACAAGCACTTCAAAGACAAGACAGAAATGCTGGTTGCCACTGTCCTTGAGGGAATGGAGCGGCACAGAGACAATATGCTTGCCGCGCTGGAAGGCGTTCCTGAAGGATCTCCCGAGCGCATCACTGCCATAGGGATGGAGTATATTGCTTTCGCGTTAAATGAGCCGGGGATTTTCAGGCTGAAATTTGGCGGCTTCACAGACCGCATCGCGGATCCGCGGCTGGAGGAAGGCGGCCAGCAAAGCTTCGGGATTCTTTTGACTGAGGTCGCAAAATGTCTGGGCGAGCCGGGAATCACAGACGAAGTTCGCCGTCGTGGTTTTTTGTTGTGGAGTTTCGTGCACGGGCTGTCCTTCATTCTGCACGACAAAGGGCTTGCCGAGAAAGGCGAAGAGTTTGATCTTCATACCCTCCTTGAGGACGTTTCGGAAAGAATGCTGAGTTAAGCGTTCTCAAGCCAAAGCGAACGCAACTGACAATTGATGGCGGACAAACAAAATCAGTACATCGCCTACGCCTATACTACTGCTTGGGTTCAAGAAAATGACACTTACAGAAAGCGCATGTCAGTTCTACCGCCAAGGTACTTTTGCAGCTGATGCCAAGCTCACGGAGTCGCTGTTCAGGACGACAACGCCAATTACAAAAATGTCCGTACGCCGGAGATTCACATCAGATATTAACTGTCACCTTCCTGCAAATTTACGCACCACTTGAAACGCAATGCAATTGGCGGCTTACGTTGTAGATCAGTTCTAAGGTCGGCTATGCTTTGTTGCATTGCCTGAGTTTCTCTCTACCCACATCATGGGTTTTTACGCTTATTACAGAACCTCCCATAGGCGAGCAAGAAAACGGCTGGCGAAAGAGTAGACACAAATCATTTGAAAGAACGCGGGACAAATCGCCTGGGACTGCCACTTTGGCGGGGGAAGTAGTGTTTAATTTAACACTTGCCCTGCTTGGCCCACGCTCAGCTTTCCGCCTTTAGCCACCTCAACATAGACACCCATGTCCATATGACCCATCAACTTCCGAATTAGATAGGGTATCTTCAAGTCCCGCTCGGCCGTATCCGGGTTCACCTCGGTGGCTGCACACCTTTTCGTACGTGAGAGTATCTTTAACTCGACATCGCCGAATCTAAGAACTGATCCAACTGCGTCCAGCTCAGAAAACGGGGGTAAGCCTTCTATCTCAATATTCGCCCGGAAGCGTGTTGGGTGGATTTCCGCGTTCAGTTGTTCACCCAATTTCTCCACAGACGTCAGATTCAATACGGATATCGCATTCATCATTTTAGGTGAGACGACAGACACATCTGTAAACCGATGAGGAGCAGACGAAACGAAATTTGGCGGTTCGGGATCTTTTAAATCGATCTCTGAAGACAGGAAACCTGCCGCATTCATCCGATCTTCTGGTGCTTGCATATTAAAGCTGTGTGTTTTGCCGCTTGCTTTGATCTTTAGAGTTTGGGTCTCAATATCAAAATTCGTCTTAACACCTGCCAGTGCGGCCTCTTTCAACAGAACAACAAAGCGATCTTTCGGCAGTGGCTGAGGGTTCTGCGCATCGAAACCGGAGTTGTAGCGCGCGAATCCGAACAAACGATCTCCAGGAATCCCCTCTCCTGCTCGCAGCTTTACGGTTTGCATGGGCTCGGCACTCAAACCTTTAATTGGGTACCGGTTCAATCTGACGATAGAGAGCATGTTCATACGTCTGCACCTGACCAAACGAGTTTTACACGATCCTGCGTGGTCCGTGCTGTTTGACGCTATCTCCAATTCTCCAAGGTATCGACCAAATAATCTGTGAGTGTCTCAAAAGCGTGTTCGCTTAACCTGCTGGACACATCATTGCAGCGGTACGGGATGTACCATTTTGGATCAACAGGGCCTCAAAAATCCTAACTGTCAAAAATACATGCGCATCAACGAAAACAAGTAAATTAAATTAAATCAATAACTAAAAAGCGATGTCGACGACCTTCTTTGACTATTTGAGGTACGAACCTCAAAAATTTCTGGACTTGAGGTGCGTACCTCAAATAGCCTTGGAAGTATGCCGCGATTCGCACATCCTCGATTGACGGCGCAAAAAGGGAGGAATGGATGACTTACACAAAACTGGCCTCGGCCAGCGCAATAGTCCTTGCCGCTACTACTCTTTCCACCAAGGCAAATGCTGAAGATCTGACGCTTTGTTGGGCTGCATGGGACCCGGCCAACGCGCTCGTTGAGCTATCGAAAGAATTCGAAGCAGAATCCGGCCATACGATGAACTTCGAATTTGTTCCCTGGCCAAATTTCGCGGACCGGATGCTGAACGAGCTGAACTCTGGCGGTAAGCTCTGCGACCTGCTGATTGGTGACAGCCAATGGATCGGTGGTGGCGCTGAGAATGGTCATTATGTCCAGCTGAACGAGTTCTTCGATGCTGAAGGCATCAGCATGGACGATTTCGCACCGGCCACTGTCTACGCGTACTCGACGTGGCCTAAGGGCACACCAAACTACTACGCGCTGCCTGCGATGGGCGATGCAAACGGCTGGTTCTATCGCAAGGACTGGTTCGAGAACCCAGACATCCAGGCCGCTTACAAAGAGGCTACGGGTCAGGACCTGCGTGAACCTCAGTCTCAGAAAGAGTTGTTGCAGATCGCTCAGTTCTTCCAAGGTCGTGAGATCGACGGCAAGACCGTCTATGGGGCAGCAATCTTTACCGAGCGCGGCTCGGAAGGGATCACCATGGGTGTGACCGGAGCGCTGTATCCTTGGGGCTTCAAATACGAAAACACCCCGGGCTCATATGACATGGAAGGCGCCGTAAACTCACCCGAAGCGGTTGAAGCTCTGGAGTTCTACAAGGAATTCTACGAAACGGCGACGCCTCCGGGGTACACCAATTCGTACATGGGTGAGAGCCTGGACGCCTTTAAATCCGGTCAGGTCGCCATGGCGATGAACTGGTTTGCGTTCTTCCCAGGTCTTTATGCCGACCCCAATACCGGCGGTGACAAGATCGACTTCTTCGTGAACCCACCCCAAAATCAGGCAGGTTCGACACTGGGTGGACAAGGTATCTCTGTTGTCAGCTACTCTGACAAACAGGATGCCGCACTTGAGTACATCAAGTGGTTCGCGCAGCCAGAAGTGCAAGCCAAATGGTGGGAGCTTGGAGGATACTCCGCGCATAACTCGGTGCTAGAAGATCCTGGTTTCGTAGACAGCCAACCGTTTGCCGGTGACTTCCTGGAAGCAATGGGCGGTGTGCAGGATTTCTGGCAAGAGCCTGCCTATGCTGAGCTTCTGCTGGCAATGCAGAAACGCATCCACGACTACGTGGTTGCTGACCAAGGTACAGCTCAGGAAGCGTTGGATCTTCTGATCGAAGATTGGACGGAAGTCTTCGAAGACGAAGGCAAGCTGTAATCCGGACACAGGCCGGAGCGGGTGCAATCCCGCTCCACCTTCACCCGTGAGTCCTACACCAACAAGAACTGGCAAAGAGATGTCTGACAGGACCGTAGATCGCGTTGCGCAGGCAACGCCCGAGCGAGTTGCGCGAAAAATCCGAGGATTATCCGACCGCGCGATCGCCTGGATATTCATCTCCCCAACGATTTTTCTATTGCTGGCGATCAACATCTTTCCGTTGATTTGGACCATCCAACTGAGCTTTACCAACTACAAGGCCAATCGGATCGGGCGCGAAGTCAAAGATGTCGGTCTCAGGAATTACGAGCGTATCCTGACGGACTCGGACACCTGGCTGAACATGCAGGCGACGGCGCATTTCCTGTTCTGGACGATCTTTTTCCAGGTCCTGATCGGGTTTGCTCTGGCGTGGCTGATCAACAAGAAATTCAAGGGCAACGATCTTTGGACCACAATTATCGTGTTGCCGATGATGCTGTCTCCGGCGGTTGTCGGGAACTTCTGGAAGTTCCTGTACCAGCCTCAGATCGGCCTGTTTAACTACATCGTGTCCTGGTTTACCGGCAAGGACCCATCGAGCTTTGAAATGCTGGGATCCGTCACGTTGGCCCCATGGGCGATTGTGATTGTCGACACCTGGATGTGGACCCCCTTCGTAATGCTGATCTGTCTGGCCGGTCTACGCAGTATTCCCGACTACATCTACGAGGCGGCTGAGATCGACAGGGCCAGCAAGCTACGACAGTTCTTTACGATTACCATCCCGATGGTGCTGCCGTTCCTGATGCTCGCTGTGCTGTTTCGAGGGATCGAGAACTTCAAGATGTTCGACCTGGTGGTTCAGCTCACCGGTGGTGGGCCGGGGTCTGTGACGGAACTCACTTCGATTAACCTGAAACGCGAAGCCTTTGAAAAATGGCGTACGGGCTATGCGTCAGCCTATGCGATCATCCTTTTCGTCACCGTGTTCGGCCTTGCGTCGATCTACGTCAAAGCCCTGAACAAGGTGAAACAGAGATGAGCAGTTTTTCCGTCACAGAACCTTCGAACCGGTCCAAATGGATCGCAGGCTTCCTAGTCATCACTTATGCGTTGATCACGATGATCCCGCTGGTATGGATCTTGCTGACCGGCTTCAAATCCCCAGCCGACGCGATCAGCTATCCGCCCAAAGTGGTCTTTGACCCAACACTTGAAGGCTACGTCAACCTCTTCACCACGCGCACACGGCAAACGCAGGAGTTTCTAGAAGCCAACCCGCCACAGAACTGGGCCGATGAGATCGTCCGCCAGTACGACATGGTGATCGTCGGGCCATCCAAGTTCGGCGAGCGCTTTATGAATTCAGTTATCATCGGATTTGGCTCGACTTTCTTGAGTATCTTCCTTGGCACCTTGGCCGCCTATGCGTTCAGCAGGTTCAAGGTCCCGCTCAAGGATGACCTTTTGTTCTTCATCCTGAGTACGAGGATGATGCCCCCAGTCGCTGTCGCCATCCCAATCTTCCTGATGTTCAGAAACCTTGGATTGAGCGATACGCATCTGGGAATGATCCTGCTGTATACGGGCGTAAATATCTCCTTGGCGGTCTGGTTGCTAAAAGGTTTCATCGACGAAATCCCAAGAGAGTACGAAGAAGCCGCCCTCATAGATGGCTACACGAGGTTTCAGGCCTTCTACAAAGTGGTGCTGCCGCAAGCCGCCACAGGCATCGCGTCAACTGCGATCTTCTGCCTGATCTTCGCCTGGAATGAATACGCGTTTGCCGTGCTGCTGACATCCGCGAATGCACAGACTGCACCTCCGTTCATTCCGACCATTATCGGTATTGGCGGCTTGGACTGGCCTGCTGTGGCAGCAGGTGCCACGATCTTCCTGATCCCCGTCATGATTTTCACCATCCTGATGCGCAAACATTTGCTGCGAGGGATCACATTCGGAGCCGTACGCAAATGAGCGAATTTCTTTCCGGATTACTACGGCTCCGCCGCGGCCCATGGGAGATGGTTGCAACCATCCTGATCGCACTGGGTGTCTTCATGCTGATGCAACCCTTTGTCCTTTGGGCTTTCACCTATTCCTTCATCGTTACGCTGATCGGAACCGTCATGTTCATCATCGTCAGCCATTTCCCGGAGTAGAAATGGCCCAGATCGTAGTCAAAAACGTAAAGAAGATGTTCGGCGATTTCACGGCTGTCCGCGAAAGCTCGTTCACGATCGAGGATGGAGAGTTTTTCATGCTGCTGGGGCCATCCGGCTGCGGAAAGACGACAACATTACGGATGATCGCAGGGTTGGAGCTTCCAACGTCGGGTGAGATTTATCTGGACGGCGAAGAGATCAGCCAGCGGCCGCCATCAGAGCGAGACATTGCCTTCGTGTTCCAGATGTTCGCGCTGTATCCCCACATGAACGTGCGCAAGAATATCAGCTATCCCCTGATATCGCAGGGCATGCCGCGAGCCGCCGTAAAGGCCAAAGTCGAGGAAGTCGCGGGCATCTTGGGGATCAAAGACATCCTCGATAGCCCGGTAGGTGGACTGTCGGGCGGCGACAGGCAGCGCGTGGCGCTCGGGCGCGCAATTGTTCGTGAACCCAAGGCGTTCATGATGGACGAACCTCTTGGCGCCCTGGATGCCGAGTTTCGTGAGCACATGGCCGAAGAACTACGCGCGCTTCATGATCGCATGGGCGCAACTACTGTGTACGTCACACATGATCAACTGGAGGCCATGCAAATGGGCGACAAGATCGTGGTGATGAATAATGCTGTGATTGAGCAATTCGGCACACCTCAGGAAATCTACGACAAACCAGCGACAATGTTCGTTGCGGATTTTATCGGGTCTCCCTCTATGAACTTCCTGCCTTTTCAAGGAAAGGTCGAGCCTGGCTCAGAAATGGTTCGACTGAATGGCCATGACGAAGCCGTGCCCAAACTGATGGAAGGGGCGGAAGGTGACTTGGTTTTCGGCGTACGCCCCGAGCATGTTTTTCTGTCAGACGACAGCGCTTACCGGGCCAAGGTCCTGGCGGCAGAATATCTGGGAACTACCCAGATCGTGACGCTGCAAAGCCCGAACGGAGAGCTGAAAGCTCGAATTGATGCACGCGAAACCGTTAATCCCGGCGAGACGGTGGGATTGGAGTTCCGCTCTCCCGCAGTAACGCTATTTGAAGAGTCTACCGGGCGTGCTTTGAGATCCGCTCTGAACGACGAGGTACTAAGCAATGGCTGAAGTCGTGTTGGAGAATATCTCGAAATCATTCGGCAACGTCAAAGCGGTAGATGATATCTCAATGACGATCCCCAACGGGGCCTTTGTGGTTTTGTTGGGCCCGACTGGTGCGGGGAAAACAACGACGCTGAGATTGATATCCGGGCTTGAGAAACTGGATTCAGGAACGGTGCGCATTGCCGGGCGTGACGTTGGAATTGAGACACCTGCCCAGCGCGATGTGGCGATGGTCTTCCAGCAATACTCGCTGTACCCGCATATGACGGTGCGCGAGAACCTGTCTTTCCCTCTGCGGTCGCCGATCCTGAAGACGCCAGAGGATGAGATCGCAAGGAAGGTCAACGAAGTCTCAGAAATCCTCCAGATCCCGCACAAGCTGGACAACAAAGCCACCGAACTGTCAGGCGGCGAAATGCAGCGTGTGTCGATCGGACGGGCGCTGGTGCGCGATCCGCAGATCTTCCTAATGGACGAACCGCTCAGCTCTTTGGACGCCAAGCTACGGGCGGATCTGCGGGTCGAGTTGAAGAGGATTCAGGCCGATCTGGGGTCAACCTTGCTCTACGTGACCCACGATCAGGTCGAAGCCATGACAATGGCGACGCATATCGGCGTTTTGGAAAACGGCCGATTGGTTCAGTACGGAACACCCCGGGATATCTATGAAAACCCGGGCAGTGTTTACGTTGCCAGCAGGTTGGGTTTGCCACGGATCAACATCCTGCCGTCTGAGTTGTTCGGAGGCGATCACAAAGGCCCGCAGATTGGTCTTCGCCCGGAAAACATCATTGAAGGCGAAGGTAGTGAAGCGCGTGTGATACGCGCCGAGCATCTGGGCGATCAAACACGGCTGCACCTGGACCTGAATGGTCACCCGGTTGTGACCTTGATTGATGTCCATCAGGACTACCCATCTGGAAAGATTATAAAAATCCGTCCTAACAACCCGTTGTATTTTGACGCGTCCGGCGCGCGCGTGAATTAAGGAGCAAAAGCATGGCCCAGTTCCTCAACACAAAAGAAACTTTGGTGACAGAGGCGATAGACGGCCTTCTGGCTTCCTCTGGCGGTCAGCTTACCCGGCTGGACGGCTATCCGCATATCAAGGTTGTTTACCGGTCGGATTGGGACAAGTCGAAGGTCGCCCTGGTATCCGGAGGGGGATCTGGTCACGAACCCGCCCATGCAGGTTTCGTTGGCGCCGGCATGCTGACAGCCGCGGTCTGCGGAGAAGTGTTCGCCTCACCTTCGGTCGAGGCGGTTTTGGCGGGCATTCTTGCGGTTACGGGTGAAGCTGGATGCCTGCTGATCGTCAAGAATTATACCGGTGACCGGCTGAATTTTGGGTTGGCGGCGGAGCGCGCCCGCGCACTGGGTCGCAAGGTTGAAATGGTCGTCGTCGACGATGACATCGCCTTGCCCGACCTTCCGCAACCACGTGGCGTGGCGGGTACGTTGTTCGTTCACAAAATCGCCGGAGCGCTTGCTGAAAGCGGTGCTGACCTAGACACCGTCACTGCCACCGCAAGAAACACCATAGCAAAGGTTGTCAGCATCGGTATGAGCCTGGACACCTGCACCGTTCCGGGATCTCCGAAAGAAGACAGGATCGCACCCGGGAAGGCAGAGCTTGGCTTGGGCATCCACGGAGAGCCCGGTGTACAGCAAGTCGAGTTCTCAAACGCGGTATCGGCCATGTCCACCGTGGTGGAGAAGCTGAAGCAAAGGGTTGGGTCTGGGGACTGCGTAGCATTGGTTAACAACCTCGGCTCAACAACTCCGCTGGAAATGGCTGTCCTAACGCATGCGTTGTTCGAAACTGGTATCGCCCACCATATCATTGGCCCGGCACCCATGATGACATCGCTGGATATGCACGGGTTTTCGGTTTCCATTCTGCCCGTGGATCAAGACGATTTGTCGGCCCTTACAGCGCCCGTTGATCTGGCCGCGTGGCCCGGGGTCAATTCCATTGACCCGATCAAAGTTGCACCATTGCCTGATGGCCTAACCCCGATCGATCCAATTCCTTCGAACAATCCCGCAACAAAGGAAACGATCACCCGGTTATCTGAACTGCTCATCAACGCAGAGAAGAACCTGAACGAGCTGGACGCGAAATCCGGAGATGGCGATACAGGAAGTACATTGGCGACTGCCGCAAGAGCATTGCAAGGTAGCCTCGACCGGATGCCGCTGGCTGACCTGACACAGCTGTTTCCGGCGTTGGGCAACGAACTGAGTCAAACAATGGGTGGTTCTTCCGGTGTGATCCTTGCGATCTTCTTCAACGCAGCCGGGGATGCCTGCGCAAGCGGAGCCTCCGTGCCTAAATCCCTTGTCGAGGGCCTAAATCGTGTCAGCCAGGTTGGGGGTGCCAAGGTCGGTGACCGGACAATGATTGACGCCCTGGCACCGGCGCTTGCCGCACTGCCATCTGGTCTGACGCATGCGGCCGAGGCTGCCCGCGAAGGCGCGAACAACACCGCGAATATTCGTCGTGCGAAGGCGGGCCGGGCAGCCTATGTTCCCGAAGAAAACCTAGTTGGACATAACGATCCCGGTGCTGAGGCTGTTGCTTTGTTGTTTGAAGGCTTGGCGCGGGAGATTGAGGGCTGAAGAACACGTGGAAGACCAAAAACAAAAACTAGAATTGGTGAAAAAGCCAACCGTCAACGACCTCGCGCGCGTCGCGGGTGTCAGTCTGGCGACTGTTGACCGCGTCTTGAACAGACGCCCCGGCGTGCGGGCCGTAACCGTACAGAAAGTACAAAAGGCAATTGATGAGCTGGGCTATGTGCGCGACACCGCTGCGGCCAACCTCGCGCGAAACCGGGTTTACAACTTCCTCTTTGTTCTGCCGGACACTGACAACGAGTTTGTGGAGGCAATCAGCAGTCAGATAGCAGAACAATCCCGTGACCAATTTATCGAGCGGACCCGCATTGCGATTAAGAAGGTCGCTCCGTTCGAGCCGCAAGATATCGTTAACATTTTGGATGCTGTGGACAGTTTGGATGTAGACGGAGTCGCCGTTTTTGGGCCCGAAACGCCTTCTGTCCGCGATGCTGTCAAAAGGCTCAGGGACAAAGGCGTTCCGGTGGTTGCCTTGGTGTCTGACTTGCCGAGTTCCGAGCGAGACCACTTTGTGGGAATCGATAACGTTTCGGCAGGACGTACCGCCGCTCAGCTGATGGGGCGGTTTGTCCATCGCGACGGCAAGGTCTTGGTTCTTACAGGATCCCGTTTGGCGCGTGACCACCTGGAGCGTCGCCAAGGCTTTGACATTGTCGTGGCCGAGGAATTTCCGCACCTCCAAGTCGTAGCGTCTGTCGAAGGCCGGGATGACCCGGATCTGATCTACAAGATGATGCCCGAAATCTTTGAAACCTACCCGGATCTGGTCGGTATTTACTCGTCAGCAGCGGGCAATGCGGGCCTGATACAATTTCTTTCAGAGAACAGGTTCAGCAAAGATCTGGTGATCATAGCGCATGAGCTTACACCGCTCAGTCGTGAGGCGCTTAGGCTTGGCACATTTGACGCCATAATCTCGCAGGATACCGGGCATATTGTTCGTTCTGCCGTCCGTCTACTGCGCGCTACTAAGGACAAGGTTCCATTCAACAAAGCGCAGGAACGTATCCGTATCGACATCTATCTGAAGGAAAATTTACCGCCATAGAGGCTTAGGTTTTGGGGAGGAAATTTTATGAAGACGATCAAAGGTCCAGCTTTGTTTCTTGCGCAATTTGCGGGGGACGAAGCACCGTTCAATTCGTGGGACGCGATCACCAAATGGGCGGCTGATTGTGGATACAAAGGCGTTCAGGTCCCCAGTTGGGATGGCCGGTTATTCGACCTTGAACAGGCCGCGTCCAGCACCGGCTATTGCGATGACTTCAAAGGCGAAGCCAGGGAGAATGGCGTCGAAGTCACCGAACTTTCAACGCATCTTCAGGGCCAGCTTGTGGCCGTTCACCCAGCTTATGACAGTGCGTTTGATGGCTTTGCAGCCGAAAGCGTTCGGGGGAACCCGAAAGCCCGGCAAGAATGGGCGGTAGACCAGGTCAAAAAGGCACTGTCAGCGTCAAAAAACCTGGGTATTTCCGCACATGCAACATTCTCTGGCGCGCTAGCATGGCCCTATGTCTATCCTTGGCCGCAACGCCCTGCCGGCTTGATTGAAACGGCGTTTGATGAGCTTGCGCGTCGTTGGGTGCCAATCCTTGATCACGCCGAAGACTGCGGCGTTGATGTTTGCTATGAAATCCACCCCGGAGAGGACCTCCACGATGGTGTGACGTACGAGATGTTTCTGGAACGGACGGGAAATCACCCACGGGCCTGCATGCTATACGACCCGTCACACTACGTGCTGCAATGTCTCGACTATCTGGACAATATCGACATCTACAAAGATCGGATCAGGATGTTCCATGTTAAAGATGCCGAGTTCAACCCGACCGGGCGGCAGGGTGTTTATTCCGGATATCAAAGCTGGGTTGATCGGGCCGGGCGGTTCCGGTCGCTTGGTGATGGCCAAGTGGACTTCGGTGCGGTCTTCTCAAAAATGGCCGCGAATGACTTTGATGGCTGGGCTGTGGTCGAATGGGAATGCTGTCTCAAGCACCCCGAGGATGGCGCGCGCGAGGGCGCGCAGTTCGTGTCCGACCACATCATTCGCGTGACCGAGAAAGCCTTTGATGATTTCGCCGATAGTGGCGCTGACGAAGCCGCCAATCGTAAAATGCTGGGGATTGAGTGATGGTCACAGGACGCAATGAAGAAACGTCAGGACGTATTCGCCTTGGCATGGTTGGCGGCGGAAATGACGCCTTTATAGGGGGCGTTCATCGCATCGCCGCGCGACTGGACGACAAGTTCGAGCTGGTTGCCGGTGCTTTGTCTTCGACGCCAGAGAAATCCATTGAAAGTGGTCAAGCGCTGGGCCTCGAACGGGTCTATGAAGACTTCAAGCAAATGGCGATCCGCGAAGCCCGGCTGAAATCCGGGATCGAGGCGGTCTCAATCGTCACGCCAAATCACGTCCACTATGCAGCCGCGCGTGAGTTCCTGAAACGCGGTATTCATGTCATTTGTGACAAGCCACTCACCTCGACCCTTGCTGATGCAAAAAAACTGGTCAAAGCGGCGGAGAGCGCGAATGCGCTTTTCATTTTGACCCACAACTACACGGGCTATCCGATGGTTCGGCACGCGCGTGAAATGATTGCCAACGGTGATATTGGCAAGATCCGCGTGGTTCAGGTTGAGTACCCGCAGGACTGGCTGACCGAGCAGCAGGATTTCAAACAAGCGGAGTGGCGAACCGATCCTGAACGCTCTGGCGCTGGTGGATCAACCGGCGACATCGGAACCCACGCTTACAACCTCGCTTGCTTTGTAACTGGACTTAAGGCGGAAAGCCTGGCGGCGGACTTGCAGGCCTTTGTGCCGGGGCGCAAAGTCGATGACAACGCCCACGTCTTGCTTCGCTTCGAAGGTGGAGCGCGTGGTATGCTGTGGTCTTCTCAGGTGGCTCCCGGAAATGAAAACGCACTTCGTTTGCGGGTCTACGGCGAAAAAGGTGGGCTGGAGTGGGCCCAGGAAGATCCCAATTACCTTTGGTTCACGCCATACAACGAACCCAAGCGACTGATCACTCGAAATGGAGCTGGAGCTGGTGATGCTGCCAATCGGTTGAGCAGAGTCCCTCCGGGCCATCCCGAGGGATATCTTGAAGGTTTCGCCAATATCTATGGAGAGGCTGCTGAGGCAATCCAAGCTTTCCGGAATGGTATTTCACCTGATGCGTCGGTTGTTTATCCAACGGTTCATGATGGACTCAATGGTGTTGAGTTTGTAGCCGCATGTGTGCAGAGTTCTTCAAGGAATGCGGCTTGGGTCAGCTTAACTTAAATCCTGGTTGCGGGCGTAGGGCATGTATCTTGGAAGGCATCGTGGGTATCTACCAAAAACCGAAGCGCACAACCTATTAATGAACACTCCGGAACAACGAACCGCGAGCGTCGCTGAACCGGTGTCATGTGAAGCGATCTTCGGTTGCGTGATGACCGTTCATTGGAACGAGTACAAAAGGCTACTTAGCGTGCAAAGCCGTCCTTCAATTTTCGGGCCTCGCTAACTCAGCATCCTAACGCAGATGCGGCAACCAGCCTGTTCTTTTTGAAAACAACGTGTTCTCGCGCAAAGAGTAGCAGCGCGGCCTGCACCGCCGCACTTGTTTTGGATCAGCGGGATTTGGACAAGCCAAACACCCCTAGCCATCAGCGGCAAGACGCTGCCTTCCCCCTCGGGCAACCCTACTAGACAACACCGTTTCCTCGGCTGCACATGCGAGCCGTACCTTTATTGTCGAACAGCATTGCCTCGCCTCCATCCGCGTTCGCCATACGGCTCATCAGCAGGAACAGGCACCTTCGGCGTATGATCTGCAAATCAGCCCTGATTTTCCAAAAGAAAGTCAGGATCAATGAAATCGGTCTAGGTGCAGGGTGAAGGAACTGACACAAGCATGGCAAGGTACTCTCGCTGGTGGTGGAACTAAGTGTCGCCTTGCATAGGGGGAATTGGCGGACTGAGGAGCAACTGTTTTCTGCAAATATATGTTAAGCAGTGATAAAAAGTTGGACTAAAAAATACTCTACTGAATATTCCACACTAGGAATGGAAACTGGCATTTCTAAGCCAAAGTCTGGGGTTTAATGAAAGGCCCGGTAAGATATATAAAACCGTCACTTCTACAGAGTGTAACGAACACATTCTTCGAAGCGTTTCGAACTTGCTGATGACGACAATGCGGAACAAATTGCCATCGGATGCTGAGCAATCAAGGACCGTACAGATCCCAAATCGAACTTCCAAAGTTGAGCCCCGCAAGTCCCGAGGTGCGAACGGCTCAGTTAGTGAAGCTCAAAGCAAAAGTATGATTTTGCAGGTAGCGACATAGGTCGTTCCTTGCGCAATTCAGTTAAATCAAAGGTAATTCAGTTTCTTGGTGACCCAGAATAAAATTTCTGCCAACACCGAAATTGCGCCTGCTTCCTCGGTGATAACCAAGCCCGTACCTGATGCACCCAGTTTGGTCACCCTTGCACTCTGATCTTCCGGAATTTCTGCAACAACGATGAAGTCCGCCGCGCCAATCAACTCACGCAGTGACGGAAGCCCACTTCTGGCATCCAACGCCCCTTCGCTGGTAGCGGGTGGTATGTCCGAAATCGTGGTATCAAACTCCGCTCCAGGCATACTACGCAGTGCAACTCGAATAGTGTCGCCAACGGATATGTTTTGCAGACTACTCAAAGGAAGTGTCGCAACCAGAACCCTGTCGCCCGGTACAACAAAATTGATTGCTCCTTGCAGAGTCGATACCCGGTTCCCCGGGCGCAGGGTCAGGCCTGTAACCATGCCATCTGCAGGTGCGCGTACAACTGTTTGCTCCAATGCCCAACGCGCTTGAATCAGCAAATTCTCTACTTCGGCAACGCCAACGTCGACCCCATCCACTTGGGCGGCAATACGCCGTTCAAGACCCGCCTTCCGCGCGTTTGCGGCGCGCAAGCCCGCCTCAAGTTGCTCTATCGTTGAAACGGCTTCCTGAAGCTGGAACTCAGTGGACGCTCCCCGTTCGGTGAGACGGATAATATCATCGCGACGCGCCACACCAAAATCCAGTTGCGCGGACAGTGAGGCGATGTCAGCCTCAGCCGCCTCAAGGTCGTGACCCAGTTGATCTGCCTCAGATTGGGCTGAGGCCAGCGACGCTTCAAGTCGAGCGACCTCGGCTGCGAATTCCGTATCATCTATCCGGAAAAGAACATCCCCCTTTGATACTAGCTCATTGGGCTCTGCTGCGACTTCTGTCACTGGTCCTGCAACATTTGGGGCAATGCTGATCACTGCGCCTTGGACCGAAACCGTACCGCTTGGTGTCGTGTGGTTCAGCGCGCCGATAACCACCAATGCAATCACGACACCACCGCCATAGATGAAGGTCTTTGAAACCGCGTTCCAAGGCAACAGGCGGAGTTTGGAAAATACCAACCATGCCAGGCCAAAATACAGCGCCAGAACGATTAGCATATCAGATACTCCACTGAATTCATTGGACCAGGAACCGAAGCATCTGAGCTTACTAAAGACGCACAAGACCAGATTCGGCCTATTGGGCCACTATACAGTCTCAAGTAGCGTATCTGAAAGAGTGTGCTCTGAAAGGGCTCCTGGTGCACCAATCGCGACAAGCCTGGTTTCGGGTTTACGCTCACCCCACACTTCATCCCGCGCGATGTCTATGCGTTTGCCGACGACCTGAACAAGAATCCGATGATCCGGATCTTCCTCACTGAAGACAAAACCCTTGAGACGATAGACATCACCGGGAAGCGACCGAATAGCGCTTCGGAGAGAAGAGAGGCTTATCGGGCGTTCCGCTTTCATCATAGTTGTCGAAAAGCCGTCTGAATGATCAGCGTGGTGGCAGCCACAGTCGGGGCCATGTTTATGATGCTCTGGTAATTCTGTTTCCAGTTGTTCTGAGGCAAAGCGGCCGACTGAAAGAAGTATGTCCAAAGGGACGTTCGCATTGACAGCTTCGACCAAACGATAGCGACGAAAGCGAGACCCGAGCCAATCATGCACCTTCTGAACCGTAGCCCTGTCGACAAGATCAACCTTGTTCAAAATAACCATGTCCGAGAACGCAATTTGACGGAGCTTCAGTTCCATTTGTTCCGGCGCGGCAAATAGTTGTTCCGCATCGACCAGGCACATAAGGCTGTCCAAGCGGATCATGTCCCGAAACTTTTGATCTGTGAATGTCATCGCAATTGATGACGGGTCCGACACTCCGCTTGCTTCAAGGACGATATATTCCGGTTTCTCAGGCCGGGCGAGAACGGCCTCTACCGTTTCGATCAGGTCGTCTCGGATCGAGCAGCACACGCAGCCATTCGCTAGACTCATCACATCATCTTCGAGGCCGACCACCAAGTCGGCATCGACGTTGATGGATCCAAAGTCATTCACCAGGACTGCCACTCGCAATCCGTGATTGCCGGTGAGGATGCGGTTTAGAAGCGTTGTCTTACCGGCTCCTAGAAAGCCGGTAAGGATCGTTACGGGGATTGCGGATGACGACCCAAATTCGATCATGTCGTTACTCCGCCTTCTTCTTTCGGTTCGGGATGACGTCATCGACCTTAATGACGAAATCGCTGGGCCATTCTGGATCAGGAGCCCGGAATACATCAGCTGGGTAGTATTCTTTGGGATCGATCTCCATGTCTCGGTACTTCTGATCTTGCTGTTCGGCACGTGATGACCGCGGTGCTGGCGGCTTGATTTCATCCGGCAGCGTGATCTTGCCTTCTGCTTCCATCTTGCCCAATTCGCGGAAGGGGGCGACAGATCCAGACTTTCCGGGAAGCGTCGCCTTCCGATACCAGATTGCATCCTTGGTTACGTTGACAACGGCGACATCCAAACCCCAGGCGAACAACCCATCATAGTGCGCTCGGATTCCCGCCAACATCTCAGCATCGATATCCTCGTCTTGCGTATAGTGGGTTACCATTGCAAGCCTTGGGCGCGCCTCAGCCATCATCTTACCGACCGCATAGTGCGAAGTATGGTGCGTATCGATCGTGTAGTTGAACAGCTCTTGCGGCAAACCGTATTTGTAGGTCATCAACTGACCGATATCCTGTCCGGACATTTCGGTCACAAACACATCCACGCCTTTTCCGTATTCAAGGCTCAGTTCATCAGGGCGGCCATCGCCGGTCCAAACAAAGCTCAGGCCATTCCAATCCAGCCGATACCCCACAGCTCCGTCCTTGGCGTGGCTACGAGGCCAGGACCGAACAGTCACGCCATCTTCGTCATAAACGATGCCACCTTCCTGGCGGAAATCGAATTCGTTGACCTCAATCTCATAGCCGTCCCCAATCGGGAATACATCAAAGGCCTCCAGATGCCATTTGAGCATTTGCTGCATGCCTTTAACCATTCCGGCCGTGCCAAGCTCGGGTGTCCGACCTGATGGACCGTGAATGCGAAGCGGTGTATATCCACCAGACCAAGCCCGGAACGGGTAGATGTATGGGATGTCGGCATAGTGATCGACATGCAGGTGCGTTATGAAGATGTCGTTGATCAACTGACCCGGAACCTGCATCCCGATAATGTTGCGGACACAACCGGATCCGAAGTCGAAGAAGAACCTCTTTCCGTTGCCCAACTCGACCATAATACAGGTGCCAGCCTGATCTTCTCTCGGAGGAAATGGGGTGGAACCGCAGAATGAAATCCGCATTTCGTCGGGGCCGAGCTCTTCGGACAGCGGGAAGTAGTTCGCGTTCGAACCAGTCATGTATTTTGTGGGGCGGAAATACTCCGGCAGCGTGATACCGCCCGCAGGTCTGCCGCCGTAAGGGTTCTTTAGGCTTTCGCCTGGTGGTCCATCTCCGGGGTGCGCCTGTGCAGCTCCAGTACCGTAGCTAACGGCACCGGTTGCGACCGCGCCTGCTGCCAGCCCCTGCATAACGTGTCGCCGGGAAGGGTTTTCGATGTCGTCAGATTGCTGGTTCGGGTCGTTTTTCAGATCTTTGCCGTTGTCTTCTTTTGTCATGGCCATGCCCTCAATTGGAAATGTTGCGAGGATCGCGCTTCACCATCCGGCGAAGTTCGTTCACGAGTTCAGATTTTATGTGGGCCCATTCCGCGCGCTCTGAGGCTGTGATCGATACATCATCCAGCAACTCGGAAGCTTTCTTCAGGTCTTCGACGACCTCCTTGAGCAACGCATCCGTTTCGATACGCGCTGACAGCGCATCGGACAGTTCTGGAATCTCTTCTGTCAGGTCCACTGCCACTGGATAAATCCCGGCTCCCACTATCTATTCTCACATCGAGATGAGTGTGGTTGACCGTGCAGGCCAAGTGAGTCACCGTGAGTTGGGGGTGAGTTTGCCTTGAACAAAGCTAATGAATTGCCGATAGATCAACATGTTGAGCAGCCGTCGCCGGATCTTGTCCGGGAAGCGCTCGAGCGCGTTGTATCGAGCGACGAGTTCCAAGCTTCACCCCGCCTCCAACAGTTTCTTACATACGTAGTCGAGGAAGCTATCGCGGGCCGTGGTCCCCAGATCCGAGGCAAAGCTATTGCTGTAGAGGTCTATGGGCGACGCATTGATGGCAGTGGCGGCCAAAACCTCGTTCGCGTCGAAGCCAGGCGGCTGCGTCGGCTATTGCGCGAGTTTTACGAAGATCAATGGGACGGCGAAGGGGTTCGCATTTTTGTTGATCCTGGCGGATACAAGCCGCGGTTTTCATACGAGCCTACAAGTGAAGACGGCGTATCAAATGCATGGAACGGCGATGAGCCCAGCGGGCGTCGGCGTTCGCTGCGACCGCTGCCAGTTGGATTGGGGGTCCTCGCAGTAGTCGTTGTGCTTGGCATCTGGACGAGCCAAAAAAACACAGAAGTACCGCCAACGGCTCAATCCATTGAACAAGCTGAACGTGCAGCACTTGGTGAACAATCTTTGACAAGACTTCAGGCGGCCAACCTTGCAGATCAAGCCCGAGGCATGTTTTTTCCCGTTTTTGACGTCAAACGCCAGCAAATCGCACTGGGAATGTTCCAGCATGCAGCCGAGCTCGACCCAGCACTCTCCGATGGCTATGCGGGATCGGCACAGGTTTTGGCAACTCTGGCCATGCTGTCCCCGGATGAAGCGCAAAGAGAAGATCTCTTAGGTCAAGCTTCGGAACTATCTGAAAAGGCCCTTGAATTGTCCCCTGCTGATGCGTGGGCAAATGGCGCAAATGGTTGGGTGTTGGCTGTCTATAACCAGCCAAACGAGGCTTTAAAATACGCCCGAATGTCCGTCGAATTGAGACCGAAGGACGGCCATATTCTCGATCTTGTAGGGATCACTGCCATAGTTGCCAATGCCCCGGAACTTGCTGCCGAAGTCAGTAACCCGGAGAGACCCAGATCAGGATCCGGTAGGTTTGGTGCGAGAAACATCTGGGGCGTATCGCAACTCATGCTCGGGAATTACGAGAGTGTTGTCGAAGCCTTTCAAGGGGCCCCAGCTGCCGGAGCGCCGGTTAGCGCTCCTTCGCTCTTATTCCAAGCCGTCGCGCAAGATCAGTTGGGAAACACGGAAGAAGCACAACGGCTCGTTGTTCAAATGCGCAAAACGTGGCCCGAGTTTCCGTCTGAGTTTCTCGCTTACAGGATATTCAACAACGACAACGCTACACGGAATTTGATACTGGAAACACTTAGCAAGTTTTGACAAACGGCCGATCAAAACGACAATGATGTGCGTCTAGAAGAGGACGTTTAAACCAATTATGGAGGTTGCCTAGTAATAAACCTTAATCCTCACTTTGATTGACCGATGTCGGCCCAAAAGAGACTTTCACGGTGGTTTTTTGCTGTGGTGTTTGCAAACCCACACAGCCGCCGTTCGCCGCACCTGCTCGTATTGGATAGTGGCCACCGCCTTAAGTGCGGCCAAAGCAGCCGTCGAAAGCATGACACCTAAGAACCAATCGAACCCGCAATTTTGCATTCGTGACTGGACTTTGAAAGCTCGCAAAACGCAAAAACCAGAGTTTTCAATGTAGCTTCGAACCTTTGCCGTATTAAGTTTTCGTATAGACCTGACTTGACGGCTAGGTTGACTGAACGATCCAACGACTCGCTATTTTGAAGATGTTGCGAGAACTTGGTCCGAGATCCAGTCGAACACAAGCCTGGGTCCTCGGCCCGAGTTGGTATGGCTCCGTGACATCACATAACCGGCATCGCTGAAAACGAGATCGTCCGTAACGGTCACAAGGGAACCCTTGCTGAGCAGATCATCAATCAATCCAATCCAGCCTAATGCAACGCCTTCACCTGACAAAGCGGCCTGGGTGACCATGTCGTAGTTGTTGAAACTAATGTAATTTTTCTTTCTTTCGCCCGTTACGCCTAAGCTATCAAACCATCCTTGCCAGGTTTGCCACGCCGCGGTTGCGGGTTTTGACAGACTCAAGAGTTGAACATTGAGCAAGTCTGAAGGATTTTGGATTGGCCCGATCTTCTCTAACAGCTGAGGACTGCAAACGGCAGCGACAACTTCTTCCAAGACTAGTATTTCATCAGGTTTGATCTGGTCCTTGGGCGCAACATGAATACGAATGTCGCAATCGGTATCATTCAGACTGGGTGGCACATTTGAAGCCAAAATCTGAAATTCAATTTCATCCCCGATTTCCTCTCGGAGGTAACCAAGACGAGGCAGCAACCAGAATGTTGAGAACGCGAAATCGGCTGAGATTCGAACGCTGGGTCTAGTTTTGCGTTCCAGCAAAGAGTTTACCGCATAGTTCATCTGCGTCATCGCTGGTCTGACCACGTTCAAAAGCCTAAAACCCTCGTGTGTCAGTGAGACACCCCGGTGCTCCCTTTTGAAGAGGACGACACCCAGATCAACCTCCAAACCTTTTATCCGTTGCGAGATAGAGGACTGGGTCAGCCCGAGAGCGTCTCCCGCACTCGTAAAGTTTCCATGTTTTGCGACCATTTCGAACGCATAGAGCGCAACGAGGTTCCGGCTTAGATTGGTATTAACTCTGTTAATGTCATCCATAACTACTCAGCTACTGCAAAAGAAAGAAGAATTATACCAAAAACTATGCCAGTGGGCGCGAGTGCAGCCCTGTGAAAGAAACACGGGAGCCAACGATAACAAATTGGAGCCGCGGCTACAGAAGCGGACAGCCATCCGAACAACGAAACTCAAATGCGTATGCAGGCTCAAAGAATCGAATAATTTTAGAGATTTGTGATTCTCTGGACACGTTGAGGCTGACGACGCTTTTGTGTGCATCGTTGGGTTCACTGGTTTCCCGACAACTTGGGCTGTCGGGCCAAATCTAGCACACAATCTCACTAGAATATCAAAAACAGGGAGAAGTTGACTATGGCGATAAAGCCACCTCTTTCAGAGCTTCCAATTAAGACCGCTGATAACGGTTTTTATCGGGGGTTCAGTGTAAATGTCACAGTGATCAGTAAGATCATCATCAGTTTGCTGGTTGTCTGGTGTATCGTTTGGCCAACCCAGGCTGGCAGGATCCTTGGCGACTGGAACGCAGCTATTCTGGCTCAGTTTGCTGCTTGGTACATCTGGGTCGTAACCGGATTTGTTATCGTCTGTATTGGTTTGGCCATCTGGCCAGCCGCGGGACGTCTCAACCTGGGTGTCGAAGGTGAAAAGCCAGAGTTCTCGAATTTCTCCTGGTTTTCGATGATGTTTGGTGCAGGGATCGGGGTTGGGATGTTGACCTGGGCGGTTGCAGAACCCGTAGCCCACTTCAAGAACAATCCTTCGGTTATTCAGGGGGTCACTACAGCTCTGGATGCGGACAATGTGCGCACCGCCTACGTCTGGTCCTACCTGCATTGGGGATTGGGCGCTTGGGCGTGTTACGCGATTGCCGGTTTGGCATTGGCATTCTTCAGCTATCGCCGGGGGCTTCCGCTGACGATCCGCTCATCCTTGACACCGCTTTTTGGCAAAGCATTGTCAGGCAACCTTGGTCACCTGATTGATATCGTGGCCGTCGTTGCGACAATCCTCGGTGTGGCCCAGACATTAGGGTTTGGCGTTGAGCAATTTGTAGCGGGTCTGACCCGTATCGGCATTGGTGGATTGGCCAATGCAGATGGGTCTGCCACGACACTGGGCATCATCGTCGCCTTGCTGGTCATTATGGGTGCCTCGACGCTGTCGGCATTGTCCGGTGTGGGTAAAGGCATCAAGTGGCTGTCGAACATCAACATGGCGTTGTCGATCTTCCTACTGGGTTTCTTCATCCTGTTCGGAGCGACATTCTTTGGCGCCAAGGCCTTCTTTGTCGGTATCTGGGATTACTTGATCGCTTTGCCTTGGCTCAGCTTCAATGTTTACGCATCAGATGGCGTTGAGGGCTCCGAGGCTTTCCTATTAGCACAGTGGCAAGGCTGGTGGCCGGTGTTCTACTGGGCTTGGTGGATCGCGTTCGCACCCTTCGTCGGGTTGTTTCTGGCGCGCATTTCGCGCGGTCGCTCCATCCGTGAGTTTGTGCTGGGCGCAATGATCGTGCCGTCGCTGATGTGCTTTGTCTGGTTCGCGTGGGCCGGTGGTACAGCCATCGACCTGGAACTGAATGGCGGTGCGAATGGCGTGATTCTGGACGCAGCCAATGGTGACAAGATCTTTGCCATGACTACGTACATGCTCGCGCCAATAGCGGAATTCCTTGCCTGGGCAATGGCAGTAGTGATCGTGATCCTCTTGATGACATTCCTTGTAACTTCCGCTGACTCGGCAGTGTTAATCGTGAACACGATCAACGCTGCTGGAGACGAAGGGCCCAAGGCTCGCCCGCACATCATGTTCTGGGGTGCGGCGCTGGCATTGGTCGTTGGCGGTTTGCTAATCTCTGGTGGAACGGGAGCAATCCAGACAGCTATGGTAATCGGTGCATTACCTTTCTCCATCGTCATGGCGCTGATGTGCATTGCGTTGATCAAAGCTATCTGGAACGACGGGCGCCGCGAAGCTGCCGGCATCGCATCAACTATTGATCCAGAAACCTCGACGATGCCAGCCGAATAAAATTCGCATAGCCAACAGTGACCCTGGGACGTTCCTAGGGTCACAAATATGAAGGCAGCCCATACAGCAATCCATCAGAAGTGCAGGTTTTTGCACTGTGCGTTGACTGGTTGATCGACATCAAAAATGCGATTTTGAATGAACTTGGCTACGTCAGCTTTCGAGCACTACCAGCATTGATTCACTGTGTAGCATTTTGCACATTGAGCTCTTTCCAGACCTCGGAGGCAGCGCAACTTCGAACCATACAACGCTGCGTCGACCGGAACTCATCGCCACTTTCAGACATTTTTCAATACTTAAGGTCCTGCGTTGCAGCGTTCCCAAAACGGACCTTGGCTGGCTGCAGAGAAAGTACCGGGGTACGTTCAGATTTTTCAGATTATGACTGTTAGGACGCAAATTACTCACGTCTTTCAGACCACCCTCTTCTGAATGAAGTTGGCGCTTCGCCGTAGCGATTCTTGAAACGTGCTGTAAGTTGCGTCGCACTGCTAAAGCCGGTGGCTGCCGCGATCTCCGCGACCGCCATCTCGGTTTCGCTGAGCAATGCGTAAGCCCTTGAAACGCGCAGTTCTATATAAAACTGAACAGGCGAAGTTTCGACATACTTTTGGAAGAGACGCTCTAACTGGCGACGAGATATCTGCACCGCTTCTGCTATTTCAGAGATATCTAAAGGCTCTTCCAGGTTTTCTTGCATGATCTGCATCGCGTTGATGAGGTACTGGTTGCGGCTACCCAAAGCGACCGAAAAGGCTGATTTCTGGAGCGTTTTACTATTGTTGGACCGAAAGTGAATGCACATGTCCGAAACGATGACCGCCAGGTCATTTCCGAAATCGGATTCGATCATGTCCAACATCATGTCGGTTGCGGCATTTCCTCCGCCACATGTCATAAGCTCATTGTCGATCTCATACAGGTTTGACGATGGTTCCAAACCATCAAAATGTTCGATGAAAGCAGGGTGGTTTTCCCAATGCAATGTGAACCTTTTACCTGACAGAACTCCGGCCTTGGCAAGGGCGAAAGCCCCTGTGCAAATACCACCCAGATTACACCCAAAGGTTCTTTGGCGGCGGATCCACGACAGGACCTTGGGGTTCGTACTTTCTGCTGGTTCAATACCCGAGCAGACAAACAGCCGCGATGATCGTGGCAGATTGTGCAACGCAAAATCCGGCTTAATTTCAACCCCATTCGAACAAGAAACCGGTTCTCCATCTTCAGTGATCAGAAACCATTTATACAGTTCTTTGTTTGTAACCTGATTAGCGATCCTCAGAGGTTCCACTGCGGCGCTAAAAGCCAGCATGGTCAGCTTTGGCAGCAGCAGAAAATAGATTTCCTTGGCCGGCCCATCATAGTCAATGCGATAGCTGGCCGCGCCCTTTGGGACAAAGTTTCTCGGGTCCATATGCTCTCCTCCCAGTATCGACCAAGGCGGATGAAGGGCACCAACACCTCATTTGGTGTTGGTGCAGAAAGATTACGCACGCATCTGTGCAACAGGTTCGCCGCTTTCCTCCCAGGAGCGGACTTCATCTTCGCTTGCTTTAGGCGAAAAGAGCCCTGTCATGGCATAGAAGATACCGATGACCGGTGACAGCCAGCAAGCGAATGCAAGCGGAATATACAGCAGGTTTTCGAAGTTGCCGTCTGCGATACCCAAACCAAGCGCCGTGATGACAAACGCACCACCTGCATTCCACGGGATTAGAGGGGACACCAGTGTTCCGCCTTCCTCGACCGCCCGGGAAAGGTTCAGCGGGGAATAGCCCATCGCACGATAGACCGGTGCATACATCCGTCCAGGAAGCGCAATTGACAGATAGGGGTCACCTGCAACGGTGTTGGTCGCGACAGAGGTCAGGATGGCCGAGGTTTGAATGCCGGCAAACGTTTTCACCTTCGAGATGACAACTTTGATGATCGCCTGAAGGCAACCGACACGTTCAAGCGCTCCACCAAACCCCAGGGCAAGCAGCACCAGTGAAATCGTCCACATCATCGACTGAATACCTCCGCGGTTCAGCAGGGGATCGATCTCTGGAACCCCAGTATCGATCGAATAGCCGCTATTGGCGAAGGTGAACGTCTCATGCAGTCCAGCCCCCTGACAGAAGATAGCCATGATGCCGCCCGAAACGGCGCCTGCAAACAGTGACGGGATCGGAGGTTGTTTCATGACTGCCAGCACGATGACCAGAACGGCTGGAAACAGCATGATCGGCGAAATCCAGAACGCGTCATCCAGTGCCGTCGTGATTGCATGAATGCGGTCAAACGATACCTGTGACGTGTCAATCAGAGTGAAGCCAACGACAAAGTAGATCACGAGTGCAATCAGCATCGAAGGAACGGTGGTTGGAAGCATATTCCGAATGTGATCGAACAGATTGGTTCCTGTCACGGCTGGTGCCAAGTTCGTCGTGTCCGATAGAGGTGAGATCTTGTCTCCAAAGAATGCTCCGGAGACGACCGCCCCCGCTGTCCAATACATTGGAATACCGAACCCCGCACCGATCCCCATCAGCGCTAAACCGACAGTGCCTGTCGTTCCCCACGAAGTGCCCAATGAAACGGAGACAATGGAGCAAAGGACCATTCCAGCGGCGAGGAAAAGTTCAGGCGACAAAATCTTGAGACCGTAGTAGATCAGCGTTGGCACAGTTCCGCTCGCGATCCACACACCGATTATCATTCCCACTGTGATCAGAATCGAAACTGAAGGCAGTGAGATATTGATAACGTGGAAAACGCCCTCTTCGATATTGGGCCATTTGTGACCCAACATGAGGCCAACGATGCTGGTGATCGCGATCCCAAATGCCAACGGGATATGCGGGGTAAAGTCACCGAAATAGAATAATTGCAGCCCAAGCACACACAGAGTCAGCACTATTGGCGCAAGCGCCAGCAGCAAGCCGGGCTGTCGTATGTTGTCTTCATTCCCAGGCATATGAGTCTCCTCCTTTAGATTGGTCCAGAACCTTGTTGATCTGCGGAAGAAACCAAGTTTGGCGATGTGAGACTGTCGGTCAGAGCGTACATCTTGTTAAAATTTGCGACATTCGGGCGGCGGATTTTGGCGTCTTCGAATGAACTGAAGACTGACAATTGCGATCACGCCAAACAAATTACCTGCGTTTCGACCACCTCATCTTCATTGGGGCAACTAGCAAACTTTGCTCGAGTTGGAGTGGTTCTGTTAGTCATGGTCCTTTCCGTACCTTCACCCCATAGTCCCCGTGCTGCAGCACGGCGCATCGAACTTGTCGTTCGCAACGAGCGCAAAATCAAAGCCTGCCTGAACTCGCTAAATGCGAAAAAAACGGCCCGCCGTAATAGCTTTCTTGAGTTAGAGGCAGACCGAAGTAACTCCGTTCATTCCAGTATAAAAACAACGCGCAATGTGACGCAAAGATAGTGCCAACCGATGCCGCTGATCGAACTAAAACTTCAAGATTTTTGCGCGACAATATAGCGGCTTTGGAGGATTGAGGCTTGATCAGTCGTATAGAGGATATCGAAGCCTGCGGAGGCAATCTTCCTCTCAAGCACTGATCCAGACACAAAATGCACAAATGGGGCTTTACCAAGAGCCTGCATGATTGGGATCGCGACCCGACTGATCATCGTATACTTGAAACCACCGCTCTCAGGGGCGCAAACGGTTTTGGATATGAAAAACCCACCGGGTTTTGTAAGTGCGGAAATGTGCTCAAGCGCTTGGTCCAAATCGGGCATGAGATGAAGCAAATTGTGCGCCAGGACCGCATCGTAAGACCCTTCGTCAAGACCGTGCTCAAGAACTTCGGCCACCTTGAAAGTGACATTCTCCAATCCTTCTTTCGCACGCTTCTCATCGGCAATCTCGATCATGCCCGGAGCGAGATCCGTCGCGGTGATATGGGCAACATGCGGTGCAAGCAGCAGCGCTGTTGAACCCGTCCCGCACCCGATTTCCAGTACGTTGTCGTCCGCTTTCAGGTACGACTTCGTAAACTCGAGTGTTTTCAGATACCCTTCCATATTGCGGATTGGGTCTGCCGCGTACTTTTGCGAGATTTTGCTCCAGAACGCGGCATCTTTGGACAAAGCAGCCATTTCATTGCTCTCTTACAAGGTTGTTACCGCATCCTTTACGTCCAAACAATCATTTATGGAATTGCCACAATCTGCAGAACTGTTATGCATTAATGCATGAATTGGAACGCCATCAATTTCGACTGGAATCAAGTAAGGTCCTTTCTTGCGACAGCCGAAGAAGGATCGTTTTCCGCGGCGGCGCGCGTTCTTGAGCAAACTCAACCAACTGTCGGCCGTCAAGTTGCTGCACTGGAAACCGCGCTTGGCATCACCCTATTTGAAAGAGTCGGCAAGTCGCTTAATTTAACGACCGCTGGCGCCGAGCTTTTGTTGCATGTCAGAGAAATGGCGGATGTAGCAAACAGGATTTCACTTACTGCGACAAGCCAGTCGCAAGCTGTTGAAGGGCAAGTCAGGATTACTGCATCCGATGTGATGTCTGCCTATCAGCTGCCGCCGATACTGAAAAAAATCCGACTTGCGGCACCGCGACTAGAGATAGACATCGTTGCTGCAAATGACATTCGAGACATACAGCGACGTGAGGCTGATATCGCCATCCGACATGTACGCCCAACTCAGCCGGATCTGACAGCAAAGCTTGTCGCCGAGGCCAGAGCGCATTTTTACGCGGCACCTTCATACCTTGATCAGGTCGGACGGCCTAAAAATGAAAATGAACTTGCGAAATTGGACTTTGTCGGGTTCGGGGACATCGACACGATGATCGGCTTTCTCGATCCGGCGGGCATTCAGGTCACCCGAAGAAGCTTCAGGATTGGCTCACAAAGCGGGATAGTATCCTGGGAATTGGTGCGCCAAGGGTTTGGCATAAGTGTAATGTCGGATGATGTGGCTGCCTTAACGCCAGGTGTGGAGCGCGTGCTTCCCGACCGCGAGCCGTTTAAGTTCCCGATTTGGCTGGCGACGCACTCCGAATTACATACCGCACGAAGGATCAGGTTGGTGTTTGATCAACTGGCGGACCAACTTAGCGCAGGGACCATCAGGTAATCTGGGAGTTCGCTTTATGTCACAGGCTATTCCAACGCTTCACTTGCTATGCGGCAAAGTTGCTTCGGCGAGATACTCAGGAACCGCCCCACGTACAACGGCGTGAGCCCGTCCGACCCGCTGGAACCGGGCTACGGCGGCGGGCGTCGAGGACGTGCTAGCCCCGGAGGCCATTGAACTGGCCGTCGCCGTCGAGGACGAACTGGAAACGGTTGAAAAGAAGGTGCGAGAGCAAAGGGTTAAGACCCGGTGGGATCGGGTGCGCAACAGTGCTCGCAGCGTGTTCGTCATCGAGGAGCGGCAGGAGCCTGACGACAAGGTGGTGGTAAACACCAGCGACCCGAATGCTCTTATGGACATGATTCCAGAACTTGAAACCTTGCTGCGTGAAGCGCACTTGGGTCTCTCCTACGGCGGCATCGGTATCGCCATTCGCAAGGCGCGCTCGGCCTACCTCGCCGTCAAACGGTGCAACAAACAGGGCAACGACATTAACGCGAGGACGGCAAACCGACTAAGGACCCGACCCCCATCGTCAGCACCGGGGGCATCACGGCGAGCCATATGTTGGGTCCGCTCCACAAGGTCGCATATTTCCAGAGCGTAAGGCGCACGAATAGCGGCATAGCCCAGACGCCGGTGTTCACCCCCACCGGCCTCGCAAGCAAAATGGCCAAAACCGCAGGGGCGGCACTGCCAATCCTGAAGGGTGTGGTGGTGTTCCCGGCCATGCACGACGGCCAATTTCTGTTCGGCTCCGGATACCACGAACCCTCGGGACTGTGGCTGGAGACTGGCGAGCTTGACATCGAGGTGTGTGACGACCCCCACAAGGCCGTCACGTTCCTAGCCACGAGTAGCTGTGCGACTTCCCATTCGAAACGGGGGCGGACTTCGCCGCCGCCCTGATGCTGGCCATCTCCCTGTTGCATACCAAAACCGACCTCTACGGGTCGACAATTTCGCTCTTCGCTATGACAGCGCCCAGCGCTGGTATTGGCAAGTCCATCCTGCTTGATCGCGTCAACTGCACCGTCACAGACCAAATCGCCGCAATGACGTCGTTGCCCGAAGACCGGGAGGAACGTGAAAAGCTCATCACCAGTGTGACAATGGAAAGCGCGCCGCTGCTGGCCTTCGACAACGTCACCACCGGCTCGACCATCGGCAACAGCTACCGCGACCCACACCAACTGGTCACGCCCCGCATCTGGAATGCGCGGGTGTCGCAGCTTTCCAAGACCCACTCCGGGCCGACAGGCATAGTCGGTTGCCCTGACCGGAAACAACATCCTCTTGGCGGGCGACACGGCGTCCCGCGCCGTTAAAATCCGCCTCGTGCCACGCAGATTTTAGAATATGACCCTTCGCGACTTTAAGCATCCGGACATTCTGAAGTGGACTCGCGACAACCGGGGGCGAATCCTCGGCGCACTCGCCTGCATCGCCACCGCCAAAGTGCCCTCCGTAAAACCCACTAGCCGATTCCCTTATTGAGAAAGTGCAGTCGCCGGACCGGTGCTGAACGTGGGCGAAGCGCCGGACTTCTTCGTGCCGTGGGTCGAAGCCGGTGAGGCGGACGTCATGGGGAACGCACCAACCGGCCTGGACGACCTCCTGATGTCCGTAACCCTGATCGATGTCAACGGGATGATGCAGCCGCCCGAAGGTGACTGGGTCAAGGCAACTGCAATCATTGAACATGTCGATCCAAGAATTTTTGATAGGGCGTTTGCAGGGAACAAGAGGCCGTCCGCACAGGAATTGACCGGATGCCTGCGCCGCAACCGCGACCCCAAGGTCGACGACGCCTACACACTCCGCGCCAACCGCATGAACCTCGGGAATCGCGCAAAGCGACAGACCAGATGTCCGTTTCGAATGGAACGGACGAAAGATGCACCGGAAATCAGCGAAACCTCCCGCGTTTTCTACGTGAATCTGCTTCGGGGCGAAAATGAGGGGAAAAGTTAAGTTGTTAGTGTGAAGGGAATATCCAACGTGCTAACAAGTACGTCAAAGTCGTGTGTAGGATTTAAGTGAGATAATCTTAAAAGGCACTTTGAATATATAGTAGTAAACTAGAGGATGCAGGGTCAGAACACTTTGATACCCTTGGTCACACCCGCGCCAGCGGAAACCGCTTATGAACCGTCACGAACGGTGCAAACATGCCGCTTAAACGCACCGCAGCGATGTAGTCACGATAGAGGCGATGCCCCTCATAGTTGAGTTTCTGCGTGGTCAGCACGCGGCAGCGCAGATTGTCACTATGGTTTTGCGCAATCTGGACAAATACGGGCATTCCTGTGCGGTCTACGAAAACCGACGGGCACTACAACCTGCGCCATATACTCTCGCTCCGCATTCGTGAGAAAGCGCCGTGACCGGATACATTTCGGGGCAAACTGAAACGAGTGTATCCAGCAATAGGGTGTACAGTGCGACAGCAACGCTGACGTAAAGAGCGTGCGCGAGATGTGGCCTGCGTCATTCGACACGCGAAACCCAAAACCAATGGCGAGCAAGATACACAAAGGGAGCGACCTGGTACCAGCATGCAGTGAGGCTTCGTCGATCGAGAGGCAGGCGTCGGAGTGAGTTTTGTCAGGCCAAGCAAAATCCCGAAAATACAACCCAACCCCGACAAAATCACAGTGGCCAGTGGAGCGCGGCCTCGGCACGCCACGTCACCCCTCTCAAAAATTTCTCGATTTTTTCGTATTGCGTCTTGCGCAATTTTTTTTCGGAACACAGAACTTCAGACAACGGAAGGCTGACCGCGCATAGCAGTATGGCAGTAAGGTTTTCGGTGTTTCCTAGCGCCCTCGGCGGTCAGGTAGCCAAAAGCGGTGACGTCGAACGGCTGCTTCCATTGCTGGAGAAGACTGAACTTGTGCCTGCTACATAGCTTTCGTTCGTAGAATCTCTAAGGACGAAGATACAAATGCGTGATAGTTCCTGATTATGGCAACGAAACCTGCGCGAAATCGAACGCCCATCCCTTACGCGTTCCTTACGCGTTTGCGGTTATTGGTGTTCTTTTTGCTTCAATCTGTTTCGGCCTGGTTCCCTACTTCAGCCGCAGCCTGACCGAACAGGGCGTTGCACCCTATGCGGTCGCATTCTACCGCTACATTATTGCGGCTCTTCTTCTGCTTCCGGTTCTCATCGTGCACCGAAAAGCATGGCGAGAGATCACTTGGGGTCTTTCCGCTGGCACCGTAATCGGACTTGGTTGGATCGGATATGTAACGGCGTTGGAGAAGTTGCCCGCATCGACAGTGGGTGTGCTTTACATGACCTATCCGGTGTTCACCTTAGTTATTGCTTGGACTGTGTTTGGCGATGCACCCACGCGACGCGCCATGTTGGCCGCTGGTCTGATTGTGGTGGCAGCCGTCATAGCTGGCTCGCCTGCATCAGTGGCTGCGGAACATCTACCAACGCTGCTGCTATCCCTTGCCACCCCATTTGGGTTTGGCTTCGGAATTTGCGTCCTGGTACACAGGTTGTCACGGATCGCGCCGTTGGCACGTATCGCGTCAGTTTCTCTGGGGTCTGTACTGGGCCTCGCGCCGCTTATACTTGGTGCTGAGGTTGGAGAGCTTCTCCCAAGGGAACAGTCCGATTGGCTTTTCATTGTTGGTATTGGTCTGGTTACTGCTTTCGTGCCCCAGCTTATTTACACGATATGCTCACCTGTTATTGGGGCTTCCCAAACTGCGGTCGTCGGAAGCATCGAATTACCCACGATGTTTACAGTGGGATACCTTGCCTTTGGCGAAGCCATCTCTTTTCCTCAAGCTTTTGCATGTGCCTTAGTGCTGGGCGCAATCGCGATCACAAGAAGTAGAAAGACGCGCACCGTATCTACCGTGCTCGCAAAATCACCAAGGCGCTAGTATTGGGCTCGAAGACGACATACGCCGGCATTGACACAATGCCCATTTTCGGTTGGCTTGATTTGACTGGTCCAGTTTGATTGTGAGTGGATGACTGCTCTCTGGTCCATCGGGGCGAGAGTTTGCGATGCTTCTCATTTATTTCTTCTCGAAACGGTAAACGCCATCCCAATCAGCCGGAGCTTCAAACACAAAACTGCTGCAGCGATCGATAAAGACATCTACAAGAAGCTTGTTAGATGCGATTTCTCGATGCCTCTTTAAGGCATCTAATGCTTCAGTCCATTTTCCAGACTGATACAAGTCATAGCATGCACGCCAGTCTTCGAGTTCGCGTTTTTTGGCTGCGCTCACCAAAATACCACTCTCATCATCTTTTTCCGCTACCAGTTCAAAGATGCGACTAGGAAAACTAGTCCCGGCAGGCACGACAAAGTCAATTTCGCGCAGCACGAACTTGCTCTCGACATGAACGGCCACATCTGACGATACGAGAATTCTTGTACCGTAAACTTTATTCAACCCTTCCAGTCTGGAAGCAAAATTAACGGCAGCGCCGAGCGCAGTATATTGCAATCTTGAAAGAGACCCAACGTTACCGACCACTACGCGACCGGTGTGCAGGCCGAAACGTGTGTGCAACGGACGTAGTGGTAACGCTTCCTTATCAGAATTGAGTTTCGCCTCAGCCTGCAAACAAGCTAAAGCTGCTCGGCAAGCATGAACAGGGTGATCAGTATCATCGAGTGGAGCATTCCACAGAGCCATAATGGCATCGCCGATATACTTATCCACGGTACCCTGATTGCTGGATATCTCTTTTTCCATTGCTTCGAAATACTCGGACAAGGCAGGCATCAGAACTTCGGGTTCAAGCCCCTCGGTTTGGCGCGTAAAGCCTTTGAGGTCGGCGAACATAAGTGTCACGTCGCGCGACTCTCCCCCAACGCTAATTCTCTCTGCTTTTGAAAGGATAGAGCGCACCAGCTCCTTCGGTACGAACGCTCCGAAACTCGACAAACCAGCTTTCATACTCGCAACGGCAGCCCCGAGTTCGGCGACTTCCTGAATATTTGACTTCAGGTTCAAGTTCTCACTTAGCTCAAAGTTACTGACTTTTCTGGCTTCCGTTGCCACGCGCACGAGGTTTTTGCTCAATAGACGGGCGACAACAAAGGTAAATGAGACAGCCAGAACCAAAGCAAATACGCCGATTTGCATGGCGCGAGTGGTGTTTCTTTTTATTTCTCCGATAAACTCATCTTCCGGCACTATGAGCCCGAGCGTGGGTTGGGCACCGAAGACTTCAGGGATTGGCATCACAGATGCGATATAGTTTCGTTCATCGGATGCTGGAGCTAAGCGGAGAAATTCCTGCTGACTGGTTCGCCATTTATCGATGACACTGTCAATAATTTGGCTACTACCTTCAATTGACTCGTTCGTATTTGTACTCACGAAGCGCGGCTCTCCACCTTCGGACCGCGTGCTGGTGTACGAAAGCAGGCGACCTTCGCGATCTAGCATGAAAACCAAACCATGATCGCCAATCCTGATATCATCTAGGATTTGCGAAAGTGCCGATATTGTTATGTCGAGCGCAACGACGCCAAGCAATTTACCTTCGTCGTCAACCACGGTTTTTGAGAACGTTGCACCCAGACGCCCTGTACTCTCAAACTGATAAAGCGGCGAAACGTAAACGCCGCTTTGCTCCAACGCCCCTCGATACCAAGGGCGTGTTCGAGGGTCGTAGACAGTGGTTCCACTAAGAAATGGTATGGCCAGCGAACGACCATCCGACCAAAAGTAAGTCTCGACGCGCTCGCCAAATTGCTCGGAAATTACCCGTTGAACGCGATCTATGCCTTCCGGCACAGGCAAGGCGCTCGTACCAAAAGTTTTCCAATGTTTTGGGAGGTTAATATTCTGAAAAAAGTCTCCGGATTCTTCCTCGCCAAAATACAAGCCATAGTAGTGCTCATTGCCTTGCATCTGCGAATAGAGCACGTCCAAACCTGCACTTGAGCCAGCATAGTCCGTAAATTTAGAAAGAAAGACAGATGCAGAAGATACGACACTTCCCGCTCCGCGTATCACGGTTAGCATCTCATCGACTGACTGACTTCTGGCCTCCGCCATCCGCTCTTTCGCAGTACGAATGGCGAGCTCTTTGTTGCCAAAATAAAGAATGGCAACAAGCATGGTTGTTACGGCCAACGTGAGTAGCGTGAATAACGTCGCAACGCCGATATGGAGACGTACTTTCATACCCTCAATTAGTCAAAATGTAACAATAGAAGTCCAGTCGCTCGTTGCCTCACAAATGAGTATCTTGAGCACTTTGTTGTCTGAAGACACAAAGTACTGGCACTATTGTTCTTTCCTGGCTTCTTCGGCGTTTTTGGCTCGCCCAAACCGGACGCCACTCAAACCGAATTATTCTAAAAAACAGATAGTTATTGCTTGGTGCATTCACTTTCTGAAAACGGAGCGGGACATTTTGCCAACACCGCTCTTCAAGCCTAGTCATTCCGGAAATCCGAGTGGCCGACCCGAGCTGGACCCCGAGATGAGAAAGTTGCCTCAGTCGAAAGGCGAAACCGCTGTGAAACGCATGAACGATCCATTGTCGATGGATGAACTCTTCAATCGCATTGATGGGAACGGCGAATTTGTATCGAGAAAACTCTCTGGCACAAAACAATTCGCCTTGTTGGCTTTAGCTCAGGACCGAGCCTTCGGACGAGCAGATGGTGTCAGCATTACACATACCCACAGCGGAACTGTCGCATGAGCGTCAATCCAACACAGCGGCTAAAAGACATCAGAGTCAGCCTTCTAGAGAGATAGGCTCAAGAGAAGGTGATTGAGGCAATTCTTGATGACGACGAGTAGTCTCTGACCATCACGTAGCTGCTGTCAGATTTGGAGGCTTGGGTTTGTGCCTACGGGCCATGCGCCCGCGCACGTAAGGCCCCTCTATTTGACGACGCTGCATATCATCTTACAGCTACTGCGACCCTTTCCAAAAAATTGGGGGGACCTGCATATGTGGGTAGCATTTTCGACGCCCGAGGGTTCCGGCTTTTTCTCGGCGTTGCCAAGTATGAGGACGGCAACACCAGCGGGCTGCACATGGGGTCTCGCGTCTGTAGGCGTAGCATCTTATGCCTGCCCGGATCGGTCTAAATTGTTCAGTTCGGAGTTTCTAAAAACCATAGGGCGCTCATTCAGTTGTCGTTGAGCCTAGGCACCCGTATCAGAGACTCGGCGTTGACTGAAAGTAGCTATATTGGCGGAAGCTACGACGCGCCGAACTCGTACCCCCTCATTTACAATCGCAAACCCCATTCAAGACGCGCCGCACCTACCCGCTATCGCATGTGAATGTTTGAATTGTGACAGTTTTATGAAAGAGACGTGTGAAGCTTGCTGACGTTACGGAAAGCACTTCATCACTATCGTTGGTTGCTTGAGGGTTTCGTTGGGTGACACACCAAACCAACTAACCCCTCAAATTCAGTCGGAAAAACCAGAACGTTCTAAAAATATAAGCATGTCACCCACGGTCAGAGGATCGCATTGTGGCGAAATTGTGTCTACGATTTATCGTGAAACTTTCCGTTTCGGACCTAGAAACAAATCGTTTCGTCGTAAAACTGGGCGATACGGGGTTTCCCCAATTTTAACCAAACGGCTTTGATGTCACAGTAAATCAGACTACACACACCTGCACTCACTCACGGGTGAGAAAAAGGGGCTGGTCCTTACCCCCTTGACCAGCCCCTCACATCACCAACTTCCTAAAGATTTCAAAACAAAGACAGCTTTAGTGGAAATTCGTATTTTGCTGCTATCCACTCGCAGGTCGATTGAAGACGCCAAAACGCACAACCTTGTCCAACTCTGGTCTTGTGCGTAGCCTTTGGGGCCATGTGCAACCTCTACTCCAACACCATCCCTGCCACAGCGATGCGCCAACTGTGTGACGTGACCGTTGAATGTGACGGGTTGGGGAATGCGGAACCATTACCAGCCATCTATCCAAAGCCCTTAGCCTCTGTGGTCGGGAAAGGCGACGAAGGTAAGCGTGAGTTTGTCCCGCTGAGCTGGGGCTTTCGTACGACAAAGAAGTCAAAGAAAACTGGTGCTGTTATCCAACCGGGTGCCTGGAACAACGCATGTGATGACAAGGTTCGCTCAAACGGTTTGTGGAAACAGAGCTTTGAGGAGCGGCGTTGCCTCGTTCCGGTTGGTTCGTTCTGTGAGGCCCAAGGAAGAAACCCTGCCACCCACCACTCGTTCGCCCTGAAGGGCGATAAAGACCGCCCGCCACTTGCATTTGCGGGTATGTGGCAAACCTCGCGATACCAGGGCAAGGAAGGAGCTGAGGAGGTTGAAACCTACACCGTCATCACTACGGCAGCCAATGATCTGGCAAAGCCCATACACCCGCAGAGAATGCCCGTCATCCTCAAGCCAGAGGACTATGAGCAATGGATGGATGGCAACGCGGATGATGTATTTGAACTGGTGAAGCTCTACAATTCAGATGAAATGCGCATTGTTCGAGCTGGTGAGCGCGAGAAATCGGATCCCGCAGGAAAATAGCCGTGAAAATCGCGTCTCATAGGCAAACTGGCGTAGATGTCTGCTAAGAGCCCGAAGCGGAAGTTCAACTGACCTTTGGTTGCTGACGTGTTCCCCGTATAGCGAACTCGGCTAGAGCAATTCGGTTCGGTCGATACTAAACAGGTCTATCGCCTTTCACGGTCACACGTCGCCCTTTTCGCTCTGCGGGCCAATAGTCCCAGATAGCGCGATGCATACAACATCGGTTGTCCCAAAAGGCCATGTCGTTAATCGACCACCTGAACCGGATTTGATAGTTGATTTGCTCCGCATGCTCGAAAAGCATTTTGAGGATCGCATCGCTTTCCTTATCCGACATGCCCAAAATCTTTGTTGTAAATGTTCGGTTCACAAATAGCGACTTCCGGCCGGTTTCCGGATGAGTCCTAACGATCGGATGAACTGCTTCGGGACAGTCAATTTCGCTGTCTTTTTGCCCCCGGTCGCTATAGCGGCCTTTGTAGATATGCTCGGAACTATGAAGTGCAGATAACCCGTTGATCATGTCTTTTATCGGCTCCGAAAGATCATCGTAGGCCGCATACATATCACTGAACATGGTATCCCCGCCGCAGGGTGGTGCAATATGGATTTGCAGCATAGTTCCAAGGGGCGGCGTCTCGTCGCAAGAGACGTCAGAGTGCCAGAACTCGCCGTTTGCTACCTTGGAATTCTTAGTTGCATGTATTTCGAAAATCTCCGGATACCCGTCCATCGTTGGGGCTGCGGGGTGCGCATGAAGCGGTCCAAAGCGTTTACCAAATTCGATGTGCTGCGTAGGCGGTATTTCCTTCTGCTCTTTAAAGAACAGCACCTGGTAGGTGTGAAAGGCGTCGCAGATCTCCGCAAACTGATCGTCAGGTACAGGCTGGCTCAAATCGACTCCGTAGATCTCGACGCCAAGGTTTGGAGCGAAGGGTTTGGCAACGATGGAAGTATAGGCGTTGGATTTGGGAGCAACCATAAGCACCTCTGGGTTTGATTTCTTTGGGCATGCTATGCGCAAGGTACACACCAACAAAAATGAACAAAAACGAAATTTCTTTGACTAATTGGTGAAAAACATTCACATACCGATCACGGATTAGGCGGTAGAGAGGTTATCGGAATGAGCATTCGGTCACTGCGAACTCTAATAGCAGTTCATCGACATGGTAGCTTCCGTGCCGCGTCAGAGGCTGAGCATCTAACCCCCTCGGCGGTCAGTCACCAGATGCGGAATCTGGAGGTCACGTTGGGGCTCGAATTATTTGACCGATCATCCAAATCGCCCAAACTTACTCATACCGGGCTAACGTTCGTGGGAGAGGCTGTTGCGGTGGTGGCCGCATATGATGGTTTGGCGGAAAGGGTGAAGTCGAACAACGAACTCTTTGGTGAAATAACTTTGGGTGCCGTTCCAACGACCCTGACTGGACTAGTGCCGATTGCGCTAGCGAGACTAAAATCCGTGCATCCGGATATCCATGTACGGATTGTTCCAGGTTTGACTAATCAGCTTTTGCTACAGTTAGACCGCGGGCAGATTCAAGCGGCGATCATTTCCCGACCAGATGTTCTGCCAAACACGTTGGAATTCTCTGAAATTGTATCCGAAAAATTGGTACTGCTTGTCTCGGAAAACACCCAAGATGTACCTCCGAAAGAACTGCTTGGTGCGTCACCGTTTATTCGTTTTACGCGTGATGCGGTTGTAGGAAGGCAAATCGAGACTTGGCTGCAAAGAGAAGGCATTGAAGTCAAAGACGCTATGGAACTAGAGAGCCTTGAAGCAATCTCAAGTATGGTGGCCGCTGAACTTGGCGTTTCAATCATACCAGACAGCCGCTTAGCTGCATATGACCACTTGCGTCTTAAAAGGATCCCCCTTGAACAGAACGGACCTAGGCGCATTGTTGGTTTGGCAAGTATGACCCCATCGCCTCACACTAAAATGGTCGACGCAGTTACGGTGGCGCTATTGGAAGCAGCAGATAGCCAACGGGTTTATTCGTGAGTTGGCACTCCATTTGGTATCCACAAGATGTTTTCGAACACTTGAACTAAGAAAACTGGAAGTCAAAATTGGGCTTGGGCCAGTCACTGGCATGCAATTTGGAGAAAAACAGCTTCGAGCCTACAGAGAGCATTCATCCGATGTCGTTGTGCTGTTCTCCAAAGTATCTTTGACACTAGCCGCACGTTAAATTCAGGGATGTAGAGGCAACGTACGGCCGGAAGAACAGCATTGACGCTCTTAGTTTGCATTCTAGTCCGCTGGTTACCCTTGCAAAAAGCGGACTGCCTTTGTCATCTAACATTTTAACTTTACAGTCACTTGCGGTCCAAAAGTAAGGTACCCAAGTTGCTGGTTCGTCGGTAGTGAGTGACGTTGAACCAGTTTAGTCTGTACGGCTTTAAACGCTGTCTGAGTGGGGCCTCGCGTGCGCTAAACTATCCCCACCTCGGCCTCGCGAGGTTTCAGACGCCGCTTGAGGGGTTCCCGATGAACATAGTACCAGCCATCCAACCATCGCTGTCGGACGTCTTTTTCGAGCCCGAATTGACCATGAACTTCGACGTTTTCTGCCGATGAAACGTCCAAAAAAATCCACCTAAAGAATACCAGATTCTTATGCTTCGGGAGGTTAGGAGAAAAACGAATGGCGACTCGTGGTTATTGTCTGTGAAATTAAACAAGCTGGGTCTACCACGGTGATCAAACATGGGCATGCTTTTGCCACTGCGATGACTGCAGTAGAAATTGCGCCGCGCCGGTGGTTTCTTGGTTCGGTGTGCCGATAGAAAACTTTGAATGGACTGGTGATAAACCACGCACTTTTGAAAGCTCCAAAGTCGTTTTTAGGCACTTCTGTGGAACTTGCGGGTCACCAGTTGGGTTCGAAGCCGATCACTATCCAGGTGGTATGCACCTCTATGCTGCGTCGCTCGAAAGCCCGAAAAATTTCAAACCGTCTTTTCACGTCAACAACCAAAGCAAGTTGCCTTGGTTGCAAATGACTGATGATCTCGACGCGTTTGAAGGCACATTATTACAGACCCCAAACGACCCAGACGGATACGCCTGCGGGCCGCACCACTATTGTCGAATAGCATTGTCTCGCCCCCATCCGCGTTCGCCACGTGGCAGATCAGCAGGAACAGGTGCCTTCGGCGTCTGGTCTGCAAATCAGCCCTGATTTTCCCAAAAGGAAGTCAGGATCAATGAAATCGGTTTAGGTGCTAGATGAAGGAAGTGAGGCGAAAATGGCAAGGTTCTGTCGCTGGTGGCAGAACTATGTGTCGCCTTACAGTAAAACTGTCGGGCGACTCATAGTTTTGCCATTGGCACGCGGCCAAGTCATTGATTTTGAATCAACTGGATTTTCCTCGATGCACTAGTTTTGCCTTTTGCGACTCAAAGGTTTTCCATCGCGTTGGAGCAGAGTGATATCAGCCATTGGTCTCAGGTGCAGAGAAAGCCCAGAAAGAGCCCACAGCGGAAGTCTCTGATTTTGCGCTACGTGCGCACGCAGCATGAAAATCGTTGCATCTGCTAACCTCACAATATTGCGTGGCGGTGGAGAAACTGGCTATCCTGGGCCATTGGAGCATATTTGTTTCTAAGTCGCAGCGAGAAATGACGCACCTAGACGCGGATTGATGCGATGTCCGCGAAGCGGAGGTAGCTTCCTGCGGTTTCGTCACTACGACTGGCGACATGACGGGGGTTCTTCTGCTTGACGACAGTGCCAATACAAGCCTGCCTTTCACGCCCCGCCCGTCAGCCATTCAACGACCCTACGCACCTCCGCTCGGTACGCATGGCCGTCGCGCGTTTCGACAAAATATCCATGGGTTGGGGAGATATCCTCGTCAAATAGGCGGACCACACGACCTTCAGCAAGATCCTGGTCAATAAGCGGCAGCCAGCCGATCACCACGCCCTGTCCATCAGCAGCACCCCTTAGCAAGGTATTGGCGTCCTGAAAAATTGGCCCCCGCAGAGGCGAGTCAACCGCGACGTTCATCGCCGCAAACCAATCTAGCCACCCCCAGTGATTTCTTTGATGCAGCAGCGGCAAGCGCTTCAGATCGTCTGGATGGCAAATGGCGGGATGCGCCTCGATGAAGGCCTTGGATGCAATGGCTGCAGGGCTCAACTCTAGCAGTTTGGTTGCCTTAGGGTCCGATCCTTCGATGCGGTCCCATCGGATGACGATATCGACGGTCTCGTTGGCAAAGGCACCTGGTTCGATGGATGGCAGAAATTCGAGTTCGATATTCGGGTGAGCTTGCCAGAATTCGCTCATCCTTGGCATCAGCCAACGTGCCGTGAAAATCGGCCCCACAGCCAGACGCACGACCTTGCGCGTACCACGGTGGAGCGTTCGAACGGCATCATCAAGTATCCCGAATGCCTGGCCTGTGGCCTTTGCCAATCTTGCGCCATCCTCGGTCAGAGCGGCATCCCGTCCGCTGCGCACAAAAAGTTTCGTGCCCAACTGATCCTCAAGACCGCGGACGTGGTGGCTGATTGCGGTCGCAGTCACCGACAAATGCTCAGCCGCCGCTCGAAAACTACCGTGCTGAGCAGCGGCGTCAAAGGCGCGGAGGGCTGGTAACGAAGGTTTCATGACAATCATTCATTAGTTTTACTCATCCTTTGATGAAAAAGGTTCCTTTGTAAACTGGCCTTCTAGCTGCGAATGTTCAGCCAAGGAAACACAATACTCATGAGTTCATGGTTGAAGCCCGCCGCCGAGGTCGCAACGATCGCTTAAAGCAACCCACCGGGGACGAGGTGGTTCACCCCGTGTGGCCCGGTGTCCTTGGTGGACGCCTAAAACCGTTGTTGCCCGATGAGGTGAAGCTGGTTGAAGAAGCGGCGTTTTCGCTTTTGGCGACGCTGGGCCTGAGCCAGGCTATTTCGTCGATGATCGAAAAAGTCACCGAAGCCGGTGGTTCCTACACCAAGGAAGGGCGGTTGCTCTTTCCTGAGAAACTCGTCCGATGGGCGATTGATGGGGCTCAGCGTGGATTTACGCTTTGTGGTCAGACGCCCGACCGCGATCTGAAAATCGAAGGGTCTCGGGTCCATATGTCCACGGGCGGTGCGGCCCCCGGTGTGTTTGATCTGGACACGCATGCTTACCGCGACAGCACCTTGCAAGACCTTTACGATGCCGCCCGCATCGTGGACCGGATGCACAATATCCATCATTTCAGCCGATCTGTTGTTGCGCGCGACATTGAAGATAACGCGGCGATGGATCTCAACACGGCCTATGCCTGTTTGGCTGGGACGACCAAACATGTCTCGATCTCGATCACCGAGCCGCAGAATGTGCAGGCTATCGCAGACCTCTGCTATGCCATCGCCGGAAGCGAACAAGCCTTCCGCGAACGCCCCTTTATGACGGTCATGGTCTGTCATGTAGTGCCACCGATGCGCTTTGCCGAAGAAGCCTGCGAGGTGCTGGAACGTGCGGTACTGGCGGGCTTTCCCGTTCAGCTTATCAGCGCGGGTCAGGCTGGCGCGACCAGCCCTGCCACTGTCGCCGGTTCTCTTGTGCAGGCCGTGGCCGAGACCTTGGCGGGACTGGTCTTCGCGCGGTTGGTGGCTTCGGATGTCAAAGCGATCTTTGCACCCAAGCCACTCGTCGCGGATTTACGCACGGGCTCCATGAGCGGTGGCGGCGGTGAACAAGCCATTCTGATGGCAGGCGCGGCACAGATGGGACGGCATTGGAATTTGCCAACCAGTTCGATTGCCGGGATCACCGATGCCAAATGCCTCGATGCGCAATACGGAGCCGAGAAATCCCTTGCGGTGGCGATGGCAGCCCATGCCGGGTCCAATATTGTCACTCAGGCGGCGGGTATGATGTCGAGCCTGCTGGGCGTTAGCCACGCTGCCTATGTCAGTGACAACGATCTTCTGGGAAATATCCTGCGTACAATTCGAGGGATTGAGGCGACTCCGGAAAACATCGCAGCAGATGTCATCAAGGCCGTTTGCGAAGGGCCGGGGCATTACCTGGGTGAGCATCACACCTTCGGACGGATGAAATCGGACTATTTCTACCCCGAGATCGGTGACCGCCGGACGCCCCGCGAATGGGAGGAGGATGGCGCCAAGCCCATCGGGGATGTTGCGCGCGAGAAAACCCGCGAGATTCTGCGCAGCCACTTTCCGAAGCATATCTCTGATACATTGGACAATAAATTGCGTGCGAGCTTTGACATCCGCCTAACGCGGGCCGGATCTGGGCGGTCAGAATGAGTAATCTCCGCCTTAGCGAACAGGCCCGCGCGGCCCTCCCCTGTGGGGTCAGCCACGAACTGCGCTATCGTGTCCCGCATCCGATTTACATCGACAAGGCGCTGGGTGCTGAAAAGTGGGATATCGAAGGGCGCCGCTATATTGACTTCAAGATGGGTTCGGCCGCCCAATTGCTGGGCCACAGCCACCCTGCTGTGGTCGAGGCACTGCAAAAGCAAGCCGAACGGGCGATCTTTGCCGCCGATTGCCATGCGTTCGAGATCGAGTGGGCCGACTGGATCAACCGGCTTTACCCCTCGGCCGAACGCACCCGCTTTACCGCCTCGGGAAGCGAGGCCACGATGTTGGCATTGCGATTGGGGCGAGCCTATTCGGGCAAAGATCATGTGCTGCGGATTGATGGCCATTACCACGGCTGGCATGACCACGCGCTAAAGGGAACCAAACCGGGCAGCAACGCGCCGCCGTCACTGGGTGTGCCGGTACCCGTCACCGAACTGGTGCAGGTCTGCGCTGCCGATCCCGATGCGATGGCCAAAGCGCTGGAAGATGACCGGATTGGCACTGTGATATTCGAGGCCTCCGGTGCCAACTACGGCTCTGTGCCACTCGCCACCGAAACCCTGAAGGCGCTGCACGATATGGCCCGTGCTGCAGGCGTGGTGCTGATCTTTGACGAGATTATCACCGGCTTCCGCTGGTCCCCCGGTGGGCGGCAGGCGCGGGACGGGGTCGTGCCCGATCTGACCACGCTAGCCAAGATTGCTACGGGCGGTCTGCCCGGTGGCGCGGTCTGTGGTCGTGCGGACATCATGGAGTTGATGAACAACGCCACCGAACGCGACGGGATCGCCCCGGCGGTCAGCCACAAGGGCACGTTCAACGCCTCCCCCCTAATCGCAGCGGCTGCGTGTGCAGCCATGCCTTACCTCGCCGATGGAGCGGCGCAGGACCACGCGGACGCGATGGCCAAACGCATGCGCGACGGGATGAACGCCCGGATGGCGGAACAGGGCGTCAAGGGGCTAGCCTATGGCGATAGCTCGATCATCCATGTCTATTTCGGGCAGGACACGCTTGACGGGCTCAGCCCCATGCAAATCCGAGGCCTGTCCAAAGCGGTGGTCAACGGCTATCGGGACGGCATGCTTTCGCATGGGGTGGACATCATGTCCTATACCTCGGGTCTGACATCAGCCGCACATACCCCGGACCTGATTGACGAAGCGCTTGAGGCCTTTGCCAAGACCCTCACGGACATGACACGCGAGGGAATACTGACATGAACCTCCCCTCTCAGGCCCGCACCGTGATCATAGGTGGTGGTGTAATTGGTTGTTCGATTGCCTATCATCTGGCCCGCGAGGGTCGGAAAGACATCGTGCTGCTGGAACGCTCCAAGCTGACCTCGGGTACCACCTGGCATGCGGCTGGTCTGGTGCGGCGACTGCGGCCTTCAGCGACGCTGACGAAACTGATCAACTATTCCATCGACCTTTATGGCGAGTTGGAAGTCGAGACTGGACAGGCCACAGGCTGGACGCAGACCGGATCGCTGACGCTGGCCACTAATCCCGACCGTCTGACAAACATCAAACGTCAGGTCTCGCTAGGTCGGGCTTTTGGACTTGAGGCCGAAGTGGTCGATGCTGCGCGCGCGAAAGAGCTTTGGCCGCTGATTGAAACCGACGATGTGATCGGAGCGGTCTGGTCGCCTGCTGATGGGCGGGTGAATCCGTCGGATGTGGCGCTGGCCCTGTCCAAGGGCGCCCGGGCGCGGGGTGTGCAGATATGCGAGGATACGCGCGTCACGGGCCTTCAAAAGAAAGGCGGGCGCATTTCGGGTGTTGAGATCGGCGCGGATTTGATCGAAGCCGACGAGGTGGTGATTGCCTCTGGCCTATGGTCGCGCGAGGTGGCAGCGATGGCGGGTGCGCACATGCCGCTTTATGCCTGCGAACATTTCTACATCCTGACCAAACCGCTGGCCGAAGTGCAGGCCCTGGGCAAAGGCTCGCATCTGCCCACACTGAACGATCAGGATGCCTACCTTTATGCCCGCGATGACGTTGAAGGGCTGCTGGTCGGCTCATTTGAGCCACACGCCAAGGGCATCTCGACTAAAGACCTGCCCGCCGACTTTTCATTTGATCTGCTCGACGAGGATTGGGACCATTTCATGCCTATGATGGAAAACGCCCTGCGGCGCATCCCGGCGCTTGAGAAAGCCGAAGTGCGTATGCTGCTGAACGGGCCGGAAAGCTTCACGCTCGACAGCCAGTTCATGTTGGGAGAAAGCCCCGAAGTGCCCGGGCTGTTCCTGATGGGCGGCATGAACTCCACCGGGATCGCGCTTGCGGGCGGCGCGGGCAAGGCGATGGCCGAATGGATCATCGCCGGCGAACCGACAATGGAACTGAACGAGGCCGATATCCGTCGGTTCAGTCCAGAGATGAACGTGCTGGGCGCTTTAGAGGCACGTATTCCAGAAGTGCTGGGCCGCCATTATGACAATCCTTATCCGGGGCGTTCGATGGGCACCGCACGAGGCCAGCGTCGGTCGCCGATCCATACCGGTCTGGTGGCCGCTGGCGCGCAGTTTGAAGGGCGCGGCGGCTGGGAGCGGGCGGTGCACTTTGGTGGCGCGGACGCACATCTGCCGCTGACCTTCGGTGCACCGCAATGGCGCGACACGGTGGGACACGAGGTTGCGGCCTGCCGGAGAGGGGCGGCCATTCTGGATCAATCGGCCTTTGGCAAGATCATGGTGCAGGGGCCGGATGCTTGCGTCTTCCTCAACCACCTTTGCACCGCGCAAATGGACATCGCCGAGGGGCGCATTGCCTACACTCAAATCCTGAATTCGCGCGGTGGCGTCGAAAGCGACCTGACCGTTCAGCGCCATGGGCCTGAGACCTATCTGATGATCGTCGGCGCAGGCGAGGTTGTGCGCGACATGAAACGGATGCGCGACACTAAGGGCGAATTCCGGGTCGAATTCACAGATGTCACCAGCGGCTATGCCATCATCGGCCTGGCCGGGGCAAAGGCTCGGGAGGTCTTGCAAGCCACCAGCAGCAGCCCTCTGCCCGCCATCAAACGCTTTGGCTTTGCGCCGGTTGAGATTGGCCTCGCCTGCGGCTGGGCTGGCTGGCTGAGCTTTACCGGTGAGGAAGGCTACGAACTCTACATCCCCTCCGACATGGCCATGGCCGCGCATGAGGCATTGGTTAATGCCGGAGCCACACATGCCGGGCTTTACGCCAGCGGCAGCTTACGTATCGAAAGCGGCTTTCGCGCCCTTGGCCACGAATTGACCCCCGGCACCACACCGCATGAAGCCGGGCTGGGCGCGTTCTACGCCACAGGCACCGGGTTTGTCGGGGAAGACGCGTTGAAAGATCATGTGCCCAAACGGCGCATCGTTTCTCTGCTCTTTGATGATCCAAATGCGATCCCGATACATGACGAACCGATCTACTTTGACGGGCAGGTTGTCGGGCAGATCACTTCGGCCGCGTGGAGCTACCGCTTTGACCGCTCGGTTGCACTCGCGATGATCAACGCACCACTGGACCGGCTCTCCGCCGAAGACACCGTGCCGGGGTTTGAGGTTGAAATCGCCTGCGACCGTTTCACAGCTCAAGTTTCCTTCAAACCCGCGAAGGAGGTGTTCTGATGTCAGACACGCTCCGCACCACCCGCGTTGCCATCATCGGTGGCGGGATCATGGGTGTTGCGGCCCAATACCAGCTTGCCGAAGCGGGTTGGACCGATACCATCCTGTTCGAAAAAGCCGAATTGACCAGTGGCTCGACCTGGCATGCAGCCGGGCAGATTGCCCATGCGGTGGGCAGCCGGGTCATGGGTTGGATCAACAAGACTTCGATTGACACCTACAAGAAGGTCGAACAGGAAACCGGCCAAAGCATAAGTTGGCACGAGGTTGGCGGTTTCCGCATCGCCACCACCGATGATGAGGTCGACTGGATGAAGTCGATCATGGGCGTGGGCAAATTGCTTGACCTGCCGATGGAGCTTGTCGGGCCAGAAGCTGTGGCCAAGGGCAACCCATTCTACAAGGTTGATGACGTTAAGGCAGCGATTCAGACCTTTGAAGACGGGCATATCGATCCCTCCAGCGTGGCCATGGCACTGGCCACCGCAACGCGCGCGCGAGGGGCCAAGATCGAACGACACAATCAGGTACTGGGAGCCAGTCGCAAGGGTGACATGTGGCTGCTGCGGACAGAAAAGGGGGACGTGCTGGCTGAACATGTGATTATCGCTGCGGGGTCCTATGCCAATCAGGTGGGGGAATGGTTCGGGCTGACAATCCCCTCGGTCAGTTGCTTGCACCACTATCTTGTCACCGACACGGTGCCGGAATTTCTCGACCGCCCCGAACTGCCAGTGATGCGGGACAACGCCTTTGGCGGCTACATCCGGCAGGAACAGAAATCCGGCCTGATTGGCATCTACGAAGGCCATGTCTGCCCCACTGTTTGGGAAATGCCGCAAGGCGCGCCCTGGGCGGCAGAGAATGAGCTCTTTGAGGCGGATTACGATTCCATCGGAGACTACCTGATGGTCGCCTTAGACAAGATGCCCATTCTCGCAGACCTCGGCATCAAGCGCGTTGTGCGCGGTGCGATCACGCATACGCCGGATGGTGGAATGCTCGTCGGCCCCTCTGGCGCGCCGAATGTCTGGCTCTCATGCGGTTCATCCATCGGGCTCGCATGGGGTGGCGGCGCGGGCAAGGTGCTGGCCGACTGGATGGTGCATGGAGAAAGCGAGATCAACACACGCGGCTTTGACCCGCGCCGGTACGGCAAATTCGCCGACGATAGTTTCATCGTGGAACGCACCAAGGACGAATTCATGCGTCGCCACGATACGCCCTGCCCAGGCAAGCAATTCCACAGTCTGCGTCCCCTGAATCGGCATCCTCTTTATGATCGGCTGGCCGCCAAGGGCGCAGTCTTTGGTGAGATCGCGGGCTGGGAACGCCCGCGCTATTTCGGTGAGGTGGGTGAGGTCGAACAGATCGGCTGGGGTCACCAAAACTGGCACGAGAATGCCATCCGCGAAGCCAAGGCCACGCGAGAAGCGGCGGGTGTGATTGACCTCTGCGCCTTTGCCCAGTTCGAGATTACTGGCAAGCACGCGGGCGCGTTGCTCGACCGCCTGTCGGCCAATAAAATCCCGGCGCGCGATGGGCGGATGAGCCTGAACCACCTGCTGACAGAAGAGGGCCGGTTCGAGACCGAGATCACGATCTGGCGCATCGCCGAAGACCGCTTTTTCACCGGTTCACCCATCGCCCGGTCGAACCCGGATTTCGATTGGATCAAGAGCCATATCCGCCAGTGCGAAGACGTTCAGATGATCAACCGCTCGCAGGATTGGGGCATGCTCGCGCTATCTGGTCCAGCCTCGCGCAAGATCATGGCAGAGCTGACGGATGTGGATCTGTCAAACGCTAGTTTCCCGTGGCTCTCGGGCAAAGAAGTCGCGATAGCAGGCTTGCCCTGCTACATGCTGCGGGTGTCCTTTGTTGGTGAACTTGGTTGGGAACTGCACGCGCCGCTGGATCAAATCGGGGCGATCTACGATGCCCTGTTCGAAGCGGGCGAAAAGCATGGGCTGGTCGATCTGGGCAGCTACGCATTCAACGGCCTGCGCATGGAAAAAGCCTATCGCGCAAGCGGTGAGTTAACGACGGATATCGGCCCGTTCGATGTCGGGCTGGAACGTTTCGTCGTGACCGAGAACCGCGACTTTGTGGGCCGTACAGCGTTGATGGAGCGCGGTCCGACGTGGGAATTGCTTTATGCGGAACTGCATTCCGATGACATCGACATCCACGGCGGCGAACCCGTCCTACTAGAGGGTAAGCTCGTGGGCCTGACGACATCGGGTGGGTACGGCTATAGCATCGGCAAGTCACTTGGTTGGCTCTTTGTCCGCAAGGGCACGCCGCATGACGGGCTCAAGGTGCAGATCCTGAACCGCGAGATTGCGACGACCGTGTATCCCGATGCGCTGTTCGACCCACAGAACCTGCACCCGAGATCGGAGGCCTAGTGACCGCCATGCGCAGACATCCGCTTTCAGGAGAACAGACATGACCACGATCAATGGCGGCGAAGCCGTCTATCGCGTTTTGAAAGCCAATGGCATCGATACGGTGTTCGGCCTCTTGGGCGGCTCAATGCTCGAACTTTACGATGCGATGTACGAAGGCGGTGAGATTGCCTATGTCGGCGCCCGCGACGAACGCGCGGCAGGCCATATGGCCGATGCCTGGGCACGTACTACTGGCAAGCCGGGGGTCGTGCTGGGTGCGCAAGCCGGACCCGGTGTGGTCAATATCGTGACAGCGGTGGCCGAGGCGCAGTTGGCCTATTCGCCGCTTGTGGTGATCGCAGGGGCCATCACCCGCGCCGATCAGGCCAAGGATACGTTCCAGGAGGTCGATCAGGTCGCCCTGTTCGCCCCGATCTCCAAACGCTCCGTCATGGTCACTGATCCGGCCCGGTTGGCGCCCATGCTGGAAGACGCGATCCGGCTGGCCAACACGGGTCGACGCGGCCCTGTTGTTCTGCACGTGCCCCGCGATCTGTTTTCCGCAGATGTCCCGGCCATTGACCCCAAGCCATTGCAAATTGCCCGACCAGGCCCCGCCGCGGCGGATGATGTGGTTGCGATTGCCGAATTGGTGTCGAATGCCGAACGTCCCGTGATTTTCGCAGGCGGTGGTTTCAAATGGGGCGCTGGACGCGACGCGTTGACGACCTTGGCTGAAACGCTGGAAGTCCCCGTCGTCGCCTCGACCGGCCATGCGGATGTGATGCGCCACCGCCATCCGTGGTTCGCAGGTCAAGCCGGTCCGCGTGGCAACCGCGTCGCCTCGCGCCTGACGAAAGAGGCGGATGTGATGGTCGTGCTGGGCGCGCGCCTTGGCTTTAACTCCACCTTCCACAGCAACGATTATGTGGGGGCAGAGACCCGCATCGCCCATGTCGATATCGAAGGTTCTGCCGTGGGTCGCTATTTCCCGGCTGAGATCGCCGCGCAAGGTGATGCCCGGCTGACCGCCGAGGCGCTGACCGCTGCCGCGTCAAAGCCCAATTGCGACGCATGGCGCGACAGCTTCCGGGCAGATATGGACAGCCTTTGGGCTGAGAGGGCCGAGGAAGCCGCGATTGAGACGCTGCCGATGCACCCCCGCCGCGCGTTGGCCGAGATCCGCGATGCCCTGCCCGATAATGCCATTGTCACTCTCGACACCGGCAATACCTGTCTGCAAGCCGCCGACCGTCTGGCGCATTACGCGCCGATGTCGCTGATCACGCCGCTTGATTTCGGGCTGGTGGGCTTTGGCATGTCCGCTGCCATCGGTGCCAAGGCCGCCGCGCCCGACCGCCCGGTTGTCGCGTTGATGGGCGACGGTGCGGTTGGCTACACGATGATCGAAATCCAGACGGCCATATCGCACAAACTGCCTTTCATTCTGATCGTCCTCGACAACGAGGCATGGGGCGCGGAAAAAGCCTATCAACAGGAATTCTACGGCGGTCGCCTGCTGGGCGCTGAAATCCAATCTCCGCGCTATGACAAATTCGCCGAACTCTGCGGCGGCAAAGGTATCTGGGTCGATGGCCCAGGCGGTATGGGGCCTGCCCTGAAAGAGGCCCTAGCAAACGGTGAGACCACCGTCATTCAGGCAAAAACTGACCCCGGCGCACTGATGACCCTGCGCAAGGATCTGTTCAAAGCTCCAAAGGAGGATTGATCATATGACGACTTGGGACACTGTGATCATCGGTGCTGGAAATGCGGCCTTTTGCGCCGCACATGCGGCTCGGGAAAAAGGCGCAAGCGTTTTGATGCTGGAATGCGCCCCAGAGGCGGAGAATGGTGGCAACTCTCGATACACCGCTGGTGCGATCCGCTTTGCCTATACGGGGTCGAAGACATCCGCGCCCTTTGCCCTGACCTGAGCGAAGACCAGATCGCCATCACCGATTTTGGCACCTATACCGAAGAACAATTTTTCGACGACATGTTTCGCGTCACGCGTTTCCGCACCGACCCTGCCCTGTGCGAGCGATTGGTGCGGTCATCGAGGGAGACCATGCACTGGATGCGCGGCAAGGGCATCCGGTTTCTACCCATCTATGGGCGTCAGGCTTTTAAGGTGGATGGACGGTTCAAGTTTTGGGGCGGGCTGACACTGGAAAGCTGGGGCGGTGGTCCGGGCCTAGTTGATGCCCATACCGCGATCGCCAAAGCCTCTGGCATTGAAATCCGCTATGACACCCGCGCTGTGGTAATCCTGACAGACGGCCATGCGGTGACGGGCGTCAAGGTCCGCCACAAGGGGCAACTTGAGGACATCAGCGCCAAATCCGTTGTCGTGGCAGCGGGTGGCTTTCAAGCCAGCCCCGAGATGCGCACCCGCTATCTGGGTCCCGGATGGGAGATGGCGCGCGTGCGAGGTTACCGCTTTAACACCGGCGAAGGCATCAAAATGGCGATAGATATCGGTGCTTCGACCTATGGGAACTGGTCTGGCTGCCATGCTGTTGGCTGGGACTACAACGCACCCGAATTTGGAGATCTTGATGTCGGCGACGGCTTTCAGAAACACTCCTACTTGCTTGAATGACCGCTCTGCAGGCAAAGTCACCATTCAATCAAAGGTCGGGTTTATGAATTCCGGAAGCGATGCGCGCGCGCTCGTAAATACGTGAAAGAAGTGCTCCTAAAAGGTTGAGCCAGGTCA